>CAZASC010000008.1:0-87228 GCA_964487695.1 uncultured Victivallales bacterium
AAATCTCTCCGGCAGGCATACGATAAAGCCATGGGCAAGACAGAAAATGAGCATGCCGACGCCATGCAAAACCAGCCAACGTCATATCTCAAACAATTGCTGAAGCTGCAGCAGGATATGCAAAAAGCCGGCAATCTCGATGGATGGCAAGCCGCAAACCACGAGATAGAACGATTCAAAACTGAACAAACGATGCCAGACGGCGACGATCCAGCGCTTCTTGAGGGAATCAAGAGCCTGCGCGCCGCATATAAAAGCGCAACGGCCAAGCTCGAACTTGAAAAGAGCAAGAAGATAGTCGCCGTCACAAAACAGTATGTGGATCAACTTAACGCGCTTCAGACGAATCTCACAAAAGCCGGAAAGGTGGACGACGCGATCGAAGTCAACACCGAGATAAAGAATGTGAAATCCGATGCCAAGGTCACAAGCTCCGAATTCGCAGTGGCGGCAGCAGAACAACAAACCGAAAAGAAACCACAGCCCACGGAGTCTCCTGCGCCAACGACTCCGACGACACCAGATCAGCCAAAGAAAAGCTCAAGCGAACCAACCGGCAAGGTCACGGAATCGGGTGGCGCGAAGATATATGAGGGACAGGCTTTTCCGGATACGGCCGGACAAATCTTCAAGAATGTTACAATCATGCCGACGGATCGTACCGCAAGTGGTCAGAAAATCAGTGCTACAGCGACGATTTATACCCAAGATGACATGGAGAAAACAGCATCGCACTACTATTATCGCACCACAAAGATGAAACAGGGATCAATGAACTATACTGTAAGGATAAGCTTGAAGTCCGCAAACAAGGCCTACGCTTTGGATAATCCAAAACTAGTCGTTGAGTATTTTGGCAAGCCTGTCGGGGATTCCGGCAAAGTGGATCCAAAGAAGTTAGATACTAAAGAGTTCAGCATACCCAAGATTGATGGGATACGCGCAGTCAATGTCGAACTTCCCGCGTTTGCGGTTGATAGCTCGAGTTACAAGTCGGTCAGCCGATATTACGGAGGTGAATACTCTGGTTTTGGCAATGACTTCTACGGTTTTATCGCAAGTATTTTTGATTCTAGCGGCACGCTCGTTTTCCAAACCGCCTCCAACAATGGCCTCAAAAAAATGGGCGTAGAAAAGCTTCCATAAGCCGCCGTAAAGACAATCTCCTGGACAAAGAAGCCAATTCCGCTTGCGACAAAGGTATTGTGTGATACCATCGCGCGAACATGAACAACAGTCGCACTTCCATCTTCGTCAGCCTTCTCTTGCTGGTGGCGTGTTCCATTACCTCTTTCGCGGCTACGGGATCAAGTTCCAGTTCCGGTTCTGACACGACCACAAGCGCCGTTGGACTTGGCGTTAGATACCTGAGGGATCTTCCATCGTTTGAAGCGTATCCATTTGGCAACGGCGATCTCTCGTATGGATTATCCTATGAAATACGCGATTCGGCTGGTTACTGGCAGCTCGCAGCGGGCTACACGCCGCGCCCTACCGGCACCAATTCGGTGGATTATGTCCTTACTCCGGAACTCAACCTTGTCATCCAGGATACCGATCCAAGGTGGAAATATTTGCGCGGGGGCGTTGGCATCCTTAACAGCTACATGCCAAGCAAAGATGGAAGCCAGAAGGACTGGCTTGGTTTCTATTACCACGTCTTGTTGGGACTCGACTTCGATTTGGGCAAATTCGGTATCGAGCTTCAGACTTTGTACACATTCCACACCGTCAACAATTTCAGCGAATTCAAGGCCAGCGATCTGGAATACGGCTGCTGGCTGAACTATGTCTTCTGACCGCGAATCCGCCTCATCAACTGCCACAAGAAGAACTTCACCTGAATCCACAGCGGTATGCGTTCTTTCTTTCTGCCGGCCCCCTTGCGATCAGCTTTGAAGTAATCTCTGTCTTCTATACTCATCTGTCGTTCTTTCACAGGTTCTGGCGGATTACTTTTTTCGTGCTATACGATGCGCAAGGGGATATTCTACCAAATAGACGATGAATCGTGCGAAAACAAAATATCTCTACGTTGCGCTGCTGCTTGCGATATGCCTCGTCGTGCCACGCAGCCAGGCGAACTCCCTGTCGGACGCTCAGGCATCTGTCGTCAAAATACATGTCACCATACAGCGCGAGGACTATGTCATGCCATGGCAGGGCGGAGAACCGGTCGGCGCCACTGGTTCGGGATTTATTATCTCCAAAAAGAGAATACTCACCAATGCGCACGTCGTTTCCGACGCCAAGTTTATCGAAGTGCAGAAATTCGACGACTCCCGGAGGTTCAAGGCAAAAGTGGCTTTCATCGGTCACGATTGCGACCTTGCCGTACTGACCGTGGACGATCCCGATTTTTTCGCCGGTACAAGCCCCATCAAATTCGCGGATACCCTGCCGTCGCTTAGCGACGATGTAACAGTCCTGGGTTATCCCATGGGTGGCGACCGCCTATCGGTGACGAGAGGCGTTGTGTCGCGCATAGATTATAACGTTTATACTCACAGCGAAGTGGATCAGCACCTTGTTTTGCAGGTTGATGCTGCGATAAATCCCGGCAACAGCGGCGGACCGGTGTTGTTCAAGGGCAAAGTTGTCGGCCTCGCGTTCCAGGGGTTGGCGCTGTCCGAAAATATCGGCTACGCGATTCCATTGCCTGTGCTGAACCATTTCCTCCGGGACATAGAGGATGGAGCCTACAACGGGTATCCGGAGTTGGGCGTGAGCTTCATGACAACCCGCAACATCGCCTTGCGCCGCGACTTGAATCTTCCGGGCGACCGGGGCGGGATTGCTGTGCATTATGTTGATCCTTTCGGCAGCGCGAAAGGCTATTTGCGCGACCGTGATGTATTGCTTTCCATCGACTCGTATCCGATCGCCGACGATGCGACCATCAGTCTCGATGGCAACGCCGTACTGTTTGCAGAACTTCTCGAACGCAAACAATGTGGAGATTCGGTCAAGTTCAAGGTGTGGCGTAACAACGCCGAAATCGAGGTTCTGGTTCCTCTTATCAATCCCCGGGACCCGTTTGTGTACAGAAACATTTATGACACACGACCTGACTACTACATCACCGGCGGACTGGTGTTCGCGCCGCTCACACGCGAGTACCTGCGCGCACAGCACAAGAACCAGGGCAGCATGAACTATCAACAGCTCATTTACTACAGTCAATATGCCAAAGTGGATGGTTTGTACTCGAATAAGGACGAATTCGTGGTCCTGATTGCGCGCCTGCCGAACACGGTCAACACGTACTCGGAAAGTTTCATCAATGGAATAATTACCGAAGTCAATGGCGTAGCGATAAGCAACCTGAAAGACATCAAAAAGGCCATTGAAGGGCAAAAAGAAGCATTCAATGTGTTTCGTTTCGCCGGTGTGAACGACCTGTTGATTATGGATGCCGGAAATGCCAGGCGGGCCGATCGGGAGATATCACTCCAGTATGGAATATCCGCGCGCGAACATTTTAGGGAGGCAAGATGAGATTCATCCCGGTTCTCGCACTAGCCCTGTTTGTCGCCGCGCAGATGACCGTTGCTGCGCCGCAAGAGCTGGAATCGGCCCTGGTTGAGGTGACTGCCACATACCAGGAATCCGATCCCTTTCTTCCCTGGCAGCAAAAACCGCCGGGCCTGCGCCGCGGATACGGAATTCTTGTGGACAATTCACATGTCCTCACCACCGAAAATCTCGTGCGCAATCACAGGTTGGTGGAACTCAGGAAAATCAGGACTGGCGAAAAGATCGCAGCTACCGTTGAATTGTCCGATTGCCAGATAGATCTTGCCCTTCTGAAGATAACGAATGACGCCGACGACATCGAGACGTCGCCAGTCAAAATGGCGGAGCATGTCGCAAGCACCGGGAGCGTCGAAATACTTCAATTCGACGAAACCAGCCAGTTACAGCGCGGCAAGGCGCAGATTGTCAACATTTCCGTATCAGAGTTGCCGACAGCGCCGTATCCAGCTTTGATTTTCAGTCTGCTGACAGATCTCAACGTCAATGGCGAAGGCGCCATCGCGGTGTGCGACGGGAAGATCGCAGGTCTGATCGTCAGTTATGATCCCGGCACGCGAGTCGGACGCATGTTGCCATATTCCATGATTGACCACTTTCTGAAGGACGCGCTCAAGCCGCCATACAAGGGCTTCGCCACCGCAGGCGTGATTTGGACATCACTCATAGATCCAGTCAAACGCGCATATCTGGGAGTCAAACAGAATGGGAAGGGAATTCTCGTTTTGTCATGTCTGCCAGGTACAGGCTCAGCCGAGACGCTTAAGCCAAACGACGTTATTCTGGCCTGGGACGGAAACAGTATTGATAATCTGGGTTTCTACGAAGATCCAGATTTCGGGAGGTTGGGCTTCGCCAATTTAATCAAAGGGCGGCGCGAACCTGGCGATGTCGTGCCCCTTACGATTATCCGCGACAAAGTGGAGAAGACGATAGACGTCCGGCTTGACCGATGGCTCGACAGCGCTGCACTTATTCCTGAAAACGTGACAGGAGAACAGTCCGAATATCTTGTTGAAGGCGGTTTAATAATCAGGGAAGTCACCGGCAGGTATCTCAAATCCCGGGGTCCGGAATGGCAGCAGGAAGTTGATTCGCGTCTGGTTCATTTATATTTGACCCAGCGGTATTCGCCCAGTCAGCCTGGCGCGCATGTCGTTATTTTGTCCGGCGTTCTGCCCGCCTCGATCAACATAGGCTACCAGAATAACCAGGACATGATAATCACCGCTCTGAACGGAAAGCCCGTGCGGAACATGACCGACGTCTTCCGCATCGTGGACTCCGACATAAGTATAAAACGTGTCTCGTTGCAGTCGTTTGGCGTGGATATTGTTCTGGATCAGAGCGAGCTAGTTGATTCCAATCTGAAGATTGCGGAGCTTTATCGGATTCCGGCTCTCCGGTATCAACGAAAGTTGTTCTCCTCAATCTTGCCTCAAAGCGATAAATAGCGCCTGCGTCTGTCACGGCGGCCAAATAGGTCTTGCCCTGCGCCATCGATTGAATATAAGTTTACTGCAAATTGGAACTTGAGAAGAGGAATGCGAACATGCCCGCCACCGGCAACACACTGAATGATTTATTGAATGTGATACAGCACACAACGCTGCCGCTTCCTGCACTCGAAGTGACAATGCTGCTCACCATCCTGACAGCCTGCCTGCTCTTCAGATTCAGCCGCATAGGACTTTTTACCGCGTACGTCTTCACATATCGGTGGGGATGGATCATATTTGCCGAGACGCGCGATACCGATTATCTTATGGGCTATCTTATACTTGGCATCACCGCCGGTATTATCGCCGTGATAGGAATGATGCACAGTCGGTCCGAAACATAATGGCGACAGAACCATCCATAGCTGACTTCTTTCGTGACTTACCTCGAAATTGGAAGTCCGTTTGTACCGCAATCTTCAGCTACGTGCTGATCGGAATCGTCGGCATGGCGATCCTCAGTTGCTTCACGGACCTTTACAAAACGGGCGTGGCACAAAATACAGTCTCACGGGCCGAGCAGCTCTCTGGCAGCCAGCCGGGAGAAGCCCTAGATCAAATGACGCAGATCGAGCCGTGGGCCATCTCGCATCGGACCCTGGAATACCGTCTCGCCTGCGACGTCATCCGGTGCCATATCATGCTGGGCGATTTCACATCCGCTGCGCGGACTGCGCGTGAATTGGCGAACCGGTACGATAAAACAAAGGTGCAAGCTGCCTCAGGCCCGATGTATTTGCTTCGAGCATTGCGGAGTGGCATCGTCGAGATGTTCATCCAGGGACCGGATACCGGGGCGCCTCTATCGGAATGGTGCGGATACGATGTGCTTATCAATGAACTAAGGGCGATGGGTGGACACGACGATCTGTTGAAAGAGATCGCCAAAGAATTGCCGCAGAACTACCAGCCATCTCTCACGCAACACCCGGTCAATAATCAAATCCCTGAGCAGGCCGTCAAGATTGTCCAGCGCACCGTGAATCATACTGTGAACGAGCAATCGGAATCGCCCGAAAGCGCCGGCGCTGTCAGAGCGGGCGCTCCTCCAGATGAGACGAGCCATTATGAGTTGGCGCTGAAACATATCGCTCTGCAAAACTGGGACGATGCATTGCGCGAGTGCGAACTTCTTCTTTCGACCACACCGAACGATCTGCGTACGGCTTCACTAAAGAACATCGCAAAGGGTCGTGGGAAAGGATGGGGGGCAGTCAAGACTGCCAACACCAAAGCGTGTAACTGCGCAAGCCCTGCCCTTCCCTGCAAGGTAGCGGCGGGAACGCTTGTTGACATTCTTCAGGTAAAAAGGGGCCAGGACGATGTCATGGCCGTCTGCAATGTTGTGAACGAAGGCACCGAAGTGTCAAAGCTCCTTATACCCGTGCGAGATCTCGAAATAGGGGCGGGCTCGCTACTTCAGGTCACTGAGCAGTTGAAGAAACTCGAAATCATAAAGGCGCAACTTATTGCGCAGCTCGAAGAAGCAAAGCTGGCGCTGGTCAGAAAGAAGGACGAGATGAATCCGTCTTCAAAAGAATATGCAGCCGCAAAAGCTGCGTATGACGGCTTCTGGGTGAAAGTCAGGGATCTCACAGGAAAGGCGGACGCGAGCAAAGACGATGCAAGGTCGAAATACCTGGACGAGTTGCAGAGGATGAAGCTAGCCGAAAACAGGGTCGAACAGACCTACAAAACTGCCAACAAGAAATACAAGGACTGGGAAGATGCTCATCCCCTTGGCGCTGAAGATACCGCAGGTATTTCCGGCCTTGAATCCAGCCTTGCCGGGGTTCAGACCCAGATTCGCCAGTTGGAACAGGGGCAGTGAAACACAAACGCTTGAAAATTGCGGTTGTCGTCTTCTGGCTTTGCATGGTGGCGTGGCTCGTTCGCTTCGAAGCGTTTCCTGAACTCTTCACACATTCACTCGAAGGTTACAGGAGTTTGCTTTCCAAGGATATCCTGTTGATGGATTCCTGGATGAAGATCACTTTCAAGGGTGCGCCTGTTGGTTACACGCACACCAGCATGGATAGCAGCGAAACCAATTCCATCGTCCACTGCACCATCAACAACCGCACCGATCTCAAGGTCAGGCTTATGGGAGAACCGCAGGTTTGCACCATGAATGCGGCTGTTGGTCTCGACGCGGCGTACCGGTTGCAGCGGTTTTCATGCTCGCTGGGAAGTGGCGGCTATGAAGCTGATGTTCATGGCGAGCGTGAGGGTGGCCGTATTTTTAACGTGAAAATAGATTTGAACGGCAACGCGTACAAGCTGGCGCTCGATCTGCCTGACGATGCGATTATATATTCCCCCATGACCATGATGACCACGAAACGCATTAAGGTTGGGCAGGAGATCAGAATTCCAACATACGATCCTATTTCAATGAAAACAACTGATGTAAGAATGAAAGCGGTCCGGGAGGAAATCCTGATCGTGACCGGCGAGAAGTGCGAAACGACTGTGCTCAGCACGGACTATCATGGCAAACAGTTTCTCACGTGGATAGACTCGAACGGCAGTGTCGTGAAACAGGAAACCCCGCTGGGCTGGACCATGGAAAAATGCTCGGCCAGGGAGGCGTTTGCGGCTTTCAGAGACTCCGATGGCGGGCAAGATGTTTTATCCACAGTGACGGGGTTGCTCATGTCCTGGCAGGTGTAGCATGATTGAGGTGCAGAATCTTTGCAGGAATTATGGCGCGGTCAAAGCGGTGCAGGATCTGACCCTGTGCGTGCCGGGAGGCGAGCTCTTCTGTTTCCTCGGGCCAAACGGAGCTGGCAAGACCACGACACTCAAGATACTTACCGGCCTGCTGAAACCGACGTCAGGTTCTGCGAAAATCAACGGCATAGACATTCAGGAGGAGCCAGTCCGCGCAAAGAAACTCATCGGCTACATACCCGACATGCCGTTTATGTACGAACGTCTCACCACGTCGGAATTCTTCGAATTCATGGGGCTTCTCTACAATGTGCCTGGCGACAAAATATCCCGCAGTCTCGACGAACTGTTTTCCCTGTTCGGTCTGCTCGAACAACGAGCCACTCTTGTGAAGGAACTTTCGCATGGAATGAAGCAGCGTCTCATCTACGCCTGCACTTTCCTTCATGATCCGGAAATTCTGTTCATTGATGAGCCTCTTATCGGCTTGGATCCGTACACAATCCGTCTTATCAAAGACCTGCTGGTCAGCAAGGCCAGGGCCGGCATGACGATCTTTCTCACAACGCACATTCTCGCGCTCGCGGAAGATATCGCGGATCGTATAGGAATTATCCATAAGGGACGGCTTGCCGCTCTCGGGAGCCTCAAGGAACTGCTCGATCAGAATCCGGGCACGAAGACGCTTGAAGACATCTTTCTGAGATTGACAAAAGAATGAACACCTCGCCGGTAGCCTCAGCGCTGGCGCTGAAAAGCCGGCGTCAGTTTGCCAATACGTGGCGTATTCTCCGCGAACAATCCCGCTTCAAAGTGTGGTTTGTCACATTCTTTGCCATCTTGTGCGAAACCGGTCTTCTTCTTCTCTTTCTCGACGCATTCAAATTCCTGGATACGATGGGAGGCGTGGGCATAATGATAATTGACCGGCTGTTCGCCCTGTTCTTCTTCGGAACGGGACTCATGCTGGTCACATCCGGCATTGTCACATCCTATGCGACGATCTATCGTTCCGATGAGATTCCATTCATGATCACCCGGCCATTCGATATTTCAGAAATAGTGTCATATAAGTTTCTCGAATCGACATGGCTTTCATCTTGGGCTTTTTCGTTCATAATCATCCCTTTCATCGGCGCGTATGCCTGGCATGAAAACACGACAGTCCTGCTTGCCTTCTGGACGTTTCTATTTTCGATCCCGTTTCTCGTCATATGCTCCGGATTGGGCACCATCGTAACCATGCTTTTTGTGCGGTGGTTTCCCGGAGTGCGTTTCATGAAAGTGTGCGGCGTCATTCTTCTCGTCGCGTTAGGCGCTGCCGCATACGGCTTGTCGCGCGAGGCATATAATTTCTCCACCGAGTTCCAAATGAATTTGTCGCGTCTAATTCCGGGTCTTAATCTGGCATCGTGCGCGCTTCTGCCAAGCTGGTGCGTTTCCGAAGGCATCATGGCGATGTCGCACCACGAGTGGTTCAGGGGCTTGATGCTATGGGGCGTCGTTCTGTCAACCGCAATGATGATCCATGTCACCATTCAATGGATCGGCGAATTGACGTTTTACGAGGGATGGCAACGCATAATCGGAAGCGGCGGGTTCCAGCGCCGCGCGCCCCTGCTGTTTCCGCAGCTTGACCGCGGCCTTGCCGTTCTGCCCGGCGACATAAGGGCGCTGATCATGAAAGACATACGTACTTTCTTGCGCGACCCCATGCAATGGTCGCAAGTACTGATCTTCTTCGGCCTGCTTGGGCTTTATTTTGTCAATCTTCGCTCGTTCCACTATCAGACGCTTCCCGACAACTGGCGGAATACCATCGCTTTCCTGAACGTGTTCAGCGTCTCGGCCGTGATGTGTTCGCTCTCATCGCGATTCGTCTATCCACAACTCAGCCTGGAAGGACAGGGCTTTTGGATCATCGGGCTCTCACCAGTGACCATGAAACGGGTGCTGCTGACGAAATTCATGCTCGCCTTGTGCGGGATGCTGGTGATCAGCGTGGGTCTCATGCTGCTCTCGTGCGGCATGTTGAAGGCGGCTCCAATAACAATGATAATGGCTGTGCTTGTGGCATGTGCAATGTCTTTCGCGGTCTCCGGCCTTTCAACCGGTCTCGGAACAATCTTCATTGATCTGAGCCAGCGTAATCCCGTGGCGATCGTTTCCGGTTTCGGCGGCACGTTGAATCTGGTGCTCAGTCTCGCATTCATGCTTGGCGCCATTTTGCCATTCAGTCTCGTTTTTCATTTTCATACCGTCCACAGATTCAGCCATTCTCAATTGCTGCACGGCCTGCTTATTTCCGGGACGTGGCTGCTGGTAATAACGGCGGCGGCAACAATAATACCGCTCTGGCTCGGCTTGCGCTACCTCGCCCGCAAGGAATTCTGAACCGCAGAATAATGAATAAAGAAGTTCAGAGATGAGAGGCTCATGCGCCAGTTTCACTTCGATATTCTGCAGTTCATCATTCGTCAATCTGCTGTTCAATGCCCTCATTATTCATTTCGCCATGCAGTGGCCTCACTTGCCAGCAGGCTGTGGCTGATGTGAAATGACGTTGGCCCGCGCTGCGACGACAAACTCATCGTAGCCTGCGGCGGTCTCTTTTGACGGGAACGTCCTGCACAGAAGATCGTATACCGCCCGTGATTCGTCGATGTGTTGATAATCGTGCAACAGCAAAGTCGCATGAGTAAGGAAGTTCGCATACGCGCTCTCGACACCGGCTATGCGGGGATATTTCCTTGCCATCGCGTCGAACGTCTTGAGCACATTTGGAAGAAGATCAAGATTGGGGCCGGTGGCGAAGGTTTCGTAGTTGCTGTAGGAAACAATACGGCCTTTCATGAAAGCAACGACCATGGCCTGATATATCATCCGGTCATACTGAATCGTGGGTGTCTTGTCGCAGAGGTTTCTGCCGCGATAAGCCCAGTAAATCGCATGCGCCTGGGGAAGGCGCCAGTCTAGCGGTCCGTACGCGGCATCAATTTCCTTCATTATGTCCGGTATCAGCTTGTACTCGTCACGAAATCGTCGAAACATCGCGGGATCGGATTGAATCCGTTGGTAATCGGGTTTCGCTCCACCGAATAGACCGGTCATTTCTTCCGACCACTTGAACCTGTAGTAGCGCTGCGATTCATCAATGTCCCTGCCGAGCTTGTCATGGAACATCCAACCAATATCGAGACAGAGCGGGCCGTTGGCTGGATTATAAATCATTCCCTCGTCACGGAGGAGCTTGATTCCGTTATTGACCCAGCGCCAGCGATCTTCGTCATCAGGCATGGCGGCGCTCACGTTATAGGCGATGTTCCACGCGTGAAAGTTCCATATTTCCTCGCAACGTGGTTCGAGCTTCGTGATCCAATCCGCCAGCTGGACGATCTCCAGGTATTTGCCATCGTCCTGCAAATACGAGATTCTCAGCCAGAGAACGTCTGCCAGCAGACCGCTGAATCCGCCCAGCACAACTGTAGTGAACGCCATAAGCGGCGGGGCATTTTCCAGCGGCGCTCCGGAATCGAGATGATAGGCGGCTCGTTTCTTCAAGAGCGAATCCTGCTTGATTCCGGCTGTCCAAAAGCAGGCGAGCGCCATCAGAAACAATGCGATTGACGATGTCTTTGTCATTTATATTGTGGGTAGAGCCAGTTCTCTTCTATTCAGACAGAAGGAGCCAAACAGCCAGAAGAATCCGGGATAGAGTATCAGCAACAACAGGATCGCTTTGCCCGTGAACCACGGCGAAAGAAGAATGCCGTCGGACAAGGGGCTAAGCGGTGCAAGCTCCATTGCGGGCGCAATCACAATTTCCATGTGTTTGACGACCTTCTCGCTTGTCGCGCGAAGGACCGTCTCCGTGACTGTGCCGGTTTTCTCTCCGCCGTATTTCCATGAGGACGACGTGAATATGAAATAGTGCCCGGCCAGCGAAATGATCAGCACGGACATCGCCGCAAAAGTCGCCACAGGGAACGAGAAGAGCGAACCGCCCGTAAGCCCGATGGCTGCCACCAATCCAAGCTGGCACAGGATCACGATCAGCGAGCGGATCAGATTCAGTTCAAACGAACTTTCGTGCTTCAGTATCTGGATCGGCTTTTCTGAATCAAAGACTGCCGTATTCGATTGGCTCCGTTCCGCATTTGTGAAAGTCACTGTGACCGGCCCGGCTGGAACAGCCGACTCCGGCACGAAGAAAGCATGTTCTCCGTCCGGCCAGCCCTTCATCTCGAAACGAAAAGTCTCGGTCCCGTCTTCTTTCGCTACGATCCACGTTCCCGTTATCCGTTTTCTGTCGTGAAACGTTGAAGCGAAAGAGAAATGAATGGTGACCGCCGGTTCCCCTGCCTCCCCGGATGAAACAGGGGCCTTTCCCGGTGTAATGCGGCGACTTGGAGTCATCTGAAAAGTCCATCGTTTCGACTGTCCCGGAGTCACGACGGATTGTTCAATAAGCACGGTCTTCTTCACCTGCGCAAAGGCTTCGGCTTCCGTCATGCCGGGTGTGAGTTTCCCTTCCAACTTGAGCCGGGCCAGACGTTCGCGAACATCCAAGTCCACCGGTTCCGCCACGGGTGCTATCAATCGTCTGCCGATAAGCAGTTCGTTACGCAGCGCGGCCCGGTCCTTCGCTCCAAGATCGGGCGATCCGGCATAATGGCGAACATACGAGTAGACGGCAACTCCCGTAATCGCCAGTAACACGGCGTTTACAACGAGAATGCCAATCCATTTCCCGAGCCATATTTGATATCTGTGGACAGGTTTTGCGACCGATAGCTGGATTTGCTTCTCGTCAATCTCATGCGAAATAGACGCACAGGATGTCCACAGCGTCGTGACGCCGAGGATGATGGATGCCAGGCCAAGAGTATAATACAGCAATATCCTCATTTGACCGGCGACAGTCCCGTCACCTTTGATTGCAAGCGGCAACGCGAAAATCACGAGCAGCAGAATCGTTGCCAGCGTAATGAAAAGATGCGAGCGGGTGACGGCCCGCACGGCAAGTGCGGCTATGGCGATTGTCCTAGTCATGGGAAAGATATTTGGCGACTCCCTCGGATCGGGCGGCACCGGACTGGTATGTGGCCGCTTTGTCCGCCTTTTCCACAACTTCAAGAAAGAACTGTTCGAGGTTCATGGATGGATGGTCCACTTCAGGGCTGGCGCCTATCTTCTCCCTGACGAGTGCAAGTATTTCTTTCATACGATCGGGCGGCTGTAACGGCAGTGTAAGTCGCACACTGTCCTGTTTCTGTAGAAGTTCGTTGACACTTCCCCATGCGCGCAGCTTTCCGTTATAGAGGATTGCGACGCGATCGCATACGTCCTCGACGTCGGCGAGAAGGTGGGACGAAAGGAGAATCGTCTTTCCACGTTTGGCGAGCGTCACCATCAAATCCTTCACCTGCCGGCAGCCTATTGGATCCAGCCCGGACGTGGGCTCGTCGAGAATGATCAATTCGGGATCGTTGATCAGAGCTTGCGCGAGACCGATGCGCCTCGCCATTCCCTTGGAGAATTCGCCGACAAGCCGGTCTGCGGCATGCGTAAGCCCGACCATGTCGAGAAGCTGTCCGGTACGTTCCTTCAACGTGCGCCGGTCAAGATCGAAGAGCTTGCCGTAGAAATCGAGGGTCTCGCGCGGGCTGAGGTAATTGTAAAGATAGGATTCCTCTGGCAGATAGCCAATGTCTTTCTTCATTTCCACGTCTCTTGGCGAGCGGCCGAGCACGGTCACAGCTCCGGATGTCGGATGCAACAGACCCAACAGGATCTTGATCGTTGTGCTTTTACCGGAGCCATTCGGCCCCAACAGGCCGAAGATTTCACCGCGCTGAATATCGATGTCGAGTCCGTCAACTGCCTTGACCTTCGGCCTGCGCCAGAAGTCGCGGAATATCTTTGTCAGCCCTCTGACTTCGACCACGGACGTTTTGGTTTCCTGCATCGTCGCTTGCCCAGCTTGCTTCATTTCATCTCCGTATTCCTGAATGCGATGACGCCGAGGCAGAGAACTCCCGCCGAATATGCGGCGCCGTAAATTCCAGCATTCAGCAGATAGCGCAGCGGAATCGTTCCGCCATTCACAAGAGCTTCCGGCACCCAGAAATTCTGCCAGTTCGGGATAAGCCGGTACATGACGATGGCAACGTTGGAAGTTGATGACAACCTTCCCAGCACGTAGTCCGAAACCAGACCGGCAATGAGAATGACAAATAGGATCGTCAATGTCGGCACCGTCCCGAGACGAACGGAAAGGCCGAGAGCTATCGCCGAAAGAACGACGAGCGCCATAGTGATCAACAGACTCGCCGGTACAATTCTCCATTGAACCCGCGTATCAAATGGCGCAATCCGTCCGAATTCATCGAAGGAGCCTGCAATGAAAAGGACAGCCAGAAGCGACACCAGAAGAAGTCCGAAAGCTGTAGATTCGAAAGGGCGTCGCGTCGCGTAATTCACAATGCCTGCGGCAAGAAACGCGGCAAATGGCGCCGCAATCAGCATTCGTCCCGTGTGAACATCGGTGATCCATGTCATCCTGGCTTCCAGGAATTTCTCGGCAACACGCTCAGCCAGCAGTGTGGAAAGCGCAGCGCACATTGAAAACGCGCACACGACAGCCGCGATCCCGGCAAATTTGGAGATGAAGAACACTTCGCGCCCAACCGGTTTGCTTAGAACAGCCGAGGCCGTGCCGCTCCTCATTTCCCGGTTAAGCGACGAACACGCCGCATAACCGGCAATGAAGAGGCCGAAGATGAAGTGAAACGCCAGTGCGCTGTCGCGCACAAGACGCCCGTCTTCTCCGAACTGATGCAACAGGAGCAGAGGCGTCAATCCTGTGAGAATGACGCATGCCGTGGTCAAAAGCAGGCAGATAGGCTGCCGAATTGCTTCAACGGCCGTAAGGCCTGCCAACGTCAGAAATTGCCTGACTCGCAGGATCATGCCAATCCCCTGTCGCTGCCGATTGAATACCGGCTGATCAAGTCGCAGGCGCGTCTTCGCCTGGCTGCCCAGTGGACATTGCGTCTTTTTCGCGCATTGCCTCTTTGCGGCTCAACTTGACTCTGCCACGGTCGTCAATGCCGATGCATTTTACCCACATCTGATCGCCGACTTTGCATACGTCTTCTACGCTTCTGACGCGGCAATCCGCAAGCTCGCTAATATGAACCAATCCGTCCTTGCCAGGAAGCACTTCCACAAACGCTCCGAATTCCTTCGTGCCCGTGACGACCCCGTTGTATATCTTGCCTTCTTCAACTTCCGCGCTGACAGCCTCGACTTCTGCGCGGGCGATGGCCATTGATTCGCCATTCAACGCGAAGATATTCACGGTCCCGTCATCCTCAATATCAATCTGCGCCCCGGACATTTCGGTGATTCGGCGTATATTTTTGCCGCCGGGTCCGATCAACTCGCCGATCTTTTCAGGATCTATCTTTATCGTATGGATTCTCGGCGCGTACGGCGAGAGTTCCGCCCTGGGTTCAGCTATCACGGTGGACATGAAGTCCAGGATCTTGTTTCGTGCGATCCTTGCCTTCTCAAAAGTGGCCTCGATAAGATCCCAGCTCAATCCGTGGATTTTCAAATCCACCTGGAATCCGGTTATTCCGTCCCGCGTGCCGGCCACCTTGAAATCCATGTCGCCGCAGTGATCTTCCGAGCCGAGTATATCGACCAGCAGATGCGCCTTGTTCCCGCCCGTGACCAGGCCGATCGAAATACCGGCCACTGGTTTATGGATCGGAACGCCTGCGTCCATCATGGCCAGGCAACCAGCACAGATGCTCGCCATGGACGAAGATCCGTTCGATCCCATTATGTCCGAGACGACGCGCACGGTGTACGGATACTCTTTTGGCACAACGACTTCGAGTGAGCGTTCGGCAAGCGCTCCGTGCCCCAATTCGCGGCGACTCGTCGAACCGAGCCTGCCGACCTCACCCGTGCTGTACGGCGGGAAATTGTAGTGGAGCATGAATTTCTTTTCGGAGGGGCCGCCGGTGACAATATCAAGTGACTGGGCGTCCGATTTAGTTCC
The DNA here is from genome assembly GCA_964487695.1 of uncultured Victivallales bacterium. Lineage (GTDB taxonomy): Bacteria > Verrucomicrobiota > Kiritimatiellia > UBA8416 > CAZASC01 > CAZASC01. The sequence goes on from CAZASC010000008.1 coordinate 15,781, forward strand.
GAGCGTGACTGTTGCCAGCGACTGTGTCTCGCCACGGCTGAAGAGCGACGAACCATGGGTCCGCGGCAGAATTCCGACGCGCGCCGCCAGGGGGCGAAGATCGTCAAAACCGCGACCGTCAATTCGCTTTCCTTTTTCAAGCAAGTTGGCGCGAACGGTCTCGATTTCCAATTCATCGAACGCGGAACGGAATTGCTCGTTTGTCATCTCGGGGAATTTCGCAAGAAGCGCTTCTTTGAGTGAAGCCTTGACCCCGTTGACCTTGGCATGTCGTTCAGCCTTGCCCGCGATAAGAAGCGCCTGCGCAAGCGCAGCGCCAGCTATTTCGCGGGTTGCATTTACGATGGTCGGGTCCTTCTCTGGTACTGCGATGACTTTTTCGGGAAGTCCCATCTTGCGACGCAATTCGAGCTGCGCGTCAATGAGCTTCACACATTCTGCATGTCCCACCTTCATTGCTGCTATCATGTCGGCGTTGGATACTTCCTTGGCATCGCCTTCGATCATCATCATCTTGTCGCGGACCGCGCAATAGATGAGATCGATGTCGCTTTCGGCCCTTTCCGCATGTGTCGGGTTGACGATGAACTTGCCGTTCACCCTGCCCACACGCACGCCGGCGATTGGCCCCATGAATGGGATCTCGGAAATCGTGAGCGCGGCGCTGGCGCCGATTATGCTCAAAATATCGGAATCATTTTCGCCATCTGCGGAGAGCACGGCGTTGTTGATCTGGACTTCGTTATGATAGTGATTGGGAAACAGGGGCCGGATCGGGCGATCTGTCAGTCGGGCTGTGAGCGTCTCTTTTTCGGCCGGTCTCGCCTCGCGTTTGAAGAAGCCGCCGGGGAACTTGCCCGCAGCGTAGTATTTTTCCCTGTACTCAACTTGTAATGGAAAATAGTCAATTCCTTCTTTCGGAGTTTCGCTGCATGTGACTGCCGAGAACAGAATCGTGTCGGCCAGCCGGACTGTCACTGCGCCGGCAGCTTGCTGGGCCAGAAGCCCGGTTTCCAGAATTATTTCCTTACCCCCGACGTTTACCGTTACTGATACTGATTCTTTCATTCTTTTTTCTTTCTGTTGTGGGAAGGCCGGGTGGAACAAACCTCATAGGACAATCAGGAGTGCGATTGCTTGCGGGATGCTTGCAGTGGACCTTGGACAGAGTAGCGGCGGACAATCGATTCCGCACGGAGCTAGCGACGGATATTCAATTCCGCGATTATCTTCTGATAGCGATCGTCGTCTTTCCGCTTCAGATAATCCAGCAGCCGACGACGCGCGTTTACCATCTTGATAAGTCCAAAACGGGAGCTATGGTCTTTCATGTGCGTCTTGAGATGCTCGGTGAGCATCTCGATACGCTTGGAAAGCACGGCTACCTGCACGTCCGAAGAGCCTGTATCGCCTTCGTGTTGCTGGAACTTCTTCTGTATCTCTTTCTTGTCTATCTTGCTCATGACCCCGACTTATTCCCAGTTTCTACTATTCTTTACCTGTTTTGCGTTTCCTCTCTCTGTTTGTTGGCGCGCACTATAGTACGAACTTTGAACGCGTGTAAAGGTTTTTTCTCATGAAGTGAAAATTTACCATGGTTTTTGGACGGAAAAAAGGAAGCGGCAACGCGACTTTGCGTGGCCCACAATAACGATACTGGCTGGGCGCGTGCCGATCGGTTCATGTGCGAAAAGATACGGCACGATCCTGCCTGCTGGACTGTCTGAATCAAATATTGACTGACAGACCGGACTTTGGATAAGAGAAGAAATATGAGCAACACGCGCGAAACTTCCGAACGCGACACCTTTTTCGACGTACTTCGAGCCGCCGCCATTCTTTACGTCGTGGGATTCTGCCATATGTGCAACTACATCGAGAAGGCCGATTGGATAAAGCACTCCTCCTCTGCAATCGAGCTGGCTACCGCCTGTGCACTCGGCTCTTTCTGTTTCATATCCGGTTGCGTCTTGTCGCGCCGATATGTTCTCAAGAGCTGGAGGGATCTCGGCGTTTTCTATCTCCGGCGCGTTCTGCGGATCTATCCTTTGTATCTAATCGCGTTGACCGGTTTTCTGTCTCTTGGCCTGATTCCCCGGCAGTTGTTCCATAAATCCCTTTTTCTCACGAACGCGCTGACGGCGCACGGCCAGGACCACTTGCCCACACTCTGGTTCGTATCAATGATCGTCCTGTTCTACACAATGGCACCGCTGTATCTTGCATTCTTCAAGCACTGGAGAGCGGTGGCGATCACACTAGGTATCTGGGCTATTCTAGTAGCCATCAATCACGTATACGGCAGAATCGACGGTCGTTTTCTCATCCACTTCCCGGTTTTCGCGATTGGTATTATCGCGGGAAAATCGCGTCAGTTCCCGCGTATGCTGGAAAAATTTATCGGCGTCGTTGTTTCATTGGTTGTTTTTGTAGGGGCAGTATGGATTTCCAGGCATCATCGAATAGAAGGAATCGCTGACCTCTTGATCACCGATGTCGCCATCCTGTCGTCCATTCCAGTGTTGCTATTCCTGAGTTGGGGATTGTCGTTCGTGGTCAGAGGCAGATTTCTTCACGTGTTGAGCTATTCGAGTTTTGCCCTGTACCTGTTCCATAGGATCATATTCGAATTTGGTATCAGAGTCCATTTGTGGCTCTGGCCGGAAAGCAGCGTCCCTTCCCTGGCGTACATGCTCGCCTTGGTCGTGCCGGCCTGCATAGCGATCAGCTACGGCATCCAGTGGCTGTACGACAAGGGAATCGCCCGTATCCGCCTTGGAACTTGATCACACGATCACATTTCACAAATGGCAACCGAGATGCGAAATAGGACGCGCGGTGCCACAACGAAGCGTGTAAAAACAAAGGAACCTGACAATTTCGGTTGACCGTTTGCTTCTGGACGCTAGTATGAGTCCACTTTTCTTCAACCGGGTAATACGAAATCAAGGAGTACAGCAAATATGCCGAATATCAAGAGCGCAGCGAAACGGGCAAAGACTTCAATGGAGAAGCGCACCAGGAACAGGTCTGAAAAAGCGAACATTGCCACCATCACCAAGAAGTTGGCCGAGGTCATAACGGCCAAGGATAAAGCGAAAAGCGGTGAGATTTTTAATGCGTACGCTTCAGCTGTCGATAAGGCAGTCAAGAAGGGTATTCTCACTCGCAATACGGCTGATCGGAAAAAATCCAGAGCCGCCATCAAGATTGCAGCGATAAAATAATGTGACTACCATGTTTCGACCACGTTCTCGACGATGAAATGGGCGAGATCGGCGGCGCCGTTCGGCAGTGCTGTGCGTTTTGCAGAGTTAATATCTCCGCCGGGGTAGAACGTGGTTTGGCCCGTAACAGTTTTCTTCAACAACACTTTCTTCGTTTTTGCCTGGGTCAACACTATATCTGCCGTCAAAATCAGCCGGTACTGGTTCGCAGTTTTAGGATCGGTTTTAAAATATTGCAACGGCTGCAGGGTATATTTGGACAGGGTCACATCCAGAATCAGGTCCGCCTCGTCAGCGCTCGCAATACTCAGCGTGCCGTCTTTTTGAAATTCGCTCTTTGTCGCGCTGGTCGTGTCATTTTCGATCTGGGGTTCGCCACACTTGTTGATAAATGTCGGCACAGCGATGGAAGTGAGATTCTTCGAGAGCGTGCTGCCCAGCTGATAACCGACGCATCCCGCCATCAGCACAACACAGGCCACATCTACAATCAGAATGCCCAGCAACCTCCGGCAACCCGTATCACATATCATTCTTCTTCTCCAGTAGAGCCTTTAATTGTTCTATTCGTTCGTTTGCACGTTGAGCCTTCTCCGATGCGGGGAAACTTCTTATCAAATCCTTGTAGGCGATGATGGCCGCTTCCGGTTTCTTTTCAATTCGATCATAGAAATCCGCCCGTTCATAGTACATGGCGGCGAGGCTTTCCTTCAGTTCGTCAATATACTTCTGGGCCGTTTCGATATTGTTGTCGCCCGGATAGCTTCTTACAAATATTACAAGAGCGGAGAGAGCATCCCTGTAACCTTTCTCGTCGCGCGGCGTTTGTTTGGCAGCCAGATACAAACAACAGCCGCGCCTGAATGCTGCGTCCCGCGCGAGGTCGCCGCCTCGATATCGGCGTTCAACGGTTTCGTACGCCAGACTTGCGGCCTCATAATCCTTCGTTTCCTCGTTAATCATCCCCATGTTGAACTCTGCTTCAGCGGACCTTTTCCAGGTCGGACCATTCTCCACTATCTTCTCGAACAATGGCAGAGCGCGTTCCGGCGCCATTACTCCGCCAAAGAACCATCTGGCCTCCGGCGTTGTCATTATATAGTTGGCAATCTTGAATTGGTGATCCAATGCCTCATCGTAAGGGAATTGACCGCCGTAATAAGTGATCAGATACTGCAATTCGTCAAACGCGTCCTTGTAATAACCGCTCTCCTCAAGAAGCCTCGCATATTCGCGCTGCGCTTTGGCGGCTTCCGGCGCGTTTCCCCATCTGTGGACCAGCGCGTCGTATTCGCTCATCGCGGCCTTTGTCTTCCCCTTCTGAAGCAACGAGTTCGCATATTCAAACTGGCTTGTGGCGTTGGTCATGGCCGGACAATGAAAGAACCAGCCCGGCGTTTTCCTGTCCGGCTTGGTTTCCTGATCCGCGAACTTCGACATTTTTGGCTGATTCTCTTCCTGGCCGAACTGGGAATTTTGCCCGTATTGGGCAAAAATCCCCCGCACACCGGATAGTGTGAGGCAGACGGACAGCAGCGCTATAGAATAACGTCGGTTCATTGCAATTGAGAGTTGGAATGTAGAATCACCTTCCGCGCTGGTCAAGCTTGATTCCGCAACGACGAATCGCTATCCTTCGCGCTTCTTCGTTTTAGAAAACCATCTGGAGGCATGCTGCATGAAGAAAGTTCTTATTCCGACAAAGCTGGAGAAAATCGCGAAAGAGACACTTATCGCCAACGGCAACTACGAAGTCGTGCAGGATGATTCCGGGGACATAGCGACTCTGGCCCAGAAACATCCGGACACGTATGCGCTTGTCGTCAGGAGCGAAAGCGTGACATCCGCAGTCATAGATTCCCTCCCGAAGCTCAAAGTCATTATCCGCGCCGGCGCCGGATTCAATACGATCGACATCAAGTACGCCCGCAAGAAAGGCGTGGATGTGATGAACACACCAGGCGCCAATTCCAACGGCGTCGCAGAGGAAGTCATTGCCATGATGCTTGCCGACGCCCGCCATATCGTTGCCGCCGACCCGTCCTGCCGCAGGGGCGAATGGGAGAAGAAAAAGTTCATGGGCAGGGAAATCGCTGAAAAAACGGTTGGAATCGTCGGGCTGGGCAATATCGGACGTCTTGTCGCAAAGCGTTTGTCGGGCTTCGACTGCCGGCTGCTCGGTTTCGATCCGGTCATCTCAGCCGGACGGGCGCGGGAAATGAACGTGGAGCTGACAGATCTTGAAACGATATTCAAAGAATCGGACTACATTACACTTCATGTCCCCGAAAATGACGAAACAAAAAAGATGGTCGGTGCAAAGCTTCTCTCGCTGATGAAGAAGAACGCCACAATTATCAATTGCGCCCGCGCCGGTATAATTGATGAAGATACGCTTCGCCAGGCAAAGAAGGAAAAAGGCCTTCGACTTCTCAACGACGTCTATCCCAAGGATGCGGAAGGATCGAAGACGATTGCCGACATCGCCGATATTATGCTGCCACATCTTGGCGCCAGCACTTTTGAAGCCAATTCCACGGCAGCTTTGCGGTCCGCCGAACAGCTGATCGATTATGACACCAAGGGAATCACCAGCTTCATCGTCAATCGCGACATTCCGGAAGGGCTCGACGAAGCCTATTGCAGACTGGCTAACACGCTATCAAGACTTTGCAGGGGGTTTGTGGGCAAAAACACAAAGCTGAAGCTGATTGAAACCAGCTTTTACGGTTCGCTTGCGCCGTTCGCCGAATGGCTCTTGATTCCCATAGTCGCTGGTATCAAAGACGATTCAGATAACTCAATGGATCTCAGGCCTTCAAAGCGGTATTTGGACGAGATGGGCATCCAAATCGTCAATCGCAAGATCGAGCCTGAAAAAAGATTTGGGAATTCAATGACACTGGACTTCACGAGCTCGGTTGACGGTGAGACTCTGCGCCATGTCAGCGTGCGGGGCACCGTTACCGAGGGCAATATGATGGTTTCCCGCATCAATGACTTCGACAAACTCTATTTTGAACCCGTCGGCCACGTCGTCTTCTTCGTGTACGAAGACAGACCAGGCGTGATCGGCGCGATTGGTGCAAAACTTGCCGCAGCCGCGATCAACATCGAAGAAATGCGCGATTCGCGCGATCCAAAAACCAACCGTTCCCTGGCTATACTCAAGCTAAATAAAACCGCGCCCGAAGCATTGGTGCAAGGCATAGCCGCAGAAATCAAGGCTATTTCGGCCTCAAGCGTGAGTCTGTAGCTGTTGGTCGGCAAGGCGTTAGGCAGCAGGAAGTGGACCGGACGCAACCAGTTTCTTCTTGGTCTGCTAGAGCCTTGTCTTCCTCTTTGTCATTGTGCCCACGTCATAAACCATGCGTTCGAGAGCCGCTCGCGGGTTGAGAAACGCATAGGTTCATTTATGTCTGCTGCGTCTTCAGGCCTGCTCGTTTTGCTGCGCTCAGTTGCTGTTTGTCGGATGATGCGAACAGTTCAGCCCCCCACTCAAGCGCAGAGGCCACGTGTAGAGCGTCCATCGCTCTAACTGGACTTGCCTCGAGAACCATGATCGCCGAACCAATCACCGAGGGGGTCAATGATATGATATCTGCATCACGGACATCATCCAGCAATCGCCGCTTCGCCTGATTGTACTGGGTTGGTGTTAACATGTGTTCGCGGAGGTGCCGGTTAAGCGCGGAGACGATCTCGGGCACGCAGAGCACACTCAATCCAAGTTCCGAGGCACGAGCGCAGATGGATTCGACACCGGTGCTTCCGTTTTCTTCGATAAAGCGTTTCGCAAAAGCAGATGAATCAAGATATGCTTTCATGGGCCCTCTCCGCCAGAATGGTTGCAGAAAGGCTCACACCTTTTGTCGAGAGTCGCAGGCCTGGTCTTTTCCACGAAGGTCGCCCGTTGTTTTGATTTGCAACGGGCGTCACTTCTGCAATGGGTCGGCCATGTCGAAGCACGAGCAGTGTTTCTCCATTTTCCACTCGGCTCAGCATACCGGATGCGTGACTCCTGAATTCGGTCAATGTTACGGTTGTCATATTACACCTCTAAGTTGTACAGGAGCGTACAGAACTCTGTACATACCGTCAATTCTGTTGTGATGGCCATATGAACGTTAGAGCTCAAGGTGTGTGAGCTTTCGCGAGCTACCTTGGCGCGGCGTGCTCGCAGTTCATATCATTCCGTTGACATTTCTCAAGCACCCTGACTTATCCGCCGTAGCCTCTTGGGCGAAGGCAAAAAGGGTGCAATTCCAAAGCCCGAGGTGCAACCTCGGGACTGCGCCCAATCCAAACCATATCCAAAGAGGCCAAATGGCGCGAAGATCGACCTTCGTCACTCTTTCACTCTTACCGGCCTCCATCTGCTCTGGGTTTTCATTTTCCTCAGGGCGTTGCCCTGGGCTGCGGAATACGACCCCTTCAGGGTCGTCCATTTCATCGTCTCTTCCTGGTCTGCCAGAGCCTTTTCTTCCTCTTTGTCATGGTGGCCAACGATGACATTAACCGTTTGTTTTCAGAGCGCCGCAGTTTGAAAAATACGGTTCAAGGTTTTGTTACCCCCCCCCACACACTCAAGTAGCTATACAAAGACTTAGTGAGTTCGTGTGAAAAGAAGATTGTCGCCCCGCTGTCGTAGGTAAAATAATGACTTTTGCCGGAGCTCTCTATCTGAAACCAGCAAGAAGCACCTTTCGAGAAGACTGGACCAATCCATCGGACATGACGATCGTCTTGGTGAAATTCCATCTTCATCGTATGGTCATGCGTCGAGTAGATAAGCAATGTCTTGTCATGAGCCATAAGAACCCCGGAAGATTCCCAGGGATACCAACACCAGAACTTTCTGAATCTACCTTCAGAACAGTAGCGAACAGGCACACCGTTCTCTAATTCCTTATTCTGTATAGCGTTCAACAAATCGTCCTTTTTCCGCAGGAACTGAACAATGCCACTTATCGCTAACGCGAGAAATACCCACATTGGCAATGCGCTGAGTAGAGCATCGCTAAATGTTCTTGATCCAAGAGCACGAAAGATAGTGCTGATAATGGGATACAGGATTAGGAGAACAATATATATTCTGCTTCTCATATCCTTTGGGCTAACGGATAATATACGTCATAGATAGCATCCACACAGACGCTCATTCGTGAGGAAACACCTCAATCGCTTTGCTATCCGCCATACCCAACATCCTCCTCTGGAAACAGCATCGCTTCGCTGAACTCCGTCTGAAAATCGGGGCTCAGCGAAAGATCCACATGCCGCGTTTCGCGCCTGATCTTTATGGCATATTCTTTCTCCGCTGCGGAGAGAAGCGCCCGCTTTGCGCCGAAAGATGATGCATTTCCGACGAACCTGATTCTATCGTTCGGAACTTGTGGCAGCATGCCGATGCGCACGGCGTTGTTGCGCCTTATGAAATTACCGAATGCTCCGGCAAGCAATATGCTCCCGAGATCTTCAGGCTTCAGCCCTTCCATTTTTAAGAGGATATTTATCCCGGCGCGGATCGCTCCATTCGCAAGCTGAAGCTCGCGAATGTCTTTCTGCCAAAGCATCAACGGCTCTCCAGATGCAGTGATTGTTCCAGTGGCCAGTATGAAGGCTAATTGTCCCTTGTCATTGAAGACACGCTTCCGGATCGCAGCCGGGAGGCCGGAGGGAAGTTCGTCTGGTTCAACGATCCGTCCAGTGCTGTCCAGAACGCCGAGCCGCAGCAGTTCGGCTGTGATATCGATCAAGCCTGAGCCGCAGATGCCGACGGCCTTGCAGTTTCCGATCACATTGATTTTGATATCGCCGTCTTCCGTCACAACCTTCTCGATAGCGCCGTTCGCTGCGCGCATTCCTGAAACGATCCTCGCGCCCTCAAAAGCCGGACCCGCTGCAACAGAGGTGGCCATCAGCCTGCCGCCGTGCGCAAGCACGATTTCGCCGTTCGTGCCTACATCAACAAGCAGAGAAGGCTCAGGGCGCCTGTCAAGACGCGTTGCCACGATGCCGGCAACTGTGTCACCACCGACAAACCCGCCGATGTTGGGAAACACGAACACGTCGGCATCCGGGTTGATACCGGCGAGTTTCATTTCGGACGCTTTCATTCTGACTGGATCCAGAATTGCCGGGGTGAATGGCATTTCTCCAAGCGAGGAAGGATCGATATTGCACAGGATTTCCTGCATTGTCGTGTTGCCGGCGCAAACGATCTGGATGACGGCGTTCTTGTCCACACCAGAATGTTTCAGCAGTTTGCCGATTATGGAATTGACGGCCTTGCGTATCGAGCCGTTAAGCAAGCGGAGACCATCGGCGTCGTCTCTGCATTTCTTGATGCGAGCCACGACGTCGTCGCCGTAAGAAGTCTGGGGATTCACCGAGCTCGATACCGCGAGATCGGCGCCGGTGGCCATGTCAACCAGCGTTCCTACGAGCGTTGTGGTGCCGATGTCGAACGCGATGCCGAAACGCTGGCCAGGAATTCCGCCTGCCTCAAGTTCGACATGTTCGGCTGTGTTGTGCGATAGGATTTGAATCCCCGACTGGAACAGTGATGAATCAGGCACCTCGATCGTGAGCGGACCGTCAGCCTTGCAGTGGCATGCAAGCCTGTATCCCTGCTCAAACTTCGCCTGCCCTACGACATCCTCCTCGTGTTCGGACGGATGACACTTGCCGGATACGATACGTATCAGACATTTGCCGCACTTCCCGGAGCCGCCGCACGGCGTTTCGAGAATGACGCCGGCCTGCTCGATGGCTTCAAGCAGAATCGTGCCTGGCAGAACGAAAACGCTTCGGCCGGATGGTTGAAATGTTATTATGATTTCTTTTGCCATACGAGGATTTGTTCCATGCAATATCGCAGATGCGTAAGTATCCAGCAATTCCAATCATGACATCCTGATCCGCCTTTCAAAACAACGACACCAACTCGCCGATGCCCGGCAGGACCCGGCATCCGCACTTTGCAAGCCTATGCTCAGCCTGATGGCCGCCTGCAACCAGCACACAGCCGATTCCAAGATCTCGGGCAACTTCAAAGTCATGCTTCGTATCTCCGATGAGCAATACATTATGTGCCGGAATACCGATTTCTGACATCATGACTTTCCCCAACGCAAGTTTGGAATGGGCATAAAGATTATCCAGCCCGTAGATGCCGGTAAAATAAGATCGGATATTTCGTGCCACCAGCATCTTTTCCAGTATCGAAGTCTCAGATGCCGAGAGTATGGACATCGGCAGACCGCGAGATCGCATCATATCGAGCATTTCCACAATGCCTTCTCTGAGTGGCGCATGTCGAGCTGTCCGCTCGTAGATCTCGTGGAACTCGTGCGCGATGTCGTCCCAATTCTCCGTTGAGAAATCGAAGCCCAGGGTCAGGTAGTAGTCCTTCACCGGGAAATCGAAAATCTCGATATACCGCTCCCGGCTGACCGGCGGTTTTCCGCGCCGATGTAACAAGACATTGATCGTCTCGACGCATGCCGAGACATCATCAACGAGCGTTCCATTCCAATCCCACACTATGTGTTTGATGTTCTTCTCAATCACACGCTTATAGTAACATCTCACGGCAGCACGTTTAAAGCCATTTGCACAAAGAAGGTTTTTGCAGAACGCCAGGGACGCCAACGTTAATGGTCTGCGGATTCTTTGCGCGTTCGCGCGAGATAATCCTTCAATTACCAGTTGGGCGCGGCTACAGAGGCGATACCGCGGTAGTATTCTCTATGTTTAACCTTGTTCAGTCGGCGGAAAGTGATGTAGCTTTTGCCTCCATAAATTGGACGTACACTCAAAAGGGAGGCGCTTGTGGACATTTTCATGACGACGCGAAGAATTCCTAATCAAATGGCTGTTGTTTCATCCCTTTTAATAATTTCTTCTTTCTTGACTGCATCTGCAATAGGGGCCTCTGCCGACGCAGTCAGGCGCCCCCCGCCGCCGGGCACTACGACGCCTCCAAGCGTCACAACGCCTCCACCCGAATCTTACACGCCTCCGCCTCATCGCGATTACGCCAGCTACGGTGATACCGCAGCAGGCGAGGCAATCGGCGCAAAACTGAGCACACTCGCCGGCGGTGCGGAGGGATCAAGCGCAGAGTGGGCGCCGATATTCAAAGCTTTGGATACAATTCCTGGAAATGAGGTCGGCGGAACGCTGGATAGGCTCGGCCCCGGTGAGTCCGACTCTTTCACTGATGCAGGTCTGATCGCTGGGCGCGGGCAGTTGGGCGAGACAGAATCGCATCTGGACGAGATCACCGGAGACGGGGCATCGCCGCAGACCGGCAAATGGCTGGGTTGGGTGGAGGGTTCTGACGGTCACTTCCATATTCCAGACGGTCCATGCAAGTTTGACGTGGAGGGATTCTCATGTGGTGTGGAGCGTGATATCGGCGACTCGGTGCTTATCGGCGTCACAGCAGGTACGTCACATACACGGCTGAGCTGGGACGACTCCGGCAGCGAGGGCGTGGCGGATGCAAACTATGTCGGTTCATACGGCATGTGGCGCCTGGGCCGGATCAGACTCGCGGCTGGCGCGGACTACGGAAACAGCCGGAGCGATGTGGAGCGGCACATTCAGATTGGCGATCTTGCGCATATTGCGGATTCCGGATTCGACGGTCACCCGTATGCTGCTTTTGTCGGCGGCAGTTATGACTGGCGCGGCGAGTCGTGGCAAATTTCGCCTATGTTGACGATGTCCTATGTCGGGTTGCAAGAGGATGGCTATACCGAAAGCGGCGCCGGTCCGCTTGATCTTGCAGTTGACGGTCGGCGTAACACTTCGGCCCAGGCGGGCGGTGGTCTCCGCATATCGCGCGAAATTCACACCGGCTGGCTGAAACTCGTTCCTGCCGTGAAGGCACAATGGGGGCGAGAGCTCAAGACAGGTGGGCATGATACCAACGCCAGTCTGGCGGATTCTTCCGCAAGTACGTTTCCGGTGAACGGACCGGAATCGCCCGCCGATGATACGGAAATCGGCGCGAGCCTGGATGCCAAGTTTCTGGGAATTACGGCGTATGTTCGGTACGATCACATGTTCGGAAACTGGAACAGCTATGGCTACACCACCAGCGCCGGTGTACGATCGGCATTCTGATCTTCATCAATTCGCATCGTGAGAGCAGAACGCCACCGGGTTTCTTCTTGACCCGGCGGGAGAGATGCTGCTATGCACGACCCATGACGGTACTGGATACATCAGTCCTCGGCATATTCAAGAGCGTGTGCTTCTGGTCGCCTTTCCTCGCCTGGATGCTGGCGCAATCCACAAAGATGTTGAACCAGTTCACTTGCACGCGGCGCTTCGATTTCAACTATCTGATAAGCACTGGCGGCATGCCAAGCGCGCATTCCGCCATGGTTTCGGGCCTCGCCACTTCAGTCGGCTTGATGATGGGTTTTACATCGCCTGCGTTCGATGTGGCACTGGCGTTCGCACTTCTGGTCATGTTCGACGCCGCGACGGTTCGACGTGCAGCGGGCGCGCAGGCCAGAGTTCTCAATAAGATGATGGATGAACTTTTTAAAGAGCATCGCTTGCACGAAAGCAGGCTGGCGGAATTGCTGGGTCACACGCGACTGGAAGTTTTCGCCGGCATGGTAATAGGAGTTCTGATGGCGCTCCTGATCACATCAATACCGTTGCTTAGACAATAGCAGCTCAAGAGGTCAGAATATCGGCTTCATCAACGAGCAACGTTACCATTTCCCTTCGCACTGTCAGAATGCCCTGCCCCATTTTCCAGATTTCTTCGTGAAGATCCGCGGTTGTGATTTTCGCTTTTCCGGTTTTGAGGCAGCAGACCATCGATTGATGGCGCGCAAGCACTGTGAGCGGGCCTTCCTCGGCTAGCACGTTCAATGAGACAGCTTCGCATGGCGGATAGGCTTTATTCGGTGTGACGATCTCGTACTTGAAGGTGTTCATGAAAGTTTTCCAGGCTTTGGACGTTAGTTCGCGCCAAGCTCCTTTGCCTTGGCGGCGACTTCCTCGATCCCGCCACACATCATGAAAGCCTGTTCCGGAGCCTTGTCATGTCGGCCTTCGATGATTTCCTTGAATCCCCTGACAGTCTCGGCGATGGACACATACTTGCCGGGAATACCAGTGAACGACTCGGCCACGAAATTTGGCTGTGAGAGGAAGCGCTGTATGCGGCGGGCGCGATTCACAATTTGCTTGTCGGTGTCAGGCAGTTCCTCGACACCAAGGATGGTAATGATGTCCTGCAGCTCCTTATAACGTTGGAGAATGCGCTTCGCTTCAAGGGCTGTTTCATAATGTTCTTTGCCGACGACTTCCGGCGCGAGAATGCGGGAAGTGGAAGACAACGGATCAACAGCCGGATAAATTCCTATCTCGACGATCTTTCTGTCCAGTACGATTGAGGCATCGAGATGCGTAAATGTGGTCGCTGGAGCGGGGTCGGTGATATCGTCGGCCGGGACGTAAATCGCCTGCACGGCGGTGATAGAGCCGCGGCTCGTTGAAGTGATGCGCTCCTGAAGGGCGCCCATTTCCGTGGCCAGCGTGGGCTGATAGCCCACCGCCGACGGCATGCGCCCGAGCAGAGCTGAGACTTCCGAGCCAGCCTGCACAAAGCGGAAGATGTTATCTATGAAAAGCAGCACGTCCTGGCGGGCCACGTCCCTGAAATATTCCGCATGCGTAAGCGCCGATAGCCCAACGCGCAGTCTCGCGCCTGGTGGTTCGTTCATCTGACCGAAAACCAGCGCGGTATTCTTGAGCACGCCGGATTCCTTCATCTCGAGCCATAGATCGTTGCCTTCGCGTGTTCTTTCTCCGACACCCGCGAATATGGCGCGACCGCCATGCTCTGTTGTAATGTTGCGGATGAGCTCCATGATGAGAACGGTTTTGCCTACACCGGCTCCCCCGAACAAACCCACTTTGCCGCCGCGCGAGAATGGGGCCAGCAAGTCAATGGCTTTGATGCCTGTTTCATAGACCTGAATGGCTGGCACTTGCTGGTCGAATGTGGGCGGCGCATGATGAATGGGTTCGAATCTTGTGCTGTTGATCGGGCCTTCACCATCCACCGGTTCGCCGAGAACATTGACTATTCTGCCCAATGCCTGCTCGCCGACAGGAATGGTAATCGGTCCGCCTGTATCTTCCGCTTCCACGCCACGGGCAAGACCTCGCGTCGAAGACATGGCAATGCAGCGGACCACGTTGCCGCCGAGATGTTCGGCCACCTCGAGAACGATGGAAAGATCGTGCTCCTTGTCGTTTATCTTGAGAGCGCCATGAACCGCGGGTAGTTCCTTTCCATAGAATTCGACATCCACGACCGGACCAACAACATGTATGACTCTTCCTGGGGTTCCCATTATGACATACTCCCTCCGACGAGTTCGAGCATCTCAGTTGTTATGCTCTCCTGGCGCAGCCGGCTGTACGTGAGAGTCAACTCGTCTAGCATTTCTTCGGCATTCTCAGTGGCCCTTCCCATCGCGGTTTGCCGCGCACCCGTCTCTGATGCCACGCTGTTCAGAAACGCGTTGTAAATCCATCGTCGCACATATTCCAGCAGAAGCCTGTCAAAAATGGCCGCCGGACCAGGCTCGAAAATAGCCATGTTGAGTTCGGAAGCTTCGCGTCCAGCTCCGATGCTCCGAAGCGGATTGACGGAGAAATCCACCGGCAGGAGTTTTTCCACGACGGGCTCCTGGCGGATTGGAGAAATGAATTTGGAATACAAAACATGCACTTCGGCGAAATCGCCCTTCAGGAAAGAGTCTGTCACCGTTGAGGCGATCTGGGTTATCTCGGCTGGAAAGGCTGATTTGGGCGTCATTCGTTCGGTTCCTGTTGGGACGCGCGCGGGCTGCCGGAAGAAACTGTCCACCGTGTAATCCTGAAATATTGCGCGCCTGTTTACGATCTTGCCCATAACTGTCAGTTTGAGGTTCTTCTTCTCGTTCATCTTGCGAAATGCGCCGAGCTTCTCCATCAATGCAGTATTGAAGCCGCCGCAAAGTCCTTTGTCGGAACCGAATAGCAGCAGGCAAATGTTTTCTCCAGCCGAAGCAGTCATCAGCGGGTGCTCCGCGTCGGCGGCGGCTCCCCTGATATCGCAGAGAAGCTGCGCAAGCCTTACGGCATATCGCTGGGAGTTTGTGGCAGCCGCCTTGTCGCGGGCCATGCGTGCCGCGGCAATCATCTCCATGGCGCTGGTCGCCTTTTGTATCTGGCGAACTCCGCCTATGCGCCGCTTTATCTCCCTGACTTCGACAGACATTCTTGTTGGTCCAATTAAGCGGTCTTTGTCGCGGTTTCAGGCGTGAGCTTCTTATCTCCGGCTTCAGCCTTTGTCGTGACCTGCTCGAAATCCAGTGTTGCGTCTTTAGCCGATGGAACAAAAACTTTCTTGAATTCACCAACCGATTTATGGAGGGCTTTCTCGTCATCGCTCGATAGCTTGCCTGTGGCCAGAATGCCGCGTCCGGTTTCAGGATAGGCTTTATCGAGAAAAGCGAACCATTCGGTCTGGAATCTCGCAATATCGTTCAAGGCAAGATCGTCGAGGTGGCCGTTGGATACGGCCCAGAGGATGCACACTTGCTTTTCAACCGACATCGGATCGTTTTTCGGCTGTTTGAGGACCTCGACCAGTCTTTCGCCGCGGTGCAGCTGTCTCATCGTTGCCGGGTCAAGATCGGATGTGAGCTGGGCGAACGAGGCGACTTCGCGGTATTGTGCGAGATCGAGGCGCAGTTTGATCGCAACCTTCTTCATTGCCGATCGCTGCGCCTTTCCACCAACGCGCGACACGCTGAGTCCCACATTGATGGCCGGTTTGAATCCCTGATGGAACAGTTCGCCCTGCAGATAAATCTGCCCGTCGGTTATGGAAATCAAATTTGTCGGGATGTACGCTGATACATCGCCCTGCTGCGTTTCGACAATCGGCAGGGCCGTCAGCGTTCCACCGCCTTTTGCCGGGCTCAGTTTGCTCGCACGTTCGAGCAGACGGCTGTGGAGATAAAAAATGTCGCCAGGATACGCTTCGCGTCCGGGCGGTCTACGCAGCACGAGGGAAATTTCCCTGTATGCCACGGCGTGCTTGGAGAGATCGTCGTAAACGATTAGAGCATCCTTTCCGGAATCGCGGAAATACTCCGCCATTGTGCAGCCGGCAAAAGGCGCGATGTATTGCAAAGGAGCTGGATCGCTGGCCGAAGCAACTACGATTATGCAGTTGTCTATCACACCCTTCAACGTGAGAAGGTCAACGAGCGTCGCAACCGTGGACATTTTCTGTCCTATCGCAACGTATACGCAACAGACATCGCCCTTCTTCTGGTTAAGAATTGCGTCCACGGCCACAGTGGTCTTGCCAGTCTGGCGGTCGCCAATAATCAGTTCACGCTGGCCGCGGCCGATCGCCGTCATGGCGTCAATGCTCTTCAGCCCGGTCTGCAATGGAACACTCACAGGTTGCCGGTCAATAATTCCTGGCGCATTTACTTCGACCTGACGCTGATGAGGAGTGTTGATCGGTCCTTTGCCATCGAGCGGCATCCCCAGCGGGTTCACAACGCGTCCGAGAAGGGCTTCGCCGACCGGCACTTGAAGCACCTTGCAGGTGCGCCGGACAACATCGCCTTGTTCAATCTGGGTGTAATCGCCGAGAACCACGGCGCCGATTTCGTTTCGTTCGAGGTTCATGGCCATTCCGTAGACATCGTTCTGGAAAAGGAGCATTTCCTCGGCCATGACCCCAGGCAGTCCTTCAACGCGCACGATCCCGTCACCGGCTTCGATGACGCGACCTATTTCTTCTGCTCCAAGTTTGATCGAGAAGTTTTTTGCGTTGTCTTCGAGGACAGCGGCTATCGCAGCAGTATCTATTTTGATATCAGGCATGGGCGGGAATTTAAACCGACCGGTTTTACATTTCAAGATTAAACGCAAATAAGTGAAAACTGCCATTGGGACACTTCGATGGTTGCTGGTTAAATTGGTTTGGGCAGAGGTGTTGCGTTTGTCGCGCACCGTTTTGGACGTTACGGATAGTTGCTGCGCGATGCCGGACAGCCAGAATCCGCTTGAGGATAAATCGGTGTGGTTCTATCCTAAAAGTTCATGAATAGCGAATCGGACACAATAGCTGCAATTGCCACCGCGCCGGGCGAGGCTGGAATCTCGATTGTGCGCATATCAGGACCGGAGAGCCTGAGTATAGCCGATAAAATCCTTGTTTGCAAAGCACCTCCGCCGTCGCAGCGTTCCGCCGGTTCTTTTGTTCACGGTTTTGTTCGTAACGATGGACTCGGGGTGGATGAAGTCATTGTTCTAATATATCGCGCACCTCACAGCTATACGCGTCAAGACGTAGTGGAGCTGCAGGGCCACGGCGGGCGAATAAGCGCCCAGCGTGTACTGCGAACTGTGCTGAACGCCGGCGCACGGCCGGCGGAACCCGGCGAATTTACAAAACGAGCTTTCCTTAATGGAAGAATTGACCTGCTGCAGGCTGAGGCTGTTGCCGATTTGATACAAGCGCGTTCGGATCGGGCCGCACAGACGGCTATTGAACAACTCGAAGGCGCATTAAGTGCCAGAGTGACAAGGCTGTATGATAATTTAGTTGGTTTGGCTGCCGATGTGGAGGTCACATTGGACTTTACCGTGGATGAGCTTCCAGAGGCTACGACACAGGGCATTAAGGAGCGCCTGAAGGAAACAATTTCGGAAGCCGGCCTGCTGTTGGCGACATGGGAAGAAGGGCATCTTCTTCGGGAAGGCGCTCTGGTCGTAATCTCTGGTAGTCCGAATGTTGGCAAATCGACACTTCTGAATGCTTTGCTTGGAAGCGAACGCTCTATTGTCGCTGATATGCCCGGCACGACACGGGACGTAATTGAAGAACAACTCATTCTCGATGGAGTGCCGCTCAGGCTCGTTGACACAGCGGGTTTGCGCGAGACCGAGTGCGTTGTGGAACGCGAGGGCGTTCGTCGGGCGCGGGCATCAATCCAAAAAGCTGACCTTAATTTACATGTGCTTGACAGTTCCCGCCGATTATCCGAGGAAGATCGCGCGTATATCGTCGGAATGAGCGAAAACAAGTGCATCATCATCTTTAATAAGAGTGATCTTGGCAGGGCCCTAAGTGTGCAGGATTTCCAAAAGCATTCTTGCGTCCAGTGCTGCCTTACGAAAGGCATTGGAGTGGAATATGTTAAACTTGCAATAGGGCGTAAATTGAAGCTGCACGGAAACGATACGGCAGGCGCTACGATCTCAGAGCGACATCGTAAATATATTCAAAACGCACTGAACGTAATGAACGAAGGCTCTGGATTAATAAACATGGAGAATGAGAAAAACTGGGTGCTTGTTGCGCAGCTTCTTAGAACGGCAATTGAAAACGTTGGTGAAATAACCGGAAGATCTTATAATAACGAAGTCTTGGATAACGTGTTCGAAAGATTCTGTACGGGCAAGTGATCAGGAGTTGGCTTCGCCGGTTGAGCGATAGTTCCAGACGGTGTCATTACACAGTAGCAAACCGAAATCATACATGGAAGTTTACGATGTCATAGTTGTGGGAGGTGGACATGCTGGATGTGAAGCAGCACTGGCAGCAGCGCGCACAAATGCAAAAACGGCGCTGATTACCCTGTCCAAGAGCAGCATTGCCCGCATGTCATGCAACCCGTCAATTGGTGGCATAGCGAAAGCACATCTCGTTTTTGAACTGGATGCGCTTGGCGGTGAGATGGCAAAGAATACAGATTACACAGGTATTCAGTTTAGAACTCTAAATACGAGCAAGGGCCCTGCTGTTCAGGCTAACCGTGCCCAGGCGGATAAGGATGCGTACAGTCACAGGATGCTTGCGGTCCTTTGTTCCACGTGGAACATTACAATTATTGAAAGTTGTGCTCGAAATATCCTGATCACAAATGGACGCCTTGAAGGCGTGCAGTTGGATTCTGGCGTTTCTGTTCAAGGTCGATCGGTTGTTGTAACGGCGGGGACATTTCTCAATGGAACCATTCACATCGGGGCTCGATCATGGTCGGGAGGGCGAATTGATGAGCCAGCATCCATGGATCTGACTCGGTGCCTCCAGAATATTGGCCACACGGCAGGCAGACTGAAGACGGGGACACCAGCGCGTCTATATAAGGAAAGCATAAATTATCAAGTGACTGAAGTTCAGCATGGCGATATCCCTGCTCCGTTGTTCTCATGGGATGCACGTCGTCGCTCGGCGTTGTTCCACGTGGAACAACCAAGCAATATTATCCCCTGGCAACCCGGATCGGATCAACAACCATGCTATCTCACGCACACGACGCCCAAGACCCATGACATCATTAGAAACAATCTGACAAAAAGTTCGCTGTACGGTGGCAACATTACAGGCACAGGCGTGCGCTACTGTCCTTCCATCGAAGACAAGATTGTCAAGTTCTCAACCAAAGACGCTCACCATGTCTTCATTGAGCCTGAGGGGCGCTGCACGGATCTGATATATCCAAATGGTCTTTCAAACAGCCTGCCTGAAGATGTCCAGCTGGATATGCTCCATTCTGTGCCCGGACTCGAAACGGCCAGAGTAGCAAAGTGGGCCTACGCCATCGAGTACGATTACTTCGATCCTACTCAATTGCAGAGGACGTTGGAATCAAAACTCCTCGAGAATCTCTATCTGGCTGGCCAGATAAACGGCACTACAGGGTATGAAGAAGCTGCTGCACAAGGTTTTATGGCTGGTATCAATGCAAGCCGAAAGGTTCAGAATGTAGATTCTGTCGTTTTAAACAGATCAGATGGCTATCTTGGTGTCCTCATTAACGACTTGGTTACACGTGGAACAAAGGAACCATATAGAATGTTCACCTCACTGGCAGAGCACCGCCTCGTCCTTCGACAAGACAACACGAGGTACCGCATGCTTCCCTTTGCGAAACAAATCGGCATTGTGCCGCAGGATTTCATAAAAGAGACAGAGAGTTTTGCTTCCGAAATCGACACTGAGATACGTCGCCTCGAGACAACGAGAGATGGTCAAAATACGCTCATTCAGCGCCTTCGCCAACCTACGGTACGGTACGACGATTTGCAGTTGAAAAATGCTTCCCTTCATCCTGACGTGAAGCTACAGGTTGAAATAATGGCGAAGTATCAGGGCTACATCGATCGAGAATACAGACAGGTCGAGAAGGCAAAGGAAATGGAGAAGCTGAGGATCCCCTCATGGGTTGATTACTCTAAAATTCAAAACCTGCGCTATGAAGCGAAAGAGAAATTCAGTAAAGTTAGACCTGAAAATATCGGGCAGGCCTCTCGCATTCCGGGGATAAGTCCAGCTGACATTGCTGTCCTCACCGTGATGATGAAGCAGGGACCTTCGCCAAAGATATAACATTGTAACAACCTTGTTATGAACATGTTGCAACCTGCGTTTTACGAAAGTGATGAAGTTGCAGTATATTTATCCCAGCCGTTGTGCCGTCAGCTGCACGATTCCGCTATAGCTGGGGATTCAGTCGCTTTTCCACGACTCTTCCGTCCTTGTAAACGACGAGAATCGCACCCGCTCCGCTCTGCGGAAACTGCGGTTTGATAACTGGCGGCGCGGACATATACCACACCTCAACGATTCCATTCTGTTTCGCCTCTGCTGCAATTGGGTCGCCAAGCAGGGTCTCCACGTCTGGACGGCTCATCGCAAGTCTTACCTCTCCGAACAACGCCAATGGTCCCTTCGGAAGATCCCGTGGCGGTGTTGGCACATCAATCTTGGAAGGGGCTGCTTGCCCGGCCGAAACAACTACCTCCACCGGAACAAGGACTGACGGAGCCAACGCAGTTGAAGCCGGTTTAGTACTACACGAAACCATGCAGAAGGCCAAACACAGCCACACAACAAATAACATCAACTTTCCTGACATATGTAGTTACTCACCTCACACTGCAATGTTTTCCAAGCCCTGGAATCTACAATAATCGTATTCCATTTCGCAACTGCAACCATTCTTAATCCGGCTCTCTCTTGGAAGTGGACAGAGAGAGCAAAAACGGGGAATACTAGCGGAACCATGACAATTTGGACCTCAATAGGAAAGAAGAGGAAGACTCTAGCCGGAAAGCATGCAGTAATCGCTGTATCCGGCGGAGCCGACTCGATGGCAATGTTGATTGCGCTGAATGAAACTGCGCCTCTCTTGAAGATCAGGTTGACTGTGGCTCACTTTAATCACCACATTCGCGGCAAAGCCGCCGCTGCAGACGCACGGTTCGTCAAACAAATTGCCAATAAACTAGAGCTGCCATTTGTCATAGGCGAGCTTGACGTGCCAAAGCTGGCCAGGCGCGATGGTATTTCCATTGAGATGGCCGCCCGCAAGGCACGATATGACTTTCTGGCCCGCACTGTCCGCAAGCTCAAGGCAGACGCGATCGCCACAGCTCACACTGCGGACGATCAAGCAGAAACGATTCTGCTGAAACTTGCCCGTGGCTCCGGACCGCGCGGACTTTCCGGCATACCTCGCGAGACGAGAATAAATGGCGTGCCTGTGATCAGGCCGCTTCTCGATGTGACACGGGCTGAAATCGAAGCGTTTCTTCTCGAACGAAAACAGCCATGGCGCGAGGACAAGACAAACCGGGATCTGTCCTATCTTCGGAATCGAGTGAGACACGAAATACTGCCATTGCTGGAGTCGAATCTGAACCCTAAAATCAGGGAAACGCTGGTCAAGACCGCGGATATTATGCGCGAAGAGGATCAGCTGCTGGATCAGATGGCGCGGAAGGCCCTGTCGAAAATAGCAGCTCCGATCTCACGGCGGACTCCCGGTAAAACTAAGTTTGCGTTAAACGTCGTCAAGCTGCGCAAATATCCACTCGCGCTGCGGCGGCGTGTAATCTCCCTTTGGCTTGGCAACTGTGATGTGCCTGCGGAAGCAATTGACTTTGATGGCATCGCGCGCGTCGAAAAACTGGCGGAGCAGAAAGAGGGAAGCGGTCAAGTCGATGTGGCGCTCGGATGGATTATAACGCGGCGCCACGCCATATTGGCAGCTGTCCGGGGAAACAAGCACACTTCCGAATCTCGGGGACACCGCCCGGTCGCCGCAGCTCGCAAGGTGCGTATTCCCGGGCGAACAGTTTTGAAAAGAGCGGGCCTTGTCATTACAACATCGCTCAATCCAGGCTTGATGAAACAGGGAAAGTTGCGAATCGGCGAGTTCCCTGCATTCGCCTCATTGCGGCTCATGCCGCTCGACAAGATCCGGCTCCTCGTCAGATCGTGGAGGCACGGCGATAGAATGGAGCCGTTTGGGATGAATGGTTCGAAAAAATTGCAGGATATCTTCGTTGACGGGAAAATCCCGGTTGATGAACGCAGCGACGTACCTGTGTTCGAATGCAAAGGCCGGATAGTCTGGATTCCTGGTTACCGCGTGGCGAGCGGTTGGGAGGTAGAAAATCCCGGCGATGTTGCATTGCAAATCAGAGTAGAACGGAATCGCAGGCTATAATGTCTTTTACGATTCCATGTACACGTGGAATTTGTATCATGCTGTCACGTTAATGTGACAGATGGACGCGAACGCACCATAGGCTATTGCAGTGCGAAAGTTCTATCATCTTCTTTCACAAGCATTTGGATTCGTAGCCCAATTATCCAACTGAATTGGTACTGATCTTGCTATGCTCATCCTGTCGGCTAACTAAATGAGTTACTAGAACGAACCATGAGGGAAAGGAGAACGTTAGCGAGACTAAAGTAATGAGTTTTTTTCAACGCGGGTCATGTGGACACCGACCAGATCTGGCGGCGATGACTAACTCCCCCTTCCACTGGCCCGCGTTCTTTATTCGATGCACTTGGCGCTCAAAAATATATTGCGCGGAAATAAGGAAATGGCATAGTGCAAATCTTGAACGCGGATCGTGCGGGACCGACCAACTCTGGCGGTACAAACTCCCCATCCCCCGGTTCGCGTTCTTTTTCTTACCGATGAGGCTCAAACGAAAATCCAGGTGTTGATTGATTCAAGTGTTTGCGCAGACTTCAAGAAGACGGACGGCGGAATGCCGTCCGTCCCATTATTCTTGCATTTTGGGAGGTCGCGCATGTTGCGCGCCGCGAGTCGAGCTGTTACACGGAATAGAAGATGAACGATCTTGCGAGAATGAAACTTCCGCCTATTGTCTTTGAAGATGCGTGGATTATCGCATTTGACAAGCCTTCCGGGCTGCCGACTTCTCCCGATGACTGGGATCAGGAAAGTGTGAATCTGATGGCAATGATTCACAACAAACTGCCGCGAAGTATTCGCAACGTACACCGGCTCGACAAAGAAGAAAGCGGAGTAGTGATCTGCGCCAAAGACAAGAAGTCTCACGATAGTTTGTGCGGTCAATTCCAGAGTCACAAGATCATCACTCACCATCTTGCGTTGATCAACGGCAATCCGGAAAAGGATGATACAAAGATCGCCATCAATATTGATTCGCGCGATTACGAGCCAGGTTTGATCCGTACCGTTACTCACGGTGGCAAGACGGCGGAAACAAGCTTCCATGTTCTAACGCGGTGGCGCGGATGGAGTCTTGTCGAAGCAGTTCCTCTGACAGTCCGGACGCATCAGGTGCGGGTTCATCTGCAGGCGGCCGGTCATCCCATTGTCGGAGACAAACTGTACGGCACTGGACACGGAATACTACTTTCCCAGATCAAGCGGAGCTACAAACAAAAGGCCACCGAAGAGACACCATTGATACACCGGCTGGCTTTGCATATGGAAAGCGTCACATTCGAACATCCGCAGTCCGGCCAACCAATCACAATAACAGCTCCACTCCCGGACGATTTCGAGATAGCGATCAAATACCTCAAACGCTTCGCCGGGTTGTAGTAGTTGTGAGAACAAGAAATAGTTTATTGAGAAATGACCAATATCTCACTGTTGGGGTGATCAATCCGCTTGGCTTCGGCCCGCTGCTGAACCTTACCGGACCTCAAGATACATCGGCATATGATCGCTGTACTGGAGCCAATCCGCGCCTTTACCGATATGCATCTTCGTGATCTTGGGTATAAGTCGATTTGGGAGAAAAAAGTAATCGATGTGATAACCTTTGGTGGTGTTCTTCTGCAGATAGAAAGTGTTGATGCTTTCTTTGCCCTGTTGTTCATCGTGGTACGCATGGTAGGCACTTGAAACATTTCTATCGTTCAGAAGCTTGACCACGTCACTGTGATTCCCATGCTGATGATGCGCGTCCCACCGTGAATTACTGTTGAAGTCTCCTGCAAAGATCGAGTTATCATAGTCTATCATATCCTTGTTTCTGTTGAGATATTGCCAAACCTGACCGATATATCGAAAAGTGGACGTATTGGCCTGACATGCCCATATCGCATGCAATGCAAAAGCTGCATTTTGAGAGGTTATGGTTTTCAGGACGACGTATTGCAGGTCTTCCTGTTCCAACTGACGATTTGATTCGAACGAGAAAATCTGCTTCTTTGCAAAGAGGCCGATGCCCTTGTACTTCGACTTGCCTCTCCAACAATAATGATACTTGGAAATGAACTCTTCTGGAAAATTGACCAGTGCAGGTTTCTCGCTTTCCGGAATGATGGCTATATCAAAATCAAACACTCCTGTTACGAGACATTTCCTCCGGAAAGCCTGATGACAATTCCAAATAAGGATGTTCATATTTTGACTTTATCATCTTGCCCAAGTTGCACAATTGTTCAATTTGTAACGCGCGTGGCAGAGCGTGGAGCGCCGAAAACCGTGCTTCAAGTCATGGTTTACGGTCGCAACTAAGATTAGATTATTAAAAATAATCCGCTGCAAGTTCTTAACCATGGCGCGGATCTTCCGTATGGCCGATGAAATACTGACCTTGATGTGACTTGCTTTCGAGAACGTAGGCATAGAAGTGATGGACTGCCATCCGTAGCTCGAAGCGGAAGACAGCGAAGCCCTCATTGCTGGCGTGCCGAGTCGTAGCTGGAGGAAATTGATCAGTCCGCCTTCGCTCGGAGCTCAGCTCCGAGCGAAAATGGTGGAGGCGGGGAGAATCGAACTCCCGTCCGCGATGGAGCCACTGAAGTATCTACGCGCGTGTTCTGTCATTTAATCTCGTCGTTACGACTGTCGACAGACAGGCCATCGCAACAACCAGCGACCACGAATTTTTCGATCCAGTCGCCCGGTCACCCGGCAGCTGAAAAGACCTGCTATCGTCGCCTCATTCACCCAGCAGGTGTCGGTGGTGAGACGTCGTTGCTTAATTAGGCAGCGAGTGCTAACTGAGAGTCAGCAGTTAATGTTTGTCCAGGAAGTTTAACGAGGCCAACCTGGGTCCTCGGCGCGCAACTGCAATTTCAAACCACCTCGTCGAAACCAGTCGCCCCCAACAATTCCAGCATTATCGGATAATACTTCCGCATATTCAAGAAGGTTATTTTGCCGGTACCCCCTGAGTTACTGGATGGCCGCAACGTAGCCGCGTCTGATAAGACGCGGAACCCGCGCGCCGTATCCGGCGCGGCTCGGTAAGGAGGCCACTCTGAAGCTGAGGGGGTACTTTTGCCGCTTTTTTGCGGTTGACGCGTTTGTATCCGGTGCGGTATTGTGACTCGATGAACATGATTCTTTCCATTGTGACGACAACCGTGGCAGTACTACTGGTATTGCAAAGAGGCGTAGTGTGCCTTGTACGGCCGGTCGCGGTGGGAAGCACACTCGAAGCTTGAAAGCTTCGCTTGTGTCATAGAAATTGAAACCCACCGCGAATGAAAATCCGGTGGGTTTTTTGTTGTCGTAATTTGTTGTCACCGAAAGGAAGAGAAGGAATATGAAAACAGGCGCCAAGTGCGTTATGGAAGGGCTCGAAAGAGCAGGAGTGAAAACGATCTTTGGTCTCCCCGGCGGGGCGGTTCTGGATCTGTTTTCCGAAATGTATCATGCTCCGTTCGAGTTCATTCTCAGCCGTCATGAACAGGGCGCTGCACATATGGCCGACGGATACGCAAGGGCCACCGGCAAGGTGGGTTGCTGCCTCGTCACGTCCGGGCCCGGCGCGACAAATGCCGTTACGGGCATCGCCACAGCTTTCATGGACGGCGTGCCAATGGTCTGCATCAGCGGGCAGGTCCATACCTCGATGATCGGAAATGACGCGTTCCAGGAAGCCGATACGACGGGGATCACACGCTCCATATCCAAGCATAACTATCTGGTCAGAAGCGCCGACGACCTGCCCCGCATCATCGCGGAGGCGTTCCATATCGCAGCCACCGGCAAGCCGGGGCCCGTTGTGATTGATATACCGAAGGATGTTCAGCGTTCCTTAACGCAGTCTTGCGCGCCGAAGGAAGTGAACATCCGGGGATATAAGCCTGTGATGGACGGGCATCCGGCCCAGATTGCCAGGCTCGCGAAAGCGATTAATGAAGCTGAGAAACCACTGCTCTATGTCGGCGGCGGTACTATTTCCGGCGACGCATCGAAGGAGCTTACTGAACTCGCAAGGAAGGCGAAGATTCCTGTGACAACCACCCTGCTGGGGCTTGGCGCATTTCCTGAGACCGATCCTCTCGCGCTGCGAATGCTCGGTATGCATGGCAGTGTCGCCGCAAACCTGGCAGTGAGCCATTGCGACCTGCTGATATCCGTCGGAGCCAGATTCGACGACAGGGTGACCGGCAAAGTGTCTGAATTTGCCCCGAACGCAACGATTGCGCACATTGACATAGATCCATCCGCCATAGGCAAGAGCGTCAGGACGGATATTCCCATTGTGGGACATGTTAAGAACATCCTGCGCGATCTGATGCGTCAGGTGAAACCGATCGAACGTGTCAAGTGGCTGGCCCAGATTGCGGAATGGAACAAACAGAATCCATTCTCGTTCGACAAAACGACTTCCGAACTTCTGCCCCAGTATGTGATCGAACAGATATACGAGGTCACAAAAGGCAATGCGATTGTCGTCACCGATGTGGGCCAGCACCAGATGTGGTCGGCCCATTTCTTCAAGTACACCAAACCGCGCACGTTTCTGTCTTCGGGCGGCCTCGGCACGATGGGGTTCGGTTTCCCGGCGGCGATCGGTGCACAGGCGGGAATGCGCGACAAACTGGTCGTCAATATTGCCGGCGACGGAAGCATCCAGATGAACTTCCAGGAACTGGTTGTGGCTGTTGAGCACGACCTGCCGGTGAAAGTAGTCATTTTGAACAATGGCTATCTCGGCATGGTCAGGCAGTGGCAGGAGATGTTCTATAAGAAGGAATATTCCGCCAGCCGCCTCGGCCAGGCAGGCCGCGCAAAGAACGAAAAGCTGAAAGGAAAACGGCAAGACATCTATCTTCCCGATTTCGTGAAGCTTGCCGAAGCGCATGGCGCGGGCGCCATCAGGGTCGATAAAAAGCAGGATGTTGCTTCGGCACTTCGCAAAGCCTTCAAGACCGATGGCCCGTTCGTGGTTGAGTGCAGGGTCAAACCGGACGAGAATGTTTATCCAATGGTGCCGCCCGGCGCGTCGTTGATGGAAATGGTTCACAGCATGGCGTAAGAAGAAGGAACAGCGATTATATGAAACATATACTTACAGCATTGGTGGAAAATCAGCCCGGTGTTCTCGCCAGAATTGTTGGACTTATTTCGGGCCGTGGCTATAACATCGAAAGCTTGAATGTCGCCCCGACACACGACCCGACCGCGTCGCGCCTTACCATGAAAGTGCAGGGCGACGACCGGGTGCTTGAACAGGTCACCAAGCAACTGAACAAGCTGGTTGATGTCATCAAGGTGGCCGATCTCACGCAGAAATGCTATCTTAACAGGGAACTGATACTGGTGGAGGTCGCCGCAACCTCGCAAAAACGGGCCGAGATCGTGGAACTTGCCGGCCTGTTTGAGGCGAAAGTGGTGTCGGTCCAGACAAAATCGCTTACCATACAAATGGTCGGAGAGCAGGAGAAGATCGCCGATTTTCTAGCATTGCTGAAACCATTCGGCATCGTGGATCTCGCACGGTCAGGCGTGGTGGCGGTCGCAAGGGGAAAATAGGATGTTGAAACATGAAAACCAAAGATCAGACCAAAGACAAAGATCAGAATAGAATAATAATCTTCGATACGACATTGAGAGACGGCGAGCAATCGCCCGGGGCGAGTCTGACTCACCGGGAGAAAATAGAGATAGCCCAACAACTCGTGTTGCTCAATGTTGACGTGATCGAGGCTGGTTTTCCGATCGCATCGCCGGGCGATTTTGATGCCGTCCATGCCATTGCCCAGACCGTCCACGGTCCGACAATTGCCGCCCTCGCGCGGACGATTGAAAAAGACATCGAGCGGGCTGGAAATGCCATTGCACCGGCAAAGAAGCGGCGCATTCATACTTTCAGCTCCGGCAGCGACATTCATCTCAAGAGCATGCTGAAAATGACGCGCGCTCAAAATCTCGATCGTTCCGTCAAGGCCGTAAAATTCGCGCTGACTTTCACTGACGACGTGGAATATTCGGCCCAGGACACGACACGCGCCGACCGCGACTACCTGGTAGATCTGTACACGGCCGTTGCGGAAGCCGGAGCGACAACTTTGAACATTCCCGACACGGTCGGTTATGCCGTTCCCGGTGAATACGCGGACCTGATCACCTACATAGCGGGGCGCATCAAGATTCCCGGAATCGTATTTTCGGTGCATTGCCATAACGATCTCGGGCTGGCGGTCGCAAATTCGCTCGCCGCTATAAAAGCCGGCGCGCGGCAAATCGAATGCTCCATCAACGGTCTCGGCGAGCGGGCTGGAAACACGTCCCTCGAAGAGATAGTGATGGCCATCCGGACGAGGCGTGACGTTTTAAACGCCTGCACTAATGTCAACACCAGGGAGATATATCGCTCCAGCCGCATGGTCAGCCGGCTGACCGGCATCCCAGTGCAGCGTAATAAGGCCATTGTCGGCGCAAACGCTTTTGCGCACGAGGCCGGCGTTCACCAGGACGGCATTCTGAAGGAACGCACGACCTACGAAATCATGAAAGCCGAAGATATCGGCATTGACGGAACCGAGCTCGTGCTCGGAAAACATTCCGGCCGCCATGCGTTCCGGCACCAGCTCGCGAGGATGGGTTTGTCGCTCGACACAAAGGAACTGGAGCGGGCGTACGAGCGATTCACCAAACTCGCCGACAAGAAAAAACATGTTTATGACGACGATCTCCTGATGATAGCCAGCGAGGAAATGCAGGACGCATCGAACGTATATGTCCTCGACTATTTCCACGCGTCCACAGGCACAGCGACCGTGCCGACGGCGACGGTCCGCCTGAAAAAAGGCAACGAGATAATCCAAGATGCGGCCTGTGGCGACGGCCCGGTTGACGCGACGCTGAAAACGATCAACCGGATAACCGGACTCGAAGGCAAACTCATTGACTTCTCGCTCCAGGCGATAACGGTGGGCCAGGATGCCATCGGCGAAGTGAATGTGCGGGTGGCTTTCGGCGAGGAAATCGTAAACGCAAAGGCGGCCAGCACCGACATCGTGGAGGCGGCGGCCAAGGCGTATCTTTCTTGTATCAACCGCATCCTGTTCGTGAGGAAGATTGGCCAGAAAAAAAGGAAGTGAGCCTGCGTGAAAATCAGCGGACATACAAAACCGTACGCGGTGTTGGGGCATCCGATCGGGCACACGCTTTCGCCGGTCATGCACAATGCCGCACTGGCCGCGTTGGGCATGGACGCGATCTATCTGGCTTTCGATGTTGAGCCGTCCCGCCTCATGAAGGTGTTGCCCGCAATGGCGGACATGGGCTTCGGCGGAGTCAATCTCACTGTGCCGTTGAAGGAGGTCGCGTTCAAGGGGTTGCGCTCGCTCGATGCGTCAGCTCGCATGCTCGGTGCGGTGAACACTGTCGAGTTTCTGCCGCAAGGCATGAAAGGTCATAACACCGACGGCCAGGGCTTTCGCCGCGCAATCGAAGAGGCCTTTAAATCGTCACTGAAAGGCATGTCGGTTCTAGTGCTTGGCGCGGGCGGAGCTGGCAGGGCCATTGCAATAACATGTGCGGTGAATCGCGCAGACGTTGTGGCGATAACGGATGTGGACGCCAAACGCAGCAAGCGTGTGGCAAAAGAAATTCGCGCCATCGCTCCAGCCTGCGAAGTAAAATTAATATCGTCCGAACAACAAGCATGGATAGAGGCATGCGGGAATGCGGGTCTGGTCGTGCAGGCTACGCCGGTGGGCATGAAGAAGGATGATAAATCGCTGCTTCCACCCAGTGCCTTCCGGCGAGGACAGCTCGCGTTCGATTTGGTGTACATGTATCCGGAAACAGCGTTCATGCAGGCCGCCCGCAAGGCGGGAGCGAAGGCGGCCAATGGACTTGGAATGCTTATGCATCAGGGTGCGGTTTCGTTCGAGATCTGGACCGGCAAAAAGCCGCCAATCGCAGCCATGCGCAACGCATTGGAAAAGGCCGTGTACGGCAAATGACAGGCGGGAGATTTATGACAATGGGTTTCAGTGTTCAGTATTCAGTGCCCGGTCTTTTCGCTAAAATCGATCCGCCAGTCGCGGAGAACCTGCGGACTTCCCATGACTGACCCCATATCACTTCTGGCAGCGCTTCCCTGGCGTGAATTATTCACCTTCCTGTCGTTTGCATGGGGCGCATGTATAGGCAGTTTTCTCAACGTCTGTGTTTACAGGATTCCCCGCGAGCTCTCGGTCGTGACGCCGCGTTCGTTCTGTCCGCATTGCCACAAACAGATTGCCTGGTATCACAATATTCCGCTTTTCAGTTTCATTTTCCTTGGCGCAAAGTGCGCTTATTGCGGCGGTAAAATATCGCCACGCTATTTTCTTGTCGAATTACTGACGGCCGTTCTCTTCCTGCTGGTATGGTTCAAGTTCGATCTCGCCGACGGGCCGCGACGCTTCCATCTCGATCCAATCGTTCACTGGCAGCTTGTCCCAATTTACTGGCTTGTAATCATGGGGCTGATTCTCGGCACGTTCGTGGATTTTGAGTACATGATAATACCGGATCGCGTTACAATCGGCGGGATCTTTGCCGGCCTCGCGCTGAGCGCGCTGGTTCCGGCGCTTCACGATGAGACAGGCATACTGCGCGGTTTGATGATGTCGGCCATGGGCGCGGCAATTGGCTGGGGCATTCTATGGAGCGTTGCAACGCTCGGAACCATGGTGTTGAAGAAAGAAGCGATGGGTTTCGGCGACGTGAAACTGATGGGTGCAATCGGCGCCTTCCTGGGCTGGCGGGCCGTTCTGTTTACGATAATGATATCCTCATTTGCCGGCTCCGTTGTCGGAGTCACGCTTGTGCTCATGCGCAAGCGCGAGATGCAAGGCAGGATTCCCTATGGCCCATATCTTGCGCTGGCCGCGCTGCTCTGGATTTTCTGGGGCCCAATCGTCTGGGATGCCTATCTCCACCTGCTCACGCCCAAGTACCCGCCTCTCCGATGAGTATGAGTTTGCCGACATTGAAGCACTTGGTGAGAGTTGATAAGCCGATACGAGGCGGACTTATGCGCTTTACGACTTGTCTGCTGTTCCCAAATGAGCCATAATGATGGAAGAGGTTGGGGCGACATTGCCACAAGTGACATGAGCCTCGATTTTGGACGAAACACAACCGACCAAACCAGAAAGGAGTCATCAAATGGGCGACTCAAAAGGCAAGAAGGAAAAAGCAAAAGACCAGAAGCAGAACAAGGCTAAACACACTCAGTCCGAAAAACAGAGACAGGACAAGCAGAAGCCAAAGAACGCCTGAGCCTTCCGATTAGAAACCGTCGAACCTCGCGGCGCGGGAGATCGCAGTCTTCTGAGCACTTGTTTACCGTACCGCTTTACCCTCTCGCGCCGTTGGCGCGAGAGGGAGGTCTTCCGATCGATCCTGTCACGAGGAGCCGCTGCGAAGAGGACGATGGTGACGCTGTCCCGACGATGTGCTAAGTTGTCTTACGCACAAATGAAAAGGACGTGGATATGACAACTTTGACTATTAGGCTTCCGGATCAACTCCGGGCCGATTTGAATAAAGTGAGCCGGGAAGAACACAAAGCAGTGAGCGACATTGTGCGTGAGTCGCTCCGCCTACATGTCGCTGTTCACCAATTTCGCTCTTTGCGCCGCAAGATACTCCCGTTCGCCGAGGCTCAAGGACTTGTCACAGACGAGGATGTCTTTCGAGCCTTGTCATGAGAGTTATTCTGGATGCAAATGTCCTGATTGCCGCGGTTGCTGGTCGTGGCCTTTGCGAATCGCTGCTTGAACTCTGTATCGGAGAACACGAATTGATTGTTTCAGAAGAGTTGCTGAGCGAAGTCCATCGCAACTTGGCGAAGAAGATTAAACTTCCCGATGCCGTCGCCGTTGACTTCTGTAATTTACTTAGGAACAACGGGATTATGGCGAAACCTGCATTCGTTTCGAAAGACGCATGTCGCGATCCAAAGGATCTTTATTTGCTCGGCATCTCTAATTCGATGAGCGCGAATTTTCTGGTTACTGTCGACAAGGATCTGCTTGAATGCAAACGCTACGATACAACGGAAGTTGTGACGCCGCGTCAGTTCTGGGAAAATTGCAGACAGAGATAGCGGGACAATCAGCTCTTCAGCAGTCGCCGGGCGTTATCAATCAAGACGGCTTGTTCTGCCGGGACTTGTTCTTGACGGGTCGGTCGGCACCGTGCAAGATAAACTGCCAAAAGACGGTCATCGAAGTACACATTACCCAAACAAACGAGGAATAAAGATCATGAAGCACAATAAGACAACGTTTGCATTATTCTTTGGAAACAGGGGGTTCTTTCCGGCGTCTCTTATGAAAGGCGCAAGACAGGAACTGGTACAGGTTCTCAAATCGCTGGGGCACGATTCCATAATATTGGAAGCAAGCGCCACACGACACGGCGCCGTCGAGACGCCGGATGAAGGACTCATTTATGCGGAATTCCTGCGGCGAAATCGCGGCAAGTTCGGCGGTGTTATCCTTTGTCTACCTAATTTCGGCGACGAAACCGGTGCTGTGGCGGCATTGAAGGACGCAGGCGTTCCCATTCTCGTTCAAGCCTATCCGGATGAACTGGACAAAATGGCACCTGAACTGCGCCGCGATTCGTTCTGCGGGAAGTTTTCTGTCATGGATGTGTTCTGCCAATATGGAGTTAAATTCACTACGCTAAGTCCGCACACCGTGGCGCCATCGTCCCCGGAATTTGCCGCTAATATTGAATATTTCGACAGTTTATGCAAAGTGGTGAACGGCATGAAGAACCTCGTTGTTGGCGCAGTTGGGGCCAGAACCACGGCGTTCAAAACTGTGCGGTGCGACGAGCTTGCCCTCCAGAAGCACGGTATAACGGTCGAGACGATGGATCTATCCGACGTATTCATGCGGGTTGAAAAGCTCAAAGTGTCGTCGCCTGAGTACAAGAAAAAGGCGGCTGTTCTCAAGAATTACACGAGTTGGAAAGGTGTGCCGGCCAAGGCATTCGAGACAATCACGCGGCTTGGTGTTGTGCTTGATCAGATTCAACAGGATCAGCGTCTGGATGCGCTTGCCATCCGCTGCTGGGTAGAAATGCAGACTCAGCTCAACATTTCGCCATGTGTCCTGCTCAGCGAATTGAACGATCGCGGTATTGCGACCGCTTGCGAAGTGGACATCGGCAACGCGGTCACGATGCACGCGTTGAGAATGGCTTCCGGCAAACCAGCCACCTGTCTCGACTGGAACAACAACTACGGCGATGACAGCAACAAATGCATCCTCTTCCATTGCGGGCCGGTTCCGCAGAGTCTGATGACTGGCAAGGGACAGATCACCGATCATGCAATCCTGGCCAATGCAGTCGGTCCGAACTGTTCGTTTGGATGCAACATCGGCCGGATCGCGCCGACCGAAATCACGTATGGAAGCATGTTGACCGATAACGGTGAATTGAAGTTCTATCTGGGTCAGGCGCGTTTCACCGACGATCCAATTCCGGAAGATTTCTTCGGTTGCGCCGCTGTCGCAGAATTCAGCGATATGCAGAAGACGCTGCAGACGATCGGATACGCCGGGTATCGCCACCACGTCAGCATCACGCCCGGCACAGTGATGGATCCGGTCAAAGACGCATTCGAAAAGTATCTCGGGTACAAAGTCATTTCGGTGTGAGTCTGCACCGAATCGATATTGGAATAAACGGCGGCGCCTGAGTTCATTTCCCCGAATCAGGCGCCAGTTTTGGTTCCGGACAGCCAAATTCGAGAACCATATTCTACCCGATGCGCAAACCGCGCATGGATATGGAACCGAGCGTGACCTTTTCAGTGAAGAAGGACAACTTCTCTCCTTCATTCTGCAACGCCAGCGTATAAAGGAGCGGCAGGTAGTGTTCGTTCGTGGGAATGGCCAGTCTGGCGTCCTGGCCCAGATCCTTGTAGTTGATCAGGGCCTTATGATCGCGGTCTTCGATCAGTTTCCTTAATTTCGAGTCGAACCTTGTCGCCCAGTCGAAGGGCTTGTCTCTCCATTCCATAAGACGCAGATTGTGCACCATGTTGCCGCTTCCGACGATAAGCACGCCTTGATCGCGCAGGGGCGCAAGTTCGCGTCCGATGTCGTAATGATCCTGCGCGGGTCTGGTGCGGTCGAGACTGAGCTGGAAGGTTGGAACGTCGGCCTTGGGGAACATACGACACAGAACCGCCCATGTTCCGTGATCCAAACCCCAGTCCAGATCCGGCTTTACTGTTGCCTTACGTAATATCTTGCGGGTTTTCTCAGCCCATTCGGGCGCGCCTGGTGCTGGGTATTCCTTGGCGTTGAGTTCATCGGGGAAACCGTAAAAGTCATGGATTGTCCTGGGTTTCTCCATGGTCGTCACGAGCGAACCGTTTGTCTCCCAATGTGCAGACACGCAGAGAACAGCCTTGGGGCGGGGCAGGTCGCGACCGATCTCCTCCCAGGCCCGGCTAAACTCATTGTCTTCAATGGCGTTCATAGGGTTGCCATGTCCAACGAATAGCACAGGCATCCGCCCGATTTTTTCATCCGCTTGATCCGCCAGCGTCTTTCCCAGTTTAGACATACTCGCCATCCCTATCATTCCAATGATCATCCTGAACAAGAAGTCACGCCGATTCATTATGCCACTCCATCCGCATCAGTGTCTAATTATTTGATCAGCAGTTTGAAAGCATGAGAGCAGTCATTGTGAAGAAAACCCGTGGGGAGTGCTTTTGCCACATCACCGGATCCAAGGAATCCAATTCTCATGCGATTCTCATCCCCATTTGTTTGAGCTGGTTAACCTTTCATATCCTGTCGCACAAAGACATAGGGTGAAAGCGTAAAAGAAAGGTAAAAAAACCTTAAGCCGGATTTCCCGTCGATGCCTCGTTCGAATAAGCCATGGTTTATCATTCTTCCGGTTGCATCAACAAAGATACAGCGTTTGACCTTTGATCTTGAAGTTCGCACTGAGGTATGACGCCTCCCGCTGGATTCGGGCGATCAATCATGTGGTAAAGATGATTGGCGTATGCAAGGCGATCAGTGTTGATCGGACAGAGAAAAGCATAATGAATATATCGAAGTGCGAGTTCTCTGGCCTTTTCCATGTCATGTTTAAGAACGAGCTGATGAATTGCCACCGCCACCATGCCGTATGGCAGCAACCGTTGAGATGGCACATGCCGATTGTTTTCCGTTAATTTCGGCCATCTCATTGGTTCGAAGGGTTTCAGAATCGCCAACACATCGTCGGGATTCAGAGCGGGTTGTTCCTTGGCGCGTTTTCTAAAATCGCGGACAGCGCCGACTACCCAAGGATCGGACGAATGCAGCCATTCCAGCGATTGATAGAAGAAGCGGGATTCCGGCTTAGGATCCAGCCGGTCATATCTGTCGAATAAAATCCAGAGTTCACGATCCATCGGATGCATATTGAGCGCGTCAGTCAAAGTGTTTCTGTTAATTGAACACCAAACAGCATCATTTGTCATCAGCTGGACTTGAAGCTTCGTTCTTTCCAGGTCGCCCCCGTAAAGAGAGATGACTAACGGGAAATTGGTAAGAGAAACAGCCTTGCCGTTTCCGGACATGTACGGATCGCATGTTTTATAGATGCCAGTCAACCAGGGAGACGCGGCTATTTCTTTGCAATATTGATTCTTCAGTGAAGTATACACTCCACCTTGTCCCAACATACTGCTGATAATTCCCGCATTGTCCAGGCATTCATCAATCGCGGATGGCTCCATGCTGGCCATATACAGATTGAATGAATCTTCATATCTGCCTGCCAGGCGCAAAGCATTGCCAGCTCGCCTGCCGTAGTATTTTGCGTTGACCTCACTTCCGATGCGAGATTGGAGGACCGAAGTCGCTCCCAAGAATGCAGCAGCAGCAACGTCATGATAGCCAAGTTTTATCACGGCCGTTCCTATGTGTTCACACATGCATGCGGTTCCAGCATCAGGATCACCCCAGAGATAATTACTGTTGAGCGATGCCCATGCAATGCTAGCAGCAAGGTCGCAATCCATGAATTGTTCCTTTTCGTCGAGAATGACATGAAGAATTGCCTGAAGTAGTCCGGCATCGTTCGGGTAATTCTGTGCTGTTTTAAGCGCTTGGTCTATGAGTTCCACACTGCGCCTCCCGGAAATCAATTTAAGCTCCACGACAAGAGGATGAGTGGGGCCTAGTATTTTTTCGGCCTGATCAATCCATGAGTCATATTTAGCCGCAAGCGCTTTGTCCTGACAATCCTTTGGATTGAAGTCCGACAATGCTGATTCCGTCAGGTAACTTTGGAGTGAAAGCGCCTCATTGACCCGATATTCATCCCACGTATTATCCCGCCATGCTTTTTGATTCTGATACCAATATCTGACTTCGGCAAAATCCGGATCCCGTTTGAGAATCGACTCATAGAGACCGAATTCAGCGGGAGACCTTTCCTCGGCAAAAGCCGCTTTCCCCAGATCAATGACAGACTGAAAATCATTGCAGCGCTTTTTGCTAAGATGCGCGATGAGTTCAGGCGACGGATTATATTTGAAGAAACGCATAACTTCGGAACTGACAGCGCCAAGCAGATCGAAATAATCGAGAGGACCGGGAATTGTCTTGTCCATGACAAGTTTACCATCCTTGTCGAATAGCTTGATCGTCGCCGAATAGCCAGCCTTACCGCGTTTGAGAATACCGCCCACCGCGTAGGCGGCCTGCCAGCGCTCACAGATTTGACTTATGAGATCAGGATTGAAAGTTCTGCCCGCCTTGATGATATCAGCGCCGGTTCGTTTGTAGACGAAATAGGCATGCCGCGCGCAATAGCAGCCTGGCGTCCAATCCAGCGCGTTCGACAGCAAAAAAGAAAAAGCATGGGCTTCTTCCGGTGTTCCTTGCACACCGTCACATTCATAGTGAAATGGCAGTGTCATGTGGCTGAATCCGGACAACTCATAAGGAACGTGGTCAAAAGCGTTCCAAGGGGCAAAGAATTTCTGAAGGTTGACGTCTTCGAGCGACAACGGAGGGACCGCGGCTGGAGGCAGAAGAAACGGCGCTGTTCTTCTTGTCGCGGGATCAAGAAACAACTTTGTATTTGTTACTAATGGCGTTGGTTTGCTGGATGCAGACTGTTGTTGAACGTGCGTCGGTTGAGCAGTCTGCGACTTGGTCGGCGAAGGTTTTGCCGGCGTCGGTTGAGTGTCAGGCACACTGGTTTCGGTCACTTTCCCATCAACCAAAATCACATCGCCCCCAGCATAGACGAGCGTTTCCGTCGTCCCACGCTTGATTTGCCCCTTTGGTTGACCAATTTTAGATATTACAACATCCTTGGTATCGCCTGGTT
The DNA here is from genome assembly GCA_964487695.1 of uncultured Victivallales bacterium. Taxonomy (GTDB): domain Bacteria; phylum Verrucomicrobiota; class Kiritimatiellia; order UBA8416; family CAZASC01; genus CAZASC01. The sequence goes on from CAZASC010000008.1 coordinate 53,981, forward strand.
GAATGCTCGACGTTGTGTCCGAATACGAGATTATGGATGACATCACGAGAGACAAGACCAGACACAATCGCAAGCTCATATGAATCCCCCTTCATTACATTTTGCTCAGACTATAAAAGCGACAACTAATAGTTCAAGTGCATTATTCGATGCAGTCAGAGATAGCTGAGGCAAACGAACGATTGATGCCAAGATCGGGTCGCTCTCTTCAGCAGATGCCTCCGCCCTTCACTGCCTGATCACGGAGATGTATGGCGGCGATTAAGACCCGACTGTTTCATCCATATTCGTATCCAAACATATCCATAAAACGTGCTTGATCATGGCCCTGTTCTTTGGATATATATGGATATTGTTATGGATATACCAGAGACAGCGATAAGTTCTGCTGTTCTGAAACTCGTTGCCGAGATAGACGAGTTCAAGGGTGCGTGGCGATCATTCCAGAACATCAGCCCCGACAGGTTGAGCATTCTCAGGAAGGTGGCGACGATTGAGTCAGTTGCGTCGTCAACCCGGATCGAAGGGGCGAAATTGACGGATGGCGAAGTCGAGCGCCTTCTTTCCGGCGTCGGATTGAAACGATTCCGATCGCGTGACGAACAGGAAGTGGCCGGCTATGCCGAGGCAATGAACCTGGTGCTCGAGTCCTTCGCGGACATCCCCGTTACGGAGAATCATATCAAGCAGCTTCACCAGATTCTGCTCAATCATTCAACCAAAGACACGCGGCATCGGGGAGAGTACAAGAAACTACCGAACAATGTGGAGGCATTCGATGCCCACGGCAAGAGTCTGGGAATCGTCTTTGAGACGGCATCGCCCTTCGACACGCCACGCAAAATGCGCGAACTCGTGGAGTGGTTCAACGGTGAAATGACGGAGAATCGCCATCACATGCTGATTGTGATTGCGATCTTCACGGTCCATTTTCTTGCTATCCATCCATTCCAGGACGGAAATGGACGCCTGTCCAGAGTCCTCACGACACTCTTTCTTCTGAAAGCCGGCTATCTCTACGTTCCCTATGCCTCCCTGGAACGCGTCATAGAAGAGAACAAGGACAGGTATTACCTGGCTCTCAGAAGGGCACAGACTACGCTGCACACCGACAATTCCCGGATGAGTGATTGGATAATCTTTTTCATGAGTTCGTTAAAGAAACAGACGCAGGTTCTGGAACGCAAGCTCCAGCGTGAACGGGAGCGGCTGACGCTTCCCAAGCTATCACAGGACATCCTTGTAACAGCCCGCGAACAGGGACGGATCACCGTCCGCGACATCCAGTGCTTTACCAAGAACAACCGCAATACCATCAAGGCTCACCTGAAGAAATTGGTTAAGAGCCGCCAGCTGACTCAAGAGGGCAACGGTAAGGGAACTTGGTATCGTTTGTAGCCCGTTGGAGATTCGGCTTGAGACGAGGCGCGGATGGTCGTAAGCTGCATCCATCCTGTGAAGCTTCTTGTGGCAAATATAGATGTTTCTGCCAGCCTGGGCGCCGATATAACGGCCGCCGCGAGGAAGCGCGCCGAACACGCGTCGCCGCGCTTTCATGTGCCTGAAGTGTCGGCATTGTCGCTGCGCGATTGCGGCAGCGAGAATGAGTATTTTTCCAAATTCATCAAGCTCCTGCGGATGCGGCATGGGGCCAGCACGGATGATTTTGAGATACAGCGTGCGCCCGGAGTCATGGGCGCCATCATGCAGCGTGTCCGGCGTTTTCTCTGGAAACTGCTCGCGTATCAGCACGACAGAATGATTTTCCAGCAGAATCTGATCAACGAAATGATCATCCACGCGATCGAATTCGAAGTCGCCGAGCGAAACAAGGAACTCGAAAAGCTCAAGGTTGAATTGGCGGGAATCAAGCGCGGATGAAATGATGGCGTCCAAACGCATAGATCAGGTCATGGCAGGATTCGCCGACGGGGATGCAATATCCCATGAAGCGGTCATCTTACGGGACTATTTCAGGAAGATGGGATTTGAATCCACCATCTTTGCGGATCGGGGCTGCATTGCTCCGGCGATGAAGCCTGAGTGCGAGACGCTGGAAGCGGTTCCCAATCGCAAATCGGATATCATAATCCATCACTACTCCATCTCGTCGCCGGCCGTTGAAACGTATCTTGCTTCAGCCGCCCGCAAAATCCTGATTTATCACAATATTACACCGGCGAAATACTACATTGGTTATGCTGATGATGTGGCAGCGCGTCTCACTTCCGCACGCGAACAGCTCGTGAAAGCCGCGCTCAGGTCCGACGCAGTCTGGGCGGCATCCAAGTTCGACGCCGCCGAACTTGAGGAAGCCGGCGTGCGGAACGTCAAAGTGCTTGCACTGCCATTCGATCCCGCTGTGGTTGATATCCCGCCGGAACCTTACGTCCTGAATCGTTTTTCGGGCGGTGCACTGAAGAACATCCTTTTTGTCGGTCGCATTGCGCCGAACAAGCGGATTGAAAATCTGATTCTTGCCTTTGCCTGGTATAACCAGACAATCAATCCCTATAGCCGCCTGCTTCTTGTAGGATCACCACGCAGCGCTCCGCGGTATTACATGATGTTGCGAATGCTTGCGAACGAGCTGAACCTTACGCATGTTTGTTTTGAGGGCTTCGCTTCGCCCGCCGGGCTATCGGCATATTACCGGGTTGCCGATGCGTTTGTATGCGCCAGCGAACACGAAGGGTATTGCCTGCCTCTCGTGGAGGCGATGCACATGGGAGTGCCGGTGATTGCCCGCGACGCGGGCGGAACGCCCGAAGCGCTTGGCGGGGCTGGCGTCCTTTACGAAGATCTTTCGGAAAACGAACTGGCGGAACTGATGCATCGCGTGCTTTCCGATTGCAATCTGCGCGAACAGATATTGGCATCGCAGAAGAAAAGAATGGCTGAAGTGCTTGACCGGAATCTGGAACGCGAACTGAAGGATTTGCTCGGGACCTGATCCGCCGCTTAGTAGCGGCTTTCCTTTTCAGATTCAATGAGTACGATCAGAACTTCACGCCAACGGCCACAGTGACATTATCTTGAACGCTGGAAATCTCGTGATGGATTGACCATGCGTCGCCGAGATCCGATCCGCCGTAAACAAAGTCGCTTTCCGTTCCGTCAACATGGTAGGCCAGCAAGTCGGCGCGGATCAGGCCGAACACATATTGATTGAAATCATAGCGTCCTTGGAGAGTCGCTTTTACGGCATTGCCGGTGGTTTTGGTTTTCGCGAGAATTGTGCGCAGAATGTGATTATCCTCGTCACTGACTTGCATGGCAGGAGACAACCCGATATCGCCGAAGAAGCTGACCTGATATATTTTCATCTGGCCGGCAACTTCGACGTAGGGCATGTTGGCTATTGTTTCATAGGTTGCCACCAGACCAGGCACGAAATCAGCTCCTGCCGCTGGATCACTGGGATACCACTGATCCGTATTGCTGGCATCCCAATTGAAATCCTGGTACAGCCAACCAGCTCCAAACCCTATTGAATAGATTGTTTGCCTGTCAGACATCCAGTTCAGTGCCCAACAGCGAACACCCACATCGGTTATAAAGCCGGTCAGATTGGCGTCGCTTGTCGAGTAAGTAGTCACTGCCCGTGGTTGGGAAGGGTCTTCCCAATCCGAATCATCGAGGTTGCCGGCGTTTGAATCCAGACAGCCGGTCCATAGGCCGTTTACCTCCCAAAATCTGCCAAAATGCAATGTACCGCCGATTGTGGCTGTTGGAATATTCACCGGCCATTTCAATTCGCTGAGAGGAGAATTGACAAGGCTCGTGCCAGTTGCGTCGGTATAAAGTCCGCCGATTTTGTACGTCACGTTGCCGCTGAGCTCTCCGAGTCCACCCCACAGCTCGCTGGTCACAAATTCGTTGTCATCCGTCCGTACAATAGGCGCGGCGAACTGCGCCGAAGGCTGCACTACCGACGCAGCCGGATTCTCCAGAGCGGAGGCGCCAGCCACGAATGTGCAAACAACTGTTGCATAGGCCAAATAGTTTTTTATGACGTCTCCTCCTTTCCTTGGATTTTGGATTATAGAAGAATGCCATTGATTCTTTTCCTCCATGTTTCGCATGTCAAGCAAAACGAAGGCTCACACCGTAAATCTCATATTGACCTGAGTTTGGGTCGGACTATAGTATGGAGCTTCTTTGAAAAGGGCAGGTTGCGCGTTTCACGAGACAGTGGAAATGGAGGAAATTCCGAATGATAGTCACAACAAAAGATCTTTTCAAACATGCCTACGGCAAGTATGCAGTCGGCGCTTACAACATCAACAATGCTGAACAGGTGATGAGCCTTTTCCAGGGCAACATAGACAGCAAGGCGCCCTTTATCATTCAGCTCTCCAAAGGCGCGCGTTCCTACACCGATAAACGGATGCTGGAAGCGATGATCCGCGCCGCGGACCAGATATTCCCCGATGCGATCTTCGCCGTTCATCTGGATCATGGCGACGAATCGGGATGCATGGATTGCATAGCCAGCGGTTTTTATAGTTCGGTGATGATTGACGCCAGCGGCGAATCATTCGAGAAGAACATCGCGACCACAAAACGCGTGGCGGATGCGGCGCACAAGAAGGGGATTTCCGTGGAAGCGGAACTCGGCCAGCTTGGCGGAGTCGAGGAGCATGTCAAAGTCGAGGAAAAGGACGCTCACCTTACCGATCCTGCGCAAGCCGAGGAATTCGTGAAGAAGAGCGGCTGCGACAGTTTGGCCTGCGCCATCGGGACGAGCCACGGCGCCTACAAGTTCGCGGGCGGCCAGGGGCTCCATTTCGATGTCATCAAAGAAATTCAGAGACGGTTGCCCGGTTTCCCAATGGTCATGCACGGATCCAGTTCAGTCCCGCAGGATGAAGTTCAACGCATCAATGCTGCCGGTGGCAAACTCAAGGGCGCCAAGGGCGTTGACGAAGGCCAGATCAGCCAGGCCGCGAAAATGGGCGTGACGAAAGTCAACATTGATACGGATGGCAGACTGGTGTGGTGCCGTGTGCATCGCGAGAGCTTCCGTGACAACCCGGAAAATTTCGACCTCAGGCCTCCGGGCAAGATATTTATGGCCGAATATGCCAAGTATATCGTGCACAAGAATCAGGTGCTCGGCAGCGCGGGCCAGATCGATTCACTTCGCACGTTCCTTAAGAAGTAGCTTTTCATTGAGCTATCTGAAGCCGCTCCCGGTAAAATGGGGGCGGCTTTTTTATTGTTCCCCGGCGGCGTTTCATGATAACGTTTCAGGTGAACCGGCGTTGATTTGCGGTACAACTGTACAGGAGGTCGCCATGCCGAAAATGGGGGACAAGGTCTGTCTTAATCACACCAGCATTCCAGCCGTTTCAAGATGCGAGACATGCTTCAAGCCGCTTTGCGACAATTGCATTCTCGAAGTGGAGGGCAGACATTTCTGCTCCGAAAAATGCGCCGACGATTCCCTGGACAAGCGCGGCAGGATAGCGGTCCTCGAATCCGTCAATCAAAGGTCGAAATCAGCCAGCATGGCAAAACATATCTTCGTTCTTCTGGTTTTTGCCGGTCTCTCATACGCAGGATACAACTACTGGCAAAATAACCGGAACAAAATAGGCGACGATTCCATGGATGGGAAAATCAAAACTACCACCGTGAAGGTCCGGGTTCTTGACGAGAATGGCGAGCTTGGCGGAATTGTCACAATGAACAAGGTTGTTAAGACCGACGAACAATGGGAAAGGCTGTTGACTCCCGAGCAATACAAGGTGGCGCGCGGGAAGGGCACTGAGCCGCCATTCTGCGGAAATTTGCAGAACCACAAGGAGCCTGGCGTTTATTGTTGCGCATGCTGCGGCCTGCCGCTTTTCAGTTCCTCTGCAAAGTTCGATTCAGGTACCGGCTGGCCGAGTTTCTTCACGCCCGTCGCCGTAGAAAATATTACCAGGCTGGAAGATAGAAGCCTTGGCATAGTCCGGACCGAGGTCTTGTGCGCGAGATGCGATGCACATCTTGGCCACGTTTTCCCCGATGGCCCGAAACCGACCGGCTTGCGGTATTGCCTGAATTCGGCATCGCTTGTGTTCGTGCCCAAGAGCGGGGCAAAACTGGAAAGAGCGACATTCGCAGCCGGATGTTTCTGGGGCGTGGAGGCGACGTTTCGCGCCGTGAAAGGTGTCAAAAACACAACAGTCGGTTACACGGGCGGGAAATTCAAGAATCCGACCTACGCGGATGTGTGCGGCGGCGGGACCGGCCACGCCGAATCGGTGCTGGTCGAGTTTGATCCCGCCGAAATATCGTACGACCAATTGCTGACTGTGTTCTGGGCTTGCCATAACCCGACTACACCGGATCGCCAGGGCCCTGACGAGGGAAGCCAATATCGCTCAGTCATCTTCTACCACACGCCTGCGCAGAAGGAATCGGCGCTGGCTTCAAAGCAGAAGCTGGAGAAATCCGGCAAGTACAAACAGCCAATTGTCACCGAAATTGTGCCCGCGACAACATTCTATCGCGCCGAGGAATATCATCAGCGGTATGCCGAAAAACACGGCGGCGCTTCCTGCCCGAGGTAGATTAATGTTGTCTGCTGGATTATGTAAAGTAGATTGCCATCAACTGACTGCTGACAACGGATCGCGGACATTCTATTGTTGTCTGCATGTCAGGTATAGATAAAACAACACTCGCGGATGGATTCCTGGTCTGCCTGCTTGGCGTCAATACTGATAACAGGAAGAATGCGCTCGAATTCTCGGCAATCCTTTTCGATGGCGGACGGCATGTTGACCAGATGCATTATGAAGGCACGCTGTTCTCCATTCCATCCGCCGAGATTGATCGGTTACGGCGCTGTCTGGTACGCGTGGCCACCGGGCCGAACATTCTGGCGGTATTCGGCAGGGGCTGGAAAGAACTGCTGGTCCAGATATTACCCGATTATGTGAGTGAGAGTTTACGGATACTCGAATTGCTTCGTGTCGCACGAGCGTTGCGCAGGCAGGAACTCGCAGCGCGCGCAACCATCGAACAAATCAGACTGGCTTACCGCATTGCAGCAAGATGCGACACCGATGGAGTCCGATCGTCGGTTTACGAAGACCTGCTTTGGTCAATCGTCTCAGAAGCTGAAAAGAAGGATATGGGATGGCCGCAACTTCTGGAAGCCTGTGAAAATTCAATGCTGCGCGTCCCGCTTGAGCGCTTTGCATTCGGCGAGGTGGCCCTTGCGCTTGTGCCGGAATTGCCGGGCGTCTACATCATGTACGACGCCAGCGGACAGGTGCTTTACGTCGGGAAAGCCGCAAACCTCGCGCGCAGGCTGCGTGACTATTTTCGATCTGTCAGCGAACTGCCGCCCAAGCTGAAGGCGGTTTGGGAGCGAATCAGGAATTTCGAATACAAATTGGTCGGTTCGGAATTGGAAGCGCTTCTGATGGAAAACAAACTCATTTCCGCTCTGCAGCCCGATATTAACGTGCAGCGTCATGTGGCTGAGGGCGAAAGCAGATATGGATTTCCTTTACTGCCCGTCGCGATCATCTGCTCTTCAACGGTCCCGAAATCGGTCGAAGTATTCTTTTGCAACGCGAACGGCGGTGCATTTCAATGTCGTATTCGCGCCGACAGGCCTGCGCGCAAGCAACTCGCCCGATTCATCCGTGGACTCGGCGGCAAAGACAGAACAAGCGCTTCAGCAGGCGTTACCGATTTGGGCGTGACCGGCAACGAGATTGCCTGCCGCTATTTTGCCCGCTTCAAGGACAAGCTTAACTGGATGGAGGTTGACATCACGTCCGGCGTTGATGCCTTCGTTGCCAGCCTGCTCAAAGCCGTGACCGTTGTCTTTAGCCATTCCCCCGAACCCGGCGAATTCCGCGTGGGAGAATGAGGGATTGATGTGGGATCACTTTTCCAGAAACTTTGCCATGCGGCGCATGGCTTGCAGTTTGTCGGTTTGCCCGACTTTGGCCTGTGACACGGCTTTTTCCAGGATCGTGACCGTAGTGTCATATGTTTTGCGGTCAACAGGGTATGGAATACCGTCCTTGCCGCCGTGCGCGAACGAGAATCGGGCAGGGTCCCGAAAGCTTGGCGTCGCGCCATACAGAAGCTGGCCCACGAAACTCAATGCCCGGATCGTCTTGGGGCCGACGCCTTCCATTTCCAATAAAGCTCCGAAGTTCTCAGCCTGCCTTTCGTAGGTGCGGGTAAAGATGTCCTTGAGCCGCGTGGGATTGATGTCGGCAGAAAGAATGTGGTGCCGGCCGGGAAGGTCGAGAGAGGAAACCAGCGGCGGCAAAGGATTGCCGCCCTCCATTTCTCTATTCGTGTTTGGGAAAAGATCGAATTCTTTCTGGCCATGCAAGGTGGTTGAACGGCGTTTTGGTTTCATTGTGCGATCTGTCACGGCGAGTCTCAACTCGGCGATAAGTTTCTCCGGCGGAAGTTTGCTTACTTCGGTTGTCGCAATTCGAGAAGCTGCGGCCTCTTTTGCGACCATGTTGAGAACTTGCGGCGTGCCGTCCGAGCAGACGGCCTTGTGCGGTTCGCAGACGAAATCCATATCCTTGTCCCCAAGCCAGTGATACCGGCGCGCCCAGCCCGATTCCTCGTTCATGCCCTGCTGGACGACCGCCCATTTGCCTGATGCGATGAAAAGAAAGCAATGGTGATAAACCTGGAAGCCGTCCTGGACTGCGGAGCTATCCACCTTGGCCGACATGCGGCTGGCGCGGACAAGACCATCGCCATCAGTTCCTGCTTTGTCGGAAAACTCCATGATTTGTTGCGGTGTCTTGCGCGATGTGCGGCCTTTCCCGCCGCATATGAAAAGCCCCAGATCGGCTTCCTTGTTTCTGATGCCTTCCTTAAGCGCGGCGCACGTTGTTGTGGTGACCCCTGACGAATGCCAGTCGAATCCGAGCACGCAGCCGAGGCATTGGAACCAGAACGGATCAGAGACGCGATCGAGAAAAGCTTCGGGCCCTATTTCCATGACCGCAATCTCGGCAAACGCACCTGCAAGTTGCCGCATGCGTCCGAACAGCCACGCGGGCGCCTTGCCGCCATGCAGAGGAAGATTGGCGAAAGAGTGGTGCATGTCAGAGTTCAGAAAGTGAACACACAGTGCGTTGCTGAGAAATCAAGGCTTTCCTGCCTCTTTTGTCACTTCCGCATCGAGCATTGTTTCGCCGTCGAAAATGAAACGGCCGTCGAACTTCCTTCCAGCCAGCATCAGCGGCATCCAGAGCTTGTCGTCAGCCCACATGCGGCCGTAAGGCAATTCGTCCAGTTTGAACCAAAGTGGAATGGCCTCATCCGTCTCGGTCGGCGTTCCTTCAAAATCGCCGGCGGTGAAGACTTCGCCGTGAAGCGAGTAACCATCTGCAAACTGGAAGCGCAATGTGCCTGCCCATCTGACATCCTTTGCGTTGATTCGCAGTTCCTCCTGCACTTCGCGAATTGCGCAAGCCAGCGGCGTTTCGCCGGGTTCGAGCCGGCCGCCCGGCCCGTTGATCTTGCCGGCGCCAAGCCCGCGCTTCTTGTGAATGAGCAGAATACGTCCGTCGCGGATGACGAAAAGAAGCGTTGCCCTTTCCGTAGGTTTCCAATTGACCCAATCTATGTCTGCAATTTTCCTGGCATTGATCATTTCGGGTTCAACTGTACTCAAGCCACACGCGGATGCAATGGAGATGTGAGATTGCCATAATCGAATCATGGTCTTTCCTTTTGGCGTCATTTTGCATCGGCCACGACGGAGCGTGGCCCGGTAATCGGAAAAGGCCTGTTTACGTGTCATTTTCATTTAAAGGGACGACCTCCGTGTCGTCCGCAGGTCAAAACATGGTCAAAAGGAAAGACCATGGTCCTCGAATGTAGGAGCGGCTTTATGCCGCGATGAGCAATCGCGGCGGCTGGAATGAACTGGCGCGGCGTAAAGCCGCTCCTAAAGGGCACTCAAAAAGACGGTGACGTTGATGCTCATCCAGTTGACGCTCATGCCGTTCAGTTGGTACTTTGGTTGTAATAAACAGGAGGTTCCGAATGAATCAGATACAACACATTGCGTTTCACTGTGCGGACAAGAAGAGGCAGGAGGCTTTTTACACGAAGCAATTCGGGTTCAAACGAGCGCGGGTTTTCAACCGCGGCAGACCGGACGAGTTCGTAATGTTGAGGTTGGGAAACGTCTGTATTGAATTATTTCAAGTTGCTGCGGGAAATGCGACAAAACGAGGCGGCGAACAGGCTGTCGGTTTCAGGCATCTGGCCATAGAGGTGTCCAACATCGAAGAAGCCGCCAAGCGTTTGGAAGGCGACGGCATCAAAACCGAAGGCGTCAAGGATTGCGGCAGCATTTGCCCTGGGTTGAAGATTTGTTTCTTTCACGATCCCGACGGCAACCGGATCGAATTGCTTCAGGGCTGGACGGACGAGACATTGAAATAGATATCGCGTTGCGGGAGAGATTCGGAGTTACAACGACGCCTTCTTCAGAAACTCTTGAGCGTCGACGTTTCCCTGCTCGGCCGCCTTACGATACCACTTCAGTCCTTCCTCGTAATCTTTGGGCATGCCAAGGCCGTGGCAGCAGCAAAATCCGAGGCGGCACTGCGCATGGGCATTTCCCTGTTCAGCGGCTTCGCGATACCATTTGACCGCTTGCACATAATCACGTTCGATGCCATTGCCGAAATGGTAGCAAAGTCCAAGATTGAATTGCGCATCGGCGTTTCCTTGTTCTGCGGCCCTGTTATACCATTTGACCGCCTCTTTGACGTCTTTCGGTAAACCGTCGCCATATTCGCAGGATTGTCCAAGGTTAAATTGAGCTACGGCATTGCCTTGTTCTGCGGCTTTGCGGTACCACCCGGCTGCCTCTGTGTAATCCCGTGAAACGCCGTAGCCGTTATAGTAGCAAACTCCGAGGTTGCGTTGCGCTGCTGCATCCCCTTGTTCCGCAGCGTTGCGATACCATTTAACCGCCTGTTCATAATCACGCGTAACACCAGTGCCGTTGCAGTAACAAAGTCCGAGCCCGCACTGGGCGACAGCGTTTCCTTGTTCGGCAGCTTTGCGGAGCCATATGAATGCTTCTTTGTAATCCCGGGCGACATTCCTGCCGTGATAATAGCAAGCGCCGAGCTCGCATTCCGCTTTTGCATCCCCCTTGTTTGCTTTTTCCATCAACCCTTTTATATCCGGGAAAGCAATGGTCGTATTCGCAGCATCCCCAAAAACAACCCCGGCACATAATCCGATGATCAGAACCAGAAACGCTGTAGTCGAAAGAGGGAAGGCTTTATTCACAGGCATTATCCTTTACCAAGAATGATGGCAGGACGGCACAGTTAGATCTTGAATTTCTTGGCCATATACACTCGCAATGGGCAAAGGCAGAGAGGCACCTCGCCAAATGAATAAGCAAAGGCGCAGGAAGCATGATTCTCGTCGAGACATTCGAGAAAGCCGTCCGGTCCAATAGACTTCGCCTTGCAGAGGTGTTCGAAACCAGCCTCTGCACATTTGAAATCATGAGGACACTTCATGCCGGCCATGATTTCTTCGACCTTTTTCCTGTCAGCCTCTTTCATGACTTATATTATGCACCCAATGAGCCAAGGCGTGCAATCGTCAAATTAATCATCTCTCAAAGTCCTGGGCTTTTATGACGGTCCGGTGTCGGCTATTGCCGAGGCGATCGTCTTCGTGTCGGTGGGGACCCACCTCCAGCGCGCTGTGGCCCTCTGAGCAGACGTTTGATCACGTCACAATTCATGCAAGGGAGAATACCCTTTTTGAATAACGATCTATCTGGAACGCAGTTCTTTGCCCCTATGAACCAGCAGAACTGGCCCAATCCGACTGTAAAGCCGGGGCAATCCTTGCGGATTTCCGGTTTACAGCGCCTGATTTTCCAACAGGGAACGTCTTTCATCGTTTGCCGGCGATACAGCGCCAGCAGTACGAGGAGCTGGATCATGACGCGGATCGGAATGGTTCTCCATCCCTGTTCATAGCTTTGGACGGCTTTTTCGGATACACCCAATGCCCGCGCAAGCTCTATTTGCGTGCGGTTGAGGATTTCGCGGATCTGTCTGGCTGTGGCGGTCTGGGCCCGCTTTCTGGATGGCGATCTTTTCGGTTGCGTTTCCTTTGGTGGTCGTTGTTTGTCGCGGTGACTCATATAATCCTACTTGTCTTCTCCTGTTCTGCAATGCTAAAATTCAGCCCTTCAAAGGCCGAAGACAGGGCTTGGGTTAAAATTACGGTTACTCTTCGTTTTTTATGTTGCATACCACAGTGTGGTAGATTTATACTATCAGGGCAAACAGTAACAGAAGCGATGGACGGGCGTCCAGTCCCATCTTACGGCGCTTTCAAAAGAGACAGTGCGGCGACGAAAGGAATCGCCACCCGACGGATGAACTGACTGGAATCACATTACAATGAAGCTCGCTGTGACAGGAAAAGGAGGCGTCGGCAAGACAACGCTGACCGCATTGCTGGCCAAGATCCTGCGTGACATGGGCAGGCAGGTGGTGGCGATTGACGCTGATCCCAACGTCACCCTTGCTGCGTGCATGGGATACAAGGACGCTGGCGATATCCGGCCCATAGTGGAAATGAAGGATATGATCGAAGAAAGGACCGGGGTCAAGCCGGGTACAATCGGCGGCATGTTCCGGCTGAATCCTTTCGTCGAAGACATACCGGCAAAATACTCTGTCGAAATCGCCGGCATCCGGGTGCTTGTCGCCGGGGCAATCAAGAATGGCGGGGCGGGCTGTTACTGTCCGGAAAACGCACTCCTGCGGGCGCTGATTTCCCATCTTCTGGTTGAGGCCGACGTTGCGCTTGTGCTGGATATGGAGGCAGGACTGGAGCACCTCAGCCGTGGCACCGTCCGGGCCGTTGATGCGCTGCTGGTGGTGACAGAGCCTTCCATGCGCGGAGTCGAGACGGCCCAGCGCATACGAAGACTGGCCGGCGACATCGGGTTGCACAAAATGTATGCTGTGGGAAACAAGATACGTTCCAAGGAAGATGAAGACTTTTTGAAGAAGGTTCTGCCCGAATGGGAATTCGCAGGTTGCATGCCGTACGATGAAGGAATCAGGAACGCCGACATGGCCGGCAAGCCTGTGTGGGATGGAGCCGGAAACGAGACAACACAAATGGTGCGCCGGATCGCAGATTTTGTGGCCGCCAAACTCAGCGCCGCATAGGCAAAACGGCGCAAATTGGAGAACAACTGGAAAATGAATACTAAAGAAAGAACTTCCGATCCCGTGGCGCAGGAGGTGCTGCAAAAGATCAACGACGCCGGGATTGAAACCGCATATGACAGGCATGACGATCAGGAGCCGCGGTGCGGATTCGGCAATCTCGGCCTGTGCTGCAGGATCTGCGATATGGGGCCCTGTCGAGTCAATCCATTTCCAGGCGAAGGCCCGCGGCGTGGTGTCTGCGGCGCAACTGCAGAGACAATCGCCGCACGCCATTTGATCCGACAGGTCGCCGCCGGAGCCGCGGCGCATTCGGACCACGGCCACGACGTTGTCAACACCCTCAAACTGACGGCTCAGGGAAAGGCGCAAGGCTATTCAATAAAGGACCCCCAGAGGTTGCTTGCGCTGGCAACCGAATGGGGTGTCAAGACGCAGGACCGCAAGATAGAAGATATCGCCATAGATATGGCAAACCTGGCGTTGAACGAGTTCAATCAACAGGAAGGCGAAATTCGCTATCCTTCACTCCGCGCACCGGAAGCCACGCTCAAGAACTGGCGCAAGCTCGGGTTGATCCCTGTCGGCGTGGAACACGAGATTGTCGAGACTCTGCATCGCACTCACGAAGGCGTGGATGCTGATTACGTCAACCTCATCATGCACGGTATGAGAACTTCCTTGGGCGACGGCTGGGCCGGCGCAATGCTGGCCACCGATCTCGGCGACGTCCTGTTCGGGTCGCCCAAGCCGGTGCGCAGCCAGGTCAATCTCGGAGTCCTTAAGAAAGATCAAGTCAATATCGTTGTACATGGACACGAACCGAATCTGTCCGAGATGGTTGTTGCGGCCAGCCGTGACAAGGAAATGCTCGCGCTTGCGAAGCAAAAAGGCGCCAATGGTATCATGGTCGGAGGCATCTGCTGTACGGCTAACGAGATTCTCATGCGGCAGGGCGCCCCGGTGGTCGGCAACTTCCTCCACCAGGAACTGGCCATGGCTACCGGCGCAGTGGATCTGATGCTTGTCGATGTGCAGTGCATCATGCCAGCGCTCGTCGAACATGCGGAAAAGTTCCACACCAAAGTCGTCACGACCAGCAAGAAAGCGCGTATTCCCGGGGCCACGCACATAGCTTTCGAGGAAGAACACGCCTACGACATCGCAAAACAAATCGTGAAGACTGCGATTGACAACTTCCCGAATCGCCGGACTGTTGATATTCCGGAGGGAAAGACCGATCTGGTGGCCGGTTTCACAGTGCAAAACACGTTCCAGCATCTGGGCGGACGCTACCGGTCAACTTTTCGGCCGCTCAACGATGGCATCATTTCCGGCCGGCTCCGCGGCGTCGCTGCCGTGATCGGCTGCAATACGGTGAAGAAAACCCAGGACGACAGCCATGTCAAGATGGTGCGCGAACTGATTGCAAACGACGTTCTTGTTGTCATGACGGGCTGCGCAGCGACAGCCTGCGCCAAGGTTGGTCTGCTGCAACCTGAAGCGGCTGAGAAATGGGCTGGCGCCGGTTTGCGCGAGATATGCGAAGCGGTTGGAATTCCGCCGGTCCTCCACCTTGGATCGTGCGTTGACAACAGTCGCATTCTGGTGGCCCTGTGCGAAATGATCAAGGAAGGCGGTCTGGGCGACAAACTTTCCGATCTGCCTATAGCGGGCGCGGCACCCGAGGCCATGTGCGAGAAGGCCATTGCCATCGGGTTCTACTGCGTGGCGTCCGGCGCCTACGTGAACTACAGTCCGGCCATGCGCGTCCTCGGAAGCCCTGTGCTCACCAAGTTCCTGACAGAAGACTTGGAGGAAATAGTGGGCGGCAAGTTCAATTTCGAAGCAGACCCTGTAAAGGCTGCCCACCTGATGATGGCGCATATGGATAAGAAACGGGCTGCCTTGAAACTGCAACCGCTTATGTACGCCAAGTCGTTTATCGAGAACCCGCAGGCTCCGGCACCATCTCCGGTGGTTGATGTGATTGCCGAAGGCGCCGCTCTGCAAACCGGTGTGAAGCGCGGATGCGGCGGCAAAATACACTGAATAATTGGTTCTGGGACGCGATGCCAAAGACGGAGGAGTGAGGAATGAAAGGCGCGATTGTAGTCAAAGTAGATAGATGTCTGGGGTGCAAGACATGCGAGCTGGCATGCGCCGTGGAGCACTCTCAAAGCAAGAACCTCGAGGAAGCCATACTTGAAAGCCCTTCACCGACGTCTCGAGTGTCGGTTGAACAAGGCGAGGGGTTCGCTGTGCCGCTTCAATGCCGGCAGTGCGAGGACGCTCCGTGCATCGCCGTCTGCCCCACGCACGCTTTGCATAGGACCGACCGGGACAATCCAGTGATCATAGATCATGACCTGTGCGTAGGCTGTCATGCCTGCGTGCTGGCTTGCCCTTTCGGGGTAATCAGGATGGACAGGTTCTCCCATGCCATCATCAAGTGCGATCAATGTTTTGATCGTATTGAGAGGGGCGAGTTGCCGGCTTGTGTCGAGTCGTGCCCCGTGAAAGCACTCGAATTCAAAACGCTGGAAGAAGTCACACTGGAAAAGCGGGGAGCCTACCTGCTGCAGATAGAGCGAACGGCGGAGAAAACCTGATTCATGAACTCCCTGACTGTGGCAGAGACAGAGAGCACGCTTGATAAGACGCTGGAAAAGCACGCGCCTGATCGTTCATCTCTGATCGCCGTACTTCAGGACGTTAACGAACATTTCGGCTATCTCCCTGAGGCTTCATTGCGCGGTGTATCCGACCGGCTCGCCATGCCGTTATCGGAAGTCTATCATGTCGCAACATTCTATACCGCTTTCAGTTTAAAACCCAGAGGCAAGCATACTGTCAAAGTGTGCACGGGAACGGCCTGTCATGTTCGCGGCGCACCCCGGGTCATTGACGAGCTGACGCGGCAGTTAAAGGTAGCGCCTGGCGAAACAACAGCGGACGGCAAGTTCACGCTCGAAACGGTGAACTGCATCGGCTGCTGTGCATTGGGGCCAGTCGTGGTCATAGACGGCCATTATTATCAAACCTCGCCAGCCACCGTGAAAGAGCTGCTGGACAGCGTGGATAAGGAACCTGTTTCAGCCGTTGCATCCGACGGGAAGAAACCCGGCGCGGAACCCGGACTCGACATCACGCGGCTGATGACGAAAGAGGTCGGCATCGCGGTATGCGGCGGCACGGGCTGTCAGGCATATGGATGCGAAGCCGTGGCAACAGCCGTGAAGAACGAACTAGACAGGCTTGGCATAAGCGCGAAGGTTGACTTTGTCCAATGCGGCTGCCCGGGGTTTTGTGAACGAGGACCCCTTGTCATGGTGCGGCCGGAGAATATTTTCTACCAGAAAGTCACTGTGGAGGCCGTGCCGGCCATCGTGCATGAAACGGTTGTTGGAGGAAGAATCGTCGAAGAATTTCTCTATAAAGACGCCGCCACAAACAAGTCGCTCGTGCATGAAATGGACATTCCATTCTACTCGAAGCAGCAACGGCTGCTTCTGAACGACAACGGCCTTATTTCGCCTACGAACATTGATCACTACCTGAAACGTTGCGGCGGATACGAGGCACTGGCAAGAGCGTTGAAAATGCAGCCTGATACGATCATCGAAGATATGCGGAAATCAGGCCTTCGCGGTCGTGGCGGCGGCGGATTCCTCACCGGTCGCAAGTGGGCTTCCTGCCGCAAGGCGCACGGTCATCCCAAGTATGTCATCTGCAATGCCGATGAAGGCGATCCGGGCGCGTTTATGGACCGCAGTCTGCTGGAAGGTAATCCTCATCGTGTGATTGAAGGCATGATTATTGGGGCTTTCGCCATCGGAGCCAATGAAGGTTACGTCTACGTCAGGGATGAATATCCACTGGCGGTGAAGCATATCAACATCGCTGTCGAACAGGCCCGGGAAAAGGGCTACCTGGGACGGAACATTCTCGGTTCGGGATTTGATTTCGATATCCGTGTGGTGCGCGGCGGGGGCGCTTTTGTCTGCGGTGAATCCACTGCACTGATGGCATCACTAGAAGGAAAGGCCGGAGAACCGCGGGCCAAGTATATCCACACCATCGAGAGCGGCTTGTGGGGCAAACCGTCCAATCTCAACAATGTCGAGACTTGGGCAAACGTTCCGCTCATAGTCATGAAGGGCGCCGACTGGTTCGCCTCGATAGGACAGGGAACATCGAAGGGCACCAAGATATTTTCACTGGTCGGCAAGGTTGTGAATACCGGTCTGGTGGAAGTGCCGATGGGTATGTCCCTGAGAGAACTGATTTTTGACATCGGCGGCGGGATCCCCAACGGCAAGACGTTCAAGGCCGTTCAAACAGGCGGACCTTCCGGCGGGTGCCTGCCGGCATCCAAGCTCGATCTGCCAATCGGATTCGATGAACTGACGGAAGCTGGAGTCATGATGGGGTCAGGCGGTCTGATCGTGATGGACGAAACATCCTGCATGGTGGACGTGTCACGGTACTTTCTCCAATTCCTGCTGAACGAGTCCTGCGGAAAGTGTGTACCCTGCCGCGAGGGCATCCGGCGCATGCTGGAAATCGTTACGCACATCTGTGAGGGAAAAGCCAGGGAAGGTGACATAGAGCTGTTGCGGGACGTGGCGCAAGTGACGTCGGACGCATCGTTATGCGCGCTCGGTGGATCAGCCGCCAATCCTGTTTTGAGCACGCTCCGGTACTTTGCCGAGGAATACCGCGCGCACATCGAGGAACACCGGTGTCCGGCCAAGGTATGCAAGTCGCTGATCACGTTCCGGATTCTGCCCGATAAATGCACCGGTTGCACAGCGTGCGCCAGGAAGTGTCCCAAGAATGTGATTTCTGGAGAGAGAAAAAAGGTCCATTTAATTGACCAGTCCGGATGCATCAAGTGTGGAGTTTGTCTGGATGCCTGCAAGTTTGCAGCCGTGGAAGTGACATAACAGGCATAGAAATGGAAGAAACAAAATTGATATCATTAACGATCAACGGGCGCTCCGTGGAAGCTCGCCCTAAAGAGACTCTTTTGGCCGTTGCCAGGCGTTATGGTTTCAATATTCCCACGCTGTGCGACCACAAGGCGGTGCTGCCCTATGGCGTGTGCCGGCTCTGCGTATTGGATGTCAAATGGGGGAAACGATCAAAGCTGGTTGTTTCATGCGTCTACGAGCCCGGCGAAGGCGATGTGGTGGAAACAGACAGCGAGCGAGTGAAACATACGCGCCGCCTGATCTTGGAACTCCTGCTTGCGCGATGCCCGCAGGTCGCACAGGTCCGCAGGCTTGCCAAGGAATATGGGGCTGCCAAGCCGCGCTTCAGTGTGCCTGAAGGCACGGCGATCGGCGAAAGGTGCATCCTTTGCGGCCTTTGCGTCCGAGTCTGCAAGGAAGTAATCGGTCAGTCTGCAATTGGGTACTGCAATAGAGGCGGCGAACGCAAGATTACGAGCCCTCTGGGCGTAGATTCGGAGAAATGCATCGGCTGCAGGGCGTGCGTTCATGTATGTCCAACAGGCGCGCTGCATTTCGAGGACAACGACGGCGAGCGTGTCATGAAGGAACTTCACACACATTTGTCCATGGCAAAGTGCATGGTTTGTGGAGATTCTTTTGCAACACAGAAACAACTGACCGGATTGAAGGGACGAACGGCGGTTTTGATAGAAACATTGGAAACCTGCCCGGCCTGCCGCAGAAAACGGACATGCCGCGAAATGGAAGAGAATCAATTTTCAGGTAAACAGAGCAAGGCGAGAGGAAATAGTCATGTCTAAAATCATAGCGAGTGCCGCAATTAGAGGCGGCCACGGAATCTATCAGCAGGCAAAAACGTTTTACGATAAGGCGCTTCAGGAGAAAGGCCCGGATACGCCTGTAGGTTTTCCGGACACGGCTTATTTCCTGCCGATGAGTCACGCACTTATGGGTTTGAAAGTGGAGAAGCTCGCCGAAATAAAACCAATCCTTGACCATGCCGCGGAGCTGCTGGGCCCCATACCGGACGAGAAGCTTTGGTTCCCGTATCTTGGGACCGCGCTGGATGCCGGAGTCGCAACTCTGTTATCGGAAGAAGTCATCATGGTGCTGCGCTATCTCTATAATCAGGAGCCACAGCCGGACTGCAATGGGTTCTTCTCTGACACGATTCTCCGCACGCTGGGCATACAACTTGTAGACGGACGCATGCCGGGATTCGCGGCCATACTGGGCGCGGCGCCGGACAGCAAGACGGCCGTGAAGATCGTCCGTGAATTTCAGAAGCGCAGCATAATGGTGTTTGTCGGGTCCTCGACAAATGGAGTAAGCATCATTGACCAGCTCAAGGAAGAAAAGGTTGAGATGGGTTGGGACACGTACATCGTGCCTTATGGTCGCGATACCCTGAGCCTTATTTATCCATTGAACTGGGCCATACGCGGCGCAATGACATTCGGCGGCATCAAGCCAGGCAATCCACGGGCCTGTCTCGATTACTGCAAGCGGCGTGTGTTTGCGTTCGGCCTCGCGCTCGGCGAGGTGGACGACTTCAAATATGCCAGTGGCGCTGGAGCCATAAACATGGGTTTCCCTGTCATTGCCGACACGGAAATTCCGCAGATCCTTCCTACCGGTATCTGCACTTATGAGCATGTCGTTCACGAATTGAATTACGACAACATCGTGCCGCGGTGCATCGAGGTCAGAGGAGTCAAGGTCAGCGTCTCGGAAGTTGACATC
Source organism: uncultured Victivallales bacterium (assembly GCA_964487695.1). Lineage (GTDB taxonomy): Bacteria > Verrucomicrobiota > Kiritimatiellia > UBA8416 > CAZASC01 > CAZASC01. Next base: position 73,926 of record CAZASC010000008.1, read on the forward strand.
CCTGTCCCGTTCTCCGCCGCATTCGAGGGTGAACGCGTACGCCGCGAGGACATGCACTGCGAGTTCGGCAGCAAATATTCGAAGGCTTTCGAATACGTCCACATGCGGCCCATGGAGGAAATAGAGGACGGCAAGATCGAAGTCATTGGTCCGGACATTGACACTGTCGCAGTAGGCGGTGCCCTGCCACTGGCCATTATGGTCGAAGTGGCCGGCCGTGCCATGCATTCGGACTTCGAATCGATCATCGAGCGGCAGATACATCACTTTGTTAATTATGCCATGGGTGTTTTCCACATGGGCCAGCGCGACATTGTCTGGATACGTATCAGCAAGGACGCGTTTGCCAACGGTTTCAGACTGAAACATTTCGGCACAATCCTGCATGCGCGCATCCTGGATGTATACGGCAAGATCGTTGATAAAGTGCAGGTAAAGATCATATCCGACGAAGCAAAGGTGAAGGATCTGATCGAAGTTGCACGCAAGGCCTACTCTGAACGCGATTTGCGGCTAAAGGGTATGACCGATGAGAGCGTGGATGTGTTCTACTCCTGCGCACTGTGTCAGTCCTTTGCGCCAAATCATATCTGCGTCATCAGTCCTGAGCGGCTGGGGTTGTGCGGCGCCTACAACTGGCTCGACGGCAAGGTCGCGCATGAAATCGATCCGAGCGGCGCCAATCAGCCGATAAAGAAGGGCAAGGCTCTCGATGCGAAATTCGGCGAGTGGGACAACGTCAACGATTTTGTATACCAGCATTCAAACCGGAACATTGAAAAGGTCAGCCTTTATTCGCTCATGCAGAACCCAATGACTTCGTGCGGGTGTTTCGAGTGCATATTGGCGCTTGTGCCGGAATGCAACGGATTCATGATCGTGAACCGCGAGTTCGCCGGAATGACTCCCTGTGGCATGAAGTTCTCGACGCTGGCCGGCTCCGTTGGCGGAGGCAACCAGGTGCCCGGCTTTCTCGGTGTCGGAAGAATGTACGTGCTGAGCCACAAGTTCATTTCCGCCGATGGCGGACTGAAGCGGCTGGTATGGATTCCGAAGGAGCTGAAGGAATACTACGGAGAGCGCTTCAAGGCTCGCGCAGCGGAAGAAGGAATGCCGGACCTGTTGGACAAAATTGCAGACGAAACACAGGCTACCACCGGCGAGGAGTTGCTGGCATATCTCAGCAAAGTAGGTCATCCCGCTTTGGAGATGGAATCGCTGATCTAACAAATAGTAATGTGTCAGTTACGTGGTGAAGCGCAATAGGCAGGGACAATGTCGATCTGTCGTCAGCGTGCACCGATGGATTCGGGGCGGAGCGATACACGCACTGCCTGAATAATAAAAGAACATAAACGAAAGGGAGTGAAACATGGCGCTCAAAGCACTTGATATTTTCAAATTGCTGCCGAAGACGAACTGCAAGAAATGCGGATGCCCAACGTGCCTCGCGTTTGCGATGAAGCTCGCACAGAAACAGGCAAGTCTGGATCAGTGTCCCGATGTATCAGCCGAATCCAAGGCGGCACTCGAAGGTTCCTCCGCGCCGCCAGTCCGTCTGGTCACAATTGGCTCAGGCGATAACAAGGTCGAAATCGGCAACGAAACGGTCATGTTCCGTCATGATGAGTCGTTCTACCATCATCCCGGCATCTGCGTACTTGTTTCCGATAAACTGTCGGAAAGCGAACTCGCCAGGAAGATAGCGGCAATCGAAAAGCTACGGTTTACTCGGGTAGGAATGGAACTGCGGGTAAGGCTGGTGGCCGTTCAGAATGACAGCGGTGCTGCAGAGCCGTTCGTGAAGACAGCTGCTGCCGTTCAGAAGTTGGGACTCCCGATGATTCTTATGGCATGCGAAGCCGCTCATATTGAAAAAGCGCTTGCTCAAGGCGCAACACATCGCCCTCTCATCCATGCTGCAACCGAAGACAAATGGGAAAGCTTCGCGAAGGTCGCGAAGGAAAAGAACTGTCCGCTTGCCGTCGCTGCCCCCGATCTCGATCGTGTTGCAGCGCTGGCTGAGAAAGTCAAGGGAGCTGGCGTAGAGGACATCGTGCTCGATTTGACCACTGAAACTGTTGCGGACACACTGCAAGCGCTGACGGCCAGCCGCCGGCTGGCCTTGAAGCGAAAGACCAAGGGCGTAGGCTACCCCGCAATGGTTATAAGCAGGTCCGCAGATCCGCTCGCTAACATGGCGGACTCTTGCGCTTATGTTGTCAAGTATGCGGGCATCGTCGTGACTCCGATGGACAAACCCGAACAGATCATGCCCATCCTGACGGTATCGCAGAATCTCTATACGGATCCGCGGAAGCCGATTCAGGTGGAAGCCAAGCTCTATGAAGTCGGTGCAGTCACACCGCAATCGCCGCTTATCATCACGACTAATTTCTCGCTTACCTATTACACAGTTGAGGGTGAAGTTGAAGCCAGCCGTGTTCCTGCTTTCATCGGCGTCATTGATACGGAAGGCACGTCAGTATTGACGGCATTCGCTTCCGACAAACTGACATCAGAAAAGGTGGCTGCTTTCCTGAAATCGGATGAAATTAAGAAAAAAGTCGGGCATACCAAGGTCATTATTCCGGGTTACATCTCTGCAATGAGCGGTTCCCTCAAGGATGATTCGGGATGGAACGTTCTGGTTGGACCTCGCGAAGCAAGCGGGCTTTCAAAGTATCTGAAGACTGTCTGGCCAACCGTATGAAGAACTGCACGGTCACATTCCTTCCCGACAACAAAAGCGTTGTGGCGTCAGAGGGCAAGACATTGCTTGAGGCGGCGCAGGCCATCGGGATCAGCATCAACAGCGTTTGCGCTGGCGATGGAGTGTGCGGAAAGTGCAAGGTTCAGGTTAAATCCGGCAAGGTTAAAGCCCAACCAAGCATATTCCTTAATCGCGAAGAGATTCAGCAAGGGATGGCGCTGGCCTGCCAGACTGCAGTGGAAGGAGATGTTGTTGTTGAGGTTCCCCAGGAAACGCGGGTTGTTCAGGGAGCTCAACTCACCTCAGAAGATGCCGTTCGCTTTGGAAGTGTCACGGAAATGGTCGGTAAGCAGGCCGTCTTTTCATACAAGCCGCTCTGCACTAAAGAATTCCTCGTCCTGCCGCAACCAACCATTTCTGACTGTGTTCCCGACCAGGAACGCCTCTTTCACGAGGTGCTTCGAAATCATCCGGAAGCGGTCATGCAAATGGATCTTTCGGTCCTGCGGCATCTTGCCGATAAAGTGCGCAAGTCTGACTGGAAAATCACTGCCGTACTCGGACAACGGTGCAAGTCCTTGGAAGTTACTGATATCGAATCGGGCGACACCTCGGAAAAGAATTTTGGAATCGCGGTCGATATCGGCACGACAACAGTCGTGGCACACCTGGTAAATATACGCGACTCTGCAACCCTTGCAACCAAGGCCAAGTACAATTCACAGATCCCATTCGGTGAGGACATCATTTCCAGGATCATGTTTGCATCCACTCAGGAACGCCGCGCACAAATGCAGAAACTCGTTGTCGACGACATCAACGGCCTCGTTGCCGCCCTGGTTATGGATGCGAAAATACGTTTGCACGATGTGAACTTCATGGTCTGCTCGGGGAACACGACGATGATTCACATGCTCCTGGCACTTGATGCTTCGAACATACGGCGCGATCCCTACGTGCCAAGTTTAAGCATCTCTCCCACCATCCGAGCCAGCGAAGTCGGAATCGCGATCAACCCGGGAGGGCTTCTCACCGCTTTGCCGTGTGTCGCCAGCTATGTTGGCGGTGATATCGTTGCTGACGTTGTTGTGAGCGGCATGAGCCGCTCGCCTGAACTTTCGTTGCTCATGGATCTGGGCACCAACGGAGAGCTGGTGCTTGGCAACAACGAGTGGCTTGTTTGTTGTTCGGCATCGGCAGGTCCATCCTTCGAAGGCGTGGGAATTTCCTGCGGCATGCGCGCCACGCACGGCGCCCTTGAACGCCTCAATCTAGGCAAAGGCGGCTGCGTTGTGGATTTCGCCGTAGTGGGCGGCGGCAAACCGATGGGACTCTGCGGTTCTGGAATTATAGATACGATCGGCGAGCTTCTGCGCGTCGGCTGCATTGACAGGGCCGGCCGTTTTGTGGAAGACGGATGCAGCACCCATTTGCGCCGGAACGATGACGGCGAGCGGGAGATCGTATTGTTTGCGAGTGCAGAAACCAAGGTCGGCAAAGACATCGTGTTGAAGGAATCTGATATACAGAACCTTATTCGCAGTAAGGGCTCCATTTACATGGCAGCGGAATGCCTTCTGGATTACGTGAATTGCACGTTCGAGGATGTTCGTCATGTGTACATTGCCGGCGGATTCGGCAACTACCTCCGCATTCCACAGGCAATAAGCATCGGTCTTCTTCCAGATCTTCCACATGATCGCTTCCATTTTATCGGAAACGGGTCGGTGCAAGGCGCAAAACTGGCGCTGCTTTCTGAGGATGCCATGAAATACATGACGGAACATGTGGTGCGATCCATGACCTATCTGGAGCTGAGCACGCACCACAAATATATGAACGAATACAGTTCGTGTCTTTTTCTGCCCCACACCAATATCGAGAAGTTTCCTTCCGTGATCAACAATCAAGCGCCTCGTCGGGGAATGGAAGCCCGGCGCAATGGCGAAACTGCGGAGATGTCACTATGTCATTGAAGATTGCCATTGCAGGCAAAGGAGGCACAGGGAAAACCACAATGACGGCCCTGTTATGCCGTAGTCTTATGAATCGGGCCTTCAAGCCCCTGCTTGCGGTTGATGCGGATCCCAACAGTTGTCTTCCCGAGAAATTGGGCGTGAAGGTGGCGGAGGACAAGAGCATTGGCAGTCTGCGCGAGCAACTCCGGGCGGAACCGGAAAAGGTTCCTCAGGGAATATCCAAGAGCGAGTGGGTGGAACGCCTGATCAATGAGGAAGTCACTGAGGCGCTTGGTTTTGACGTCATCGTCATGGGGCGACAGGAAGGGCCCAATTGCTACTGCTACATCAACAATCTTCTGCGCAACTGCATCGAGAAGATCGGAGAACAGTATCGTGCCGTCATCATTGATAACGAGGCAGGATTGGAGCATCTCAGCAGGCGTACTGATGGGCGTGTTGAAGTCATGCTTATCGTTTGTCAGCCGACGATCAGTGGCGCGCGAACAGCCCTGCGAATACGGGACATAATGCGCAGCCTCTGCCTGGAAGTCCAAAGCGCTTACCTCTTGATCAACCGGTGCGACAGCGATATTTCTCCCGAATTGATGGATGAATTCAAGAAGACAGGATTGGAGATCATCGGGCGCATTCCATCCGATCCGGTTATCGGACGATTTGAGGATGAGCAAAAATCCCTGATCGAACTTCCGGCGGATTCCAAGGCTTTGCAACAGGTTGAAAAGATGATGGATGAAATTCTAAAGAGGAGAAATAAATGAGCACATTGGTGGACGCGAAAGAAAAATGGACAGGAACAATCAGTACGCTCGTGCTGGGTGCAACCAGGGAAGAAGGAGGCAGCCGGACATCGAAAGTTACGGTGGGCGGTTCTTCGACATTGCCCTTCATGCGTTTTGAAGGTGCTGTCGCCAGCAGACCCGCAGTGGCCGTCGAAATCTGGGATACACCGCCGGATGACTGGCCTGCGCCGCTGACCGAGGCTTGGGGCGATGCGATGAAGTCACCGGCAGTTTGGGCGCGAAAAGCAGTTGAAGAATGCGGAGCAGAGTTGATCTGTCTTAAGCTGGCCGGAACGCATCCCGATTTCGGCAATAAGACCCCTGGTGAAGCTGCCGCCACGGTAAAAGACGTGCTCAAGGCAGTTGGAGTGCCCCTAATTATCTGGGGTTGCGACAACGATGAGAAGGACAATAACGTGCTCCCGGCATGCAGCCAGGCCGCCGCAGGAGAACGGTGCCTGATGGCCGCTGCAACCGAGGAAAACTACAAGACTCTCGTGGCATCCTGCCAGGCCGACGGACACTCGCTGGTTGGCCTGAGCCCAATCGATATCAACATCGCGAAGCAGATAAACATTCTTGTTTCCGAAATGGGATTTCCGCTGGACCGGGTCGTCATGTACCCGACAACAGGCGCACTCGGATACGGATTGGAGTATACGTATTCAATTCAGGAACGTGGACGTCTGGCGGCATTGGGCGGTGACAAGATGATGTCTCTGCCGGTGATCTGCATGGTTGGCCAGGAGGCTTGGAGAGCCAAGGAGACGCGTGCCTCCGCAGAGGAACAGCCCACATGGGGCGATGCCGCAACGCGGGGTATCTATTGGGAATTGGCGACGGCGGCGGCGCTTTTGCAGTCTGGAAGCGACATCATGGTAATGCGTCACCCGAAAGCGGCGACGGCGCTCAAAGACACAATAACACGACTGATTGGTTGAGTTGAGTTCAAAGGAGAACAAGACATGCACGTAATTGGTGAAAGAATCAACGGTATGTTTACGGCTATTGGAGATGCACTGGCGACGAAAGACAAGAAGCCGGTTCAGCACATGGCGGAAAAACAGCTTGCCGCTGGAGCCGACATTCTGGATATCAACGTTGGAACAAGGGTTCCCAAGGCCGAACGAGCGGAGGCAATGAAGTGGCTGGTTGAAGCAACAAGGGAAGTTACGACTAAACCCCTTTCGATTGATAATCCCAGTCTGGATACAGTCCGGGTTGGACTGACTGCCGCGTGCAAGAATGGCCGCGCCATTATCAACTCAACCACCGGACAGGCTGATAAGCTGGCCGCCTTCATGAAACTCGCTGCCGAATTCAAAGTCGGCATCATCGGGCTCGCTATAGATGAGAACGGCGTGGCGTCAACTTGTGACGCCAAAGTGGAAATCGGGATGCGAACGATCGCAGCAGCTGTCGAAGCCAACGTTCCAGTTGAGGATGTATATCTCGACCCGATCATCCTCCCGGTCAACTGCGACCAAAAGACGCCGGGAATCGTTCTACAGACAATCGCCCAGTTCAAGATGCTGAGCGATCCGGCGCCACACGTTGTGGTTGGCTTGAGCAATCTCAGCCAGGGATCCTCGGAACGCTCGCTGATCAACCGGACATTTCTTGCTCTGGCAATCGGTGCGGGACTCGACGCGAGCATCCATGATCCAATGGATACGGAATTGACCAACACGATGGTAACGGCCGAACTTCTCATGAACAAGATGATCTACAGCGATTCGTATCTCAAAGCATACCTTCAAAAAACTTGAAATTTCAAGTGTGTAAAATGAGCCTGCGAATGCGGTCTGCTGTCTCTTAAACACGGGTCTGAGTGCTTGGCCGATGGCATCTTCCATCGCTTCCAAGTTATGCGACAGAGTATTGCCGAGTCGGTTTTTGATAATATCACTACCCGACAACGCGCTATCCATGCAAAAAATAAATACCCACCGATTATCAATTCCTCTCTCCCGGCTTCCTTTTCTGTTCGGAATGCAGGTGTCGCCAGTCTTCCGTCAACAACTCAGCACGTCCGGGCGTGGTTCTTGACTTTGGTATTGAGCTTCCGTATCTTTGATCCGAAATAAATATCATGGGCCTATAGCTCAGTTGGTCAGAGCAGGGGACTCATAATCCTCTGGTCGCAGGTTCGAGTCCTGCTGGGCCCACCATTTTTGCCACGCTCTGGCTGGTAGGGTGCGAAAGCGAAGTCGAGGTAGCATCTTAGGTTGAGGGTTGATTGCACAAGACTGTTTTGGTAAAATGTGCAACAGAAAGTGAGGGTACAGATGATAAATTGCATATATCTTGCGAACATTCTGAGTTCGGATTGGATATGGGTTCTTCTAGTTGTGCTTCTGCTTTTCGGGGCGAAGAAGCTTCCTGAGTTGTCGCGCTCACTTGGCAAGAGTGTTAGCGAATTCAAGAAGGGCATGAACGAAGCAGAGCAGCCAACAGAAACGAAAGCGAAAGAAAACAACGCCACGGACGACGAAAAGAAGAAAAACAGTCCAGTAAATCCTACCTAGGCATCGGCATTTCCAAGTTAACCGCCGGTAAGTTAGTGCTCACCGCTGCCGTTGGCGGTTTCGCACCTTCCCTTGCGTTCTTTGTCGCAGCATCGAGAAGCTCCTTAGCTCTTGGCAGCCAGCCGCTTTGCTGATGCGCGGTGATGAAGTCTTCGTACAGAGCTTTTGCTTCCTTATATCTGCCCAGTTGTTCCAGGCAGCGGGCTTGTCCGAAAATAGCCTCCGACGTCAAAAAATGCTTGGGGTTCTTCATAATGAAGTTTGAGAAAGCAGTAGCGGCCTCGTCCCACTGTCCGCGCGCCTCGGTGCAATGTATGATTCCCAGTTCAGCAACCCCAGCTAACTCGTGGTTTGGGTACTTCATCTTGAAATCGTTGTACTTGCTCATGGCCACATCGTAGTTGCCAGAATCGAAGGATGCTTTCGCGAGCTTCAGAAGGGCAAGCGGCGCAGCCGGTGCGGAGGATTGCTGTTCGACGATGAAATTTAGATCCTGTGGAGACTGGGCGTTGAAAAGTTTCTTCGAGGATTCCTGCTTGATTTCTTCCTGCTTGTTATACCGATACGCGAGCGCAAGGCATGCGGCAACAAAAAGACAGACGCCGATCGCAACAGGAACCCCGTGTTCCTGAAGAAAACTTTTAAGATCTTTCAACTCCTGCACATCCGGCTTTTTGATATCGGCGTTCGAATTATCGCTCATAATGTCTTTGTCCTCACACCTGTCATAAATCATTCTCAAGTGGGCAGGAATTTATGATCTCCCACGCCTCCAAAAGCAAGGGCAATCTGATTCGTCCTCTTTCAGCTTCAATGTTGCATTCATGTTTGATGTTATCCAGACGGATGGAAATGTCTTTTTGCCAATTTTCCGACGCTTCTTGTCGCAATGTAGTTCATAACCATGCCGACAGCTATGGACACCACAGGAACGGCATATTTCACGAGCGCCCGCATCAGCATTCTAAAGCCGATCCGCTCGGCAACGCCGGTCAGCGCAGACAAAGCCTCCTTCTCAACAACGGTCGTTGCGACACGCGCAGCGACCTTGCCACCCATCTTCACCCCGGCGGCTCCAGCGGCATTCGCAGCCGAGCCGCCTATCGCGAAAGCAAGTATGGTCACTATGTCTTCCGGATCGTCTGGATCGAGAGGAACCTCGTACAGCTTTCCCAGACAGGCGACCAGTGCCAGTTGAAAAAGGAGCAGCAGGATCGTCTCGAAAGTCATCACCAACGCGGCTATTGCAATGTTGAATGGCAGCCCCAGCCCTCCCTCGGCGCCGGTGGTAAACAGCACAATCTCGTCCGCTGACATTATGATGCCGGTGAGGACGCCGAGGATCGCAGAATTTCTCGCGAACATCCTTATGAGTTTTTCCGCAATTGTGGCGCGGTCGGTTGTGCGATAAATCTCCTGGAAGTAATCGGCGCTGAGCATCTCCCAGTACTTCCTGAAAGCCCTCCGGATCAACCACAACAGCCATTGCCCGCTTCTGCAGGCCTTCTTTGTTTCGTCCTCTTTGCGGTTGTTCTCGCCAGTCGTCATAAGATCAGCTTAATTTCCAGATGTGTGAGTGACTGATTGACTCAAGTGGACTCGCAACCCCGGAAAACACGGACGGCGGCAAGCAGCCGTCCCTCCCGTTACGTCTGCGGACTGGGAGGGTCTGCATGCTGCGCGCCGTACGTCACTCAGCCACTTAGCTTCCAGCATGAATCTACTCTCCTGAAATAGTCACCGGCAAACAGAAAAACTGCCCAGACAATTGATTGGCAATTGATTTATCGGCTGATACTATTGGTGAAATAACAATGATGATATGAAGGATCGGTATTATGAGGAGAAAACTCAGGTTAGGCGTAAATATTGACCACGTTGCCTCAGTCAGACAGGCAAGAGGCACCAGCTACCCGTCCGTGATCGAGGCGGCAAGGGAATGTGAAGATGCCGGTGCGAACGGCATAACCGTCCACTTACGAGAAGACCGCCGCCACATACAGGACAAGGATGTTTACGTCCTGCGCAAAACCATCCAGACCCGTCTCAATCTCGAAATGGCCAACACGCCGGAGATCGTGAAAATCGCCCTGGACGTGCAACCAGACGAGGTCTGCATTGTTCCAGAGAAACGGCAGGAAATCACAACGGAAGGCGGCCTGGATGTTGTCCGCGAGATGAAGCGGCTGGCGAAGCCCGTGGCAAAACTTCGCAGCGCAGGAATCGAAGTAAGCCTGTTCATAGAAGCGGATAAGCGCCAGATCGCAGCGGCTGCGGAACTTGGCGCACCACACATCGAGCTTCATACCGGAACGTTCTGTGACGCAACCGGCATGAAAGCAAAGCGGGAACTGGAGCGCCTGATCCATGGAGCCGTGTACGCCCATGAACTTGGACTTGAAGTGAACGCTGGGCATGGAATAAACCTTGGCAACATGGATAAAATCATCGAAATTCCATATCTCGACACGCTGAACATAGGGCACAGCATTGTTGCGCGCGCCATCTTCGTTGGCCTCAAGAACGCGACCAGGGAAATGCTCACGAGAATTGCGTCGTACAATGGAGGCCGGCATGGGTAGCGGCAGCGTCGTTGGAATTGGGGTTGACCTGGTGGAAAACGACCGCATGCAGGAAATGCTGGATCGTTGGGGCCCCAAATTCAAGGACAAGGTCTTCCTGAAGAAGGAACAGCAGTATTGCGAGACAAAAGCCTCTCCAAACCATCACTACGCGGCCAGATTCGCAGTCAAGGAAGCAGTCTCAAAGGCATTCGGGACCGGTATGGGGCCGCACATTGGCTGGCTCGACATCGAAGTAGTGCGGGATACCAAGACAGGAGCGCCATCCGTGAAACTCAGCGCCAAGGGTCGCAAGCTTGCTTCTGCGCGCAAAGCCGGCGATGTCCTTATCAGTTTGTCGCACACGAAAAACTATGCCATGGCGCATGCGCTGCTTCTGGAGAAATGACCGGCATGAAGATCGTCACAACCGAACAAATGCGGGAGCTGGATCGCAGGACAATTGCGGAGCGCGGAATCACCGGTGAGGAATTAATGGACAGGGCCGGTGCGGAAGTGGCCGCGGCCGTTAGATATCTTGCCGGGATCTCCCGATACGAAGAAACGCCTGTACTGTTGGTGGCCGGGCGCGGCAACAACGGTGGCGACGCATTTGTCGCAGCCAGGCATCTCAAGGACGACGGCGTGGATGTTGAAGTCTGGCTCGCAGGCGAAGCCGATGCCGTGAGCGGTGACGCGCTGAAGCATCTGAGCCGCATGAAATCGGCCTCAATCCCGCTGCGCGAGCTGCCGACAAAAAGAGACTGGGAAGACGTTCTGGAATCGGGAGAGGGCGGCGGTGGCGGAATCATCGTTGATGGTGTGCTTGGCATTGGGATCAGCGGGCCCGCGCGCGGCCCCGCAGCAGGTGCGATCTGTTACATCAATGCGCTTGCTAAGCGAAATTTGATCGTCTCCATCGACGTGCCGTCGGGTATGAACGCCGATACCGGCGAGGCCGAAGGCGACGTAGTGACGGCGGACATGACCGTGACAATGGGACTCCCTAAATGCGGGCTGATTGAACCCCGAGCCATCAATCATGTCGGCGCGCTCGAAGTGGCTGACATAGGAATACCGCCTGCACTATACAGGCACATCGAATCTGGCAAGGAGCTAATAACCGCCTCGGATCTGCGCGGTCTGATCGCTAGGCGTCCGCGCAACGCTCATAAGGGAATGTTCGGCCATGTTCTCATCATCGGAGGAGCCCGTGGATACGCCGGGGCGATTGCGATGGCATGCGAGTCCGCACTGCGATCCGGCGTCGGACTGGTCACAGCCATGGTACCTGCAGGCATTGCTCCGATTGTAGCAGGCATTGTTCCGGAAGCGATGGTCCACAGCGGCTTGGAAATAGAAAACGGTTCCCTTTCAGCCGACTGCCTGTCCCGATGGGGCAGAGGCATAAACGATTTCGATGCCGTGGCGATTGGACCAGGCATGACGGCCCATGAACAGTCTCGCATTCTCGTTGAGTGGATTCTCGCCGAATGCCGCAAGCCGCTTGTGATCGATGCCGACGCGCTCAACGTCTGCGCCGGGCGAATTGAATTCATCCGCAAAGCGAATTGTCCGATCATCCTCACTCCGCATCCCGGCGAAATGGCGAGACTGATGGCGACTGAATCGGCGGCGATCCAGTCAGATCGCTTCAAATGGGCACGTAAAGCCGCAGAAGACACTCATGCCACAGTGGTGCTGAAAGGCGCCGGCACGGTTGTCGCTGCCAAAGATACGCCTCTACATATCAGCCTCACCGGAAATCCGGGCATGGCGACCGGCGGCATGGGAGATGTTCTTTGTGGACTTATCGCCGGACTGGCGGCACAGAATCTCAAACCGTTCGACGCGGCGCGAATGGGTGTTTATCTCCACGGCCGCGCCGGCGATAACGTCGCCTGGCACAGTTCACAGGCCGGCATGATAGCCGGCGACGTCATCGAAGAACTTCCCACCGTTCTCCGTGAACTCACAATACGCTGACTTCCCGCGACTTCGTATCAACTCTGTGTGATTTGTCCCTTAACTGGAGTATCCTCGTTTTGCTTGCGGCTTTGCTGCCCCAAGACCTACACGGTAAATTATTTTTAGCTTACTTATCAACTCGATCTTCTTTGCCACCGTGTGCAACGTACCGATCTCTGTCGTTTCGCCCCGATCGGAGAGATCGTGCCAAGGACGGTCTCGGCCAGGCATTTAAGGATCATTGCTGAAGGGGGTGGTATTGAGGAGTTTTCCTGCTTCCCATAGTGTACTGGCCTATCACGGCTGGCTTACTTGCCGTCTTTTGGTTGCAAGTGCTGATTGTGAGGGATGGCAAGAGAAAGTCCGCCCAAGATAATCCCGGCGATACAAAAAAAGCAAAGCCATAAAACTTCATACTGCTGCCATTTTAAACGGGCACGTATCATTTGGCGGCTCTTTCAACGGGCATTCTCAACCATTTTTAAATAGCCAACCCATTATGTGATATATCAAGACGAAGACAGACATCACTCTGCTAAACGGCAAGGTGAGGAATCAAAAAGGCGGGAACCGGTCATACTGCCGTGTTAATGGGGAGTTAATCGCCGCCAGCTTTGCACTGGGGGATTTAACACGACGTATGTTTGTCAGTCCCCGCCCAAATTCTCTTATCAAAATCGGCGGTGAGAATGGCGAAAAGACGGCGGGGTGTCAAGCGAACGTACTGTTTGCCGGCATTCTCAACCATCTCAATCCGCATAAAACATCTTCA
>CAZASC010000009.1:0-81253 GCA_964487695.1 uncultured Victivallales bacterium
GTAACGCGGGCATAGTGGGCAGTGTGGCGGCGACTAACGCGGTTGTTCTGGTGCAAGGCTACACAAATGCGCCGCCGTTCTACAACCAGACGAACTGGCTTGGAGAAGCCATGGTACACGAGGGCAGCAACAACATAGCGATTGTTGCCTGGCAGGGCACGAATTATAGCGGGACGAATGTCACTGTTTTCATGCCTCCGCTGAATCCCGAATCGTTCTCCTGGGATGCTAACGGAAACATGCTGTCCGACGGCCAGAGAACGTTTACCTGGGACAACGAGAACAGATTGATCGTGATAGAGACGAAGCCAAATCTGGGACTCCCACAGTTGCGGTCTGAATATCTCTATGACGCCCAATCCCGACGCATTCAGAAGAAAGACATGTCCAACTGGAACGGCACGGCGTACGCTACGACGAACGTGACGAAATACGTGTGGAACGGCTGGCTTCTGCTTGCGGAACTGAATTCTGACAATTCGGTCAAGGCGTATAATGTTCATGGTCTGGACTTGTCGCAATCGCTGCAAGGGGCTGGCGGGATTGGCGGGCTATTGTGCGAGGTTCTTAACGGCACAAACTTGCTCTATACGTTCGATGGTAATGGTAATGTTACGGATGTTCTCGGCACTCAGGGCACGAGCGTTGCACACTACGAATATGATCCCTTCGGAAGGACTGTGGCCCAATCCGGGTCCTATGCCGACCAGAACCTCTGGCGATTCAGCACGAAGCAGATCGAGCCGGCGTGGGATCTTTACTATTACGGGTATCGATTCTATTCGCCGAACCTTCATACATGGCTTAATAGAGATCCGTTTGCAGAAGAACCAATTTCCGATTGGATAAACGATCCAATGGGGCGTCGCCTATTGGGGATTTCTGATAGTCTGGTATTGGACGGGACCAATTCTGCTCGTAAATATGCGGCTCTCTACACTTTTGTTGGGAATACGCCGGTGTCAGCCAACGATCCGCTTGGACTGGAAACAGCTCGTCCTGATGGCAACGACTTGCTAGGCGGCGCTGTAGGGTGGGGACGAAGCATTATACACAATGGGCTAGGCAAGGTGGACATACCCTCCCCCAACTTCCTGTTCAATTACTTCACTTATACTTTCAAGTGCGGGAATTGCTATGTAGTTGAGTCAAAACCAGCAGTGCCAATACCCCTACCTGCTGGTAGTCCATCTGGTACTACCCCTCCTACTTCCTGGATTGATTTTAATGCAGGTACCTGTAGCACTGATGGAAAAGGCAAATTAAGTGTTGAAACAAGTTTGCTCTATGGCGGCGGTCATTTCGACACGACGAGTCTGGAGGTAGCATACAAATGCAAAAAATGCTTGTAGTCCATGAAAAGTCAAGCGTGCAAAAAGTTGATCAGTCTCCTCAAACGTCAACGGTAAAGGCTGGCAAGTGATGTAAGGCGTAATCTCCGGGCTATTATATTGCGATAATGAAGACGGAAATCATTCTTTTCATGATAGTCGGATCTGTTGCGTTAGCGGGTGACATTTCCACGACAACATCGGTTCAGACGAATGGAAGCCAGATCATTACAACCGAAGCCTTCATAAGTGATGGTCTAACGAATATGGTTCAAGAGACATTCGTGAGAAACGGTCTAACGAATATGGTTAGAAGAACATGTGTGGCGTCCGGGTTTCGGATCCAGAGTTTCTATCACGGCGGTGAGTGTACTTTTACGACGATAGAGGGGACTAATGGTCTAATTCGCACATTTCCTGACACAGAACAATATTCATGGAGAGATTTTCCAAGAGAATGCTGTGGATTGCACGGCAGCTATCTTCTGATTATGGGTCTGCTGTATCTGGCTGTATTCGTCATCGGCTGTCTTGTGTTGGCGGTATTGGCCATAAAACAGCGTGGCACATTTCTCAAACGGGTTGGTCGCTTCGGGTTGTTTTTGGGCTTGTTCTTGATTGTCGGATCGATATTCAATGGCCTGTGGGGTTGCTTGGTTTATGGACATCTCTATTACCAATATGATTTCTTTGGATGTGATTTCCTCCCATTTGTCCCGTTTACGCAGAGAGGGATAGATGGTTGCTTGGATTACGAACGTTGGCATTTCTTGGGAATCTCTCTATTTCAGTTGCAACTTGTGTGGTTTTCTTTTGCAGCAGGAACATGGGGCGGCACCATTCTTTTATATCGCTTGGTTAATGGGTGCCTGTGGAACAGGAAATTCATCCCAAAACATCCCGATCTTCATTAACATCGAAGCCATTTGGCGTGTCTATGGCATTTCCCGCGATGTTTTTCTACTGAACAATGACCGATGCTCTGATACAGTCGGAGCCATGAAAACACATCACTCTCTTTTCATTTCAGGCATTGTCGGCCTGCTCGTGTCAGCACTTCTCACCGGCGTCTCCTGTGCCCAGTCTCAGACAAACAATCCTCCCCGCCTCATTTGCGAGCATCCATTCTGCGACTTCGGAGAGATGGACAATAGGAAGACAGTCGAACACACGTTCACAGTCAGAAATTGCTCAACGAATCCAATCGAGATCACAAAGGTATTCTCCGGTTGCAAATGCGCAAGCGCCACGAACATTGATGCGATCATTTCACCCGGTAAGGAAACCGGCATTCAAGCGAAGATCGCCCTGCATGGCCGGGAAGGCGCGCAGAAAAAGAGTTTCTATATCCACTACAAGACCCGCGACTCATCAAATGTTCTGACGAACGATGTGCTGCAACTTGAAATGGATGGCGTTGCTATACCGTGGATACGTGTCGTGCCGGGACGAATAGATTTCGGGAACTTGGAGAAGGACGCCAAAATAGACAGGGAGATCGGGGTGTCGTGGAAAGCCGGTCTCAAGTTCGCTTTGACCAACGTGCAAATCACATCCAAGTGCCTTGCGGTGTCCATGAATGCGAATCAGCCCGGCAAGATCATCGTGAGCACCATACCGCCATTGCCGCCGGGCATAATCAGGGGGGACATTATCGTCCTCACGGACGATCCAAGTTGCCCCAGTCTTGAGATACCGGTCATAGCATTGGCGTTGTGCGACATCGTGGTTGTACCAGCAGAATTGTCTGTAGGTTCAGGCGGTTGGACATCCAGCAAGTACATAGGCCTGCGTTCACGGACTGGCAAGCAGTTCAAGATTGTGAGCGTTGAAGTGCCTGACCCAGGCATCAAATACACAATCATGCCTATGGGTTCTCAAGGCTACAGGCTGGAACTACCACCCGTGCAACTGTCTTCTGATATTGACGGGGAGGAAATCAAGATTCGGACTGATTTGCCGGGATCAGAAGAACTTGTCGTACCATTCGTCAGTCCCGCAGGCGCACAGAAGAAATGAAACCGGGCAGAACGATAATTGCGCTTACTGTTCATCTCATATCCGCGGGAATGATGCTGGCAAGCGTCTCAAACCAGACGGCAAGTATCACATCAGATATTCCACCTGTCGCTATTTCTTACTTCTACGAGCCGGGCTGCAAGGAATGTACCACAGTCTCGAACGAGGTCCTTCCTGAGTTGCGGGCACGTTTCGAGGGCTTCTACAGATTGAACGGCCTGGATATCGGAGTAAAATCCAACTACCTGAGTCTGGTCAGGTATCAGGAGAAGTTCAAGAGCACGAAGAACGAGCCTGTGTGCATGGTGGTGGACGGGAAGTGCCTGTTCAACGGCCTTAAAGAGATTCAGACAGGGTTGCAGGATGCGGTTGACATGTGCATCGCGGCAAGGTTGGAAAGATCGGTGCCTGTTGATAATACTGACAAGCCCAAGGATGACGACAAGATGCTTACCACCCGTTTGGATCGCTTCACCCTCTCCGCAGTTATCATGGCTGGCTTCCTCGACGGCATCAACCATTGCGCCATCTCAACAATCGTGTTCTTTATGAGCCTGCTGACTGTGTCCAAGCTCCACGGCAAGGCGTTCCTGCTGATGGGCATCCCGTTCTGCATAGCGTCGTTCCTCACGTACTTCCTGATCGGGCTGGGGCTTCTCAGAGTATTCCATTCGCTGTCAGGGTTCACATACATCCGTTCCGTCTTGAACATAACGATCATCTGTGTCCTTGTGGTTCTGGCAATCTTATCGTTCCGAGACGGCTTCCTGTATTGGCGCACAAGTAATCCCCGAGATGTGGCCGTAAAGCTGCCCGGAACGATAACAACGAAGATTCACGGGATAATGCGATCTGGGATTACTGGGCGTAGCCTGATTACAGGAGGCTTAATAACAGGGGCACTGGTGACGGCGCTGGAAGGCGTATGCACGGGGCAGGTTTACGTTCCGACTCTGGTTATGCTCGCCAAATCAGGTCAAGAGCAGGGCAGAGCAGTTTCGTATCTTCTGGTGTATAACCTTGTTTCGGACATCCCGCTGATAACCATCCTCATCCTGACCTATTTCGGCATGAAGACACAGACGCTGCTGGAGTGGAGCAAGAAAAACGTTGTCATCAGCAAGCTTCTTCTCGGCGTGTTTTTTCTGGCAATGGCTGTTCTGATTGGTACCAGGTAATAGAGCTGCCGCTACGCCATTAAAGAAAAGCCCGAGTTAGAAAGAGACCCGGGCAAAAACAAACGAGAAGCAGGCAAACAGGGAATCATTCATTTGTCAGTTTGAATCCCATGCCAGCAAGCTGCTCGATTGTGTAGGCTGTTTTGAGCTTCACGCCATATCTTCCAGTGAGAAGATACACAGGCTCGTCAAACTCCTTTCCCCTTCTGACCTGTCGCACCGTGAGAGGTTCTGATGCACCGTTGATTAATCTGACAAGAACATCTCCCTTCTTCAATTCAGGCAGCACATTTTCCATAGTGAGACTCCCTTTCCCGGTCAACTCGCAAGCCGTTCCAGTTCCATCTCAGGTTCTTCCATCGCCGGTTCGCTTGCGCCGCCAAGCTCCTTCATGAACATGTGCTTCACTTCAACGTGGCAGATCTGGCTGTTCGCCCTCCAGATGGCCCGCTCGATTCTCGCCACAATCTCATCGATTTGTTCGTTGTCGGAGATCGCGCCGAGCCCTGACGCCTGCAAGAGTTTCTTCCTTCCGCAGTTCGCCGGTACGCGCTCGAATTCGTCTTCCCTGAATCCCCATTCAACCATGCATGCCTTGATGACTTCTTTTTCTCGGTCTTTCCTGTATCCGCCGATCTCAACTGTTAATTCAAATATCCGTTCACCTTCCATTGTCTCATCTCCTTTCTGTACATTTTCAAAACAACAAAAAAGGGCAGGCGCCGTGAAGCAGCCCGCCCCTTTCGTAAATATGTGGCCGACTCAGGCCACCATGAGTTTTCTTTCTGTCTGCTCTACCCGCTGTGATGTCGCGCAACGCGCCCTTCCTTTTGCCCATTTTCTGAGAGAATTAATCTGTTCTCCCATGAGTTTGCCGAGCGGCACGGTATTCTGAATGGCTTCCAGAATAGTGTTCTCTGTCGGTTCTTCGCCCTTGCTGAAACCGAGATAGAGCGCGTCAATAAACGCCTGCTCGATCTCCGCGCCCGTGAATCCTTCCGACGCTTCGACAAGTGTCGACATGTCGAACTTCTCTGGATCGCGGCCATGTTTCTTAATCTGAATATTCCAGATTATTGCACGCTCTTCAGGATTCGGCAGGTCAACGAAGAAAATCTCATCTACTCTGCCTTTTCTGAGCATCTCCGGCGGAAGTTGCGATACGTCATTGGCTGTCGCCACAATGAAGACAGGAGATGTTTTCTCCTGCATCCATGAGATGAACGTGCCGAAGACCCGGCTTGATGTGCCGCCATCAGTCACGCCTGAACTCCGCGACCCGCTGAAACCTTTTTCTAGCTCATCAATGAAAAGCACGCACGGCGCAATCGCTTCAACAGTCTGAATGACCGAGCGCGCATTGGATTCACTCTCGCCTACAAGGCCGCCGTACAAACGCCCGGCGTCCAGCCTGAGCAATGGCCGCTGAAACACGCTTGCCGTTGCCTTGGCTGTGAGCGACTTGCCTGTGCCTGGAATGCCGATGATCAGCAGTCCTTTGGGAGAAGGGAGCTTGTATTCCATCGCCCGACGGCCAAACGCGTCCTTTCTTCGCAAGAGCCATGTCTTGAGAACATCCAGACCGCCGATATCGTCCAGCGTCTCGGTGACAGAGCAGATCTCCAGAATGCCGTTCTTCTTTACCGCCGACGCTTTTTCCCGCGATACCACGGATTGAGAAAGCTCGCCGGCTTCTATGACCGACAACGCAAACGCGTTCTCAGCCTCCATTGAGGTCAATCCAGATGCGGCATCCAGCAGTTTGTCCCTTGTGTCGCTATCAGGTTTCTTCTTCTTGGCAGACTTGGCAATGTTATCCAACACAGCGCCGAGTTCACTCTTCCCCGGAAGCGAGAAGTCAATAACCACGAAATCCCGCTCCAGTTCAGGCGGCAGAACCAGCCGACACGCCACAATGACAATCACCCGGCCCTTGGTTTTGCCGATCCGCATGGCGTCTTTGAGCATCCGCGTCAGCACAGGATTCGGATTATCGAGGAACTGATGGAAGTCCCTGAGTAAAACCACGGAGTTCTCAGGCAGTTCAGCCAGGCCAGTCAGCATTTCCTGGGGATCCTGGCCGTTGTGGCTGCTTCCGTCGGCAGTATCCACAAGGCCGCTGACCACTGACCACGCAAACAGCCGGTACTTCAAACTATCGGCCGTTTTCTTTAACTCGCCTTCAACCCGGCTTTCCTCGCTTGAGACAATGTATATTCCCGGATAACCGGCCTTCACATAATTTGTGATCTTTGCTTTCATTTTCAACTCACCTACCTTTCCTTACGATTGTCATGGTCAATAATGTCCACATCAGTGTTCTCAGGGCAGGCATCCACACTGGCCACGCCGCCCCGCACAGATATGAGCACCTTTGCCTTGTCCGGGACCGGCAGCCCAAGATATCGGGCTTCCTCGTCGGCTGGAATTTCTCCATACAACTCCTTGAAGCTCTCAAGGTGTTTCCTCCGATCCGCATCCGATAGCGGCTCGAAATCGGCGGTATCCAGTCCTGCCTCCTCCCACGATGCCCTCCGGTCTTCTTCGCATTCCATGCCTGTCTTGACATATCCATAGAAACCGCAATGGACACAGCGCATATTGACCGTGTCAAAGGGCTTCCAGTCCGTATAGATGTCCATATTCAGGCCGCACACCGGACACGGCTTGTTGTCTGAAAACCCGCTCATGGTTGTTTACCTCCTTGCCCGACTTTTCCCATCAGCCGTTCATAATCATCTTCTCCCCTGTCATAGTGTTCGTAGGGCAGTTCTTCCAGATACAGCGCTTGGACTTCCACTTCGCAATACCGGCCATTGGCGTTCCACACTGCTTTGGCAAGCCTGTCTGAAAACTCATCCTCGTCTTCACCGCCGCAAAGCGAGCCGATGCCATTGCCTGTGAGAGTCCGGACGCCCTTTGCGTCAACTTCAACGGAAAACTCCTCTAACTCAAAGGGCCATTCCTCCAAACATGCCTTTTCGAGTTGCTGCAATCTGGATTCATCAAAATCTGTGATCTGAAGCCGCATTTCGAAACTTCTGCTCATAAGATTCATACTCCTTTCCAAAATAAGAGAGGCGCATCCCGATTGAACTGCAGGATACGCCTCACGATTTGTTTGACTCTTCAGCCTTCGATCTTCCGGCTGAAATACTCCTTTTCCCATTCAAGGCATTCCTGACGGGAAGGAGCAGTGAAGAGTGGAAAAACCTTCCTGTCCTTTACCCGCCAGACCTGCCTGCTGTCATCGAACTCAATACTCGATGCCCGCTTGATGCGGAGCGTGCCTAGGCTTGTAAGATCAATGACTTCTGTGTAAAGCCCCACGCATGTTCCGTTGGGCTTGAACACAAGGCTTGCCAGTGAAGCATTCACATTACGCTGCCTGCCCATCGGCGCACCTTTCGCCTTTCTCTGCTGTCCTCGCAGCCTCGAACTGCCCCCCGAAGAGTTCCACCCCGCCTGGAGCAAATGCCAGAACCGCGATGGCGTGAGCAGTGCGGTTGAACATGTCCGCGCACTCTCCTGGTTTGCCTCCTCCGTGAAGCAAGATGTCGCCGTGCTCGCCGAGAATATCCGAAGTGGCCTGCGCCTTCTTCATGTCCTCGGCGCTCGGTCCGCCGTTGGCTTGCAGCCTCGCAATGTAAAGCGGGACCGCCAGATTCAGCATGAATGACAAGTTATCCTTCATTGTTGCCTCCCGATATTATCCGCAATCCGTGTTTTCGAGAACCCGGCTGACCCCTCCGAATGACGCATTGCGTTCTCCTGCTATTTCCCGGCATGTCCGTATGCAAAACCCGCGAATAGCGCGCAGCCCGACTCCACGCGGAATCGATTCCTGCGAATCCTGCGGATGATTGCCGGCGGTGTAGACGATGTCCGTGCTCTTGCCGGAGCACAGGAGAACGGCATAGCCGTCGCAGTTATATTCGCCCACGACAATCCGCTTTGGTTTTGAGCGGCGGCTCATGCTCCAAGCCTCTGCTTTTCCCTGACCGTAACCGCCTTGTAGTAATCAGCCGTGCGTTTCCGAACTCCAGTAACGCCGAGCGCCTTTTCCAGAAATGCCGTTGCCTTCTCGCAATCAGCGCCGGCAAAGCCCATGGCCTCTATCTTGAGAGTGCCGTCTGTATTGACAATGACTTCTATGCTTTTCTGTGTCATGACAATGCCCCTCCCGTTATCGTTACCTTGACGCTGCCGTTCTTGAGTCCTTGCCGGGTGACCATGTAGCCCTTGCGCGAGGCTTCCATTGTTGTCTTCCAGACACCGTAGGATTGAATGAGCCTTCCGAACTTCTGGCCGACTTCCTTTTCCACATGTCCATCCCACCAGTCTGTGGTGAGTTGGTACGTGCCATTCGCTTGCTTGTTGAGGGCAATGTCGAATGGACCTTTGAGTTTTATCACATACTCGCCCTGATGCGTCTTGCCGCCATAACCCCGTGCCTGAATGTTTTGACCCAGGATCAATCCCATTTCGTTGCACGCCGATCTCAGGGCTTCCATGTCCCTGATTTGAGTTTCTACTGTTGTGAAATGACTCATGATGCTTTCTGTTCCTTTCTTTCTTCTTTTCGATTTGCCGGTAGATGCGCTGCTTGGATCATCTCGCTGAATGTCATGCGATGGTCACAAGCCAGGCAGACAATCTGCGGCGGAAAGTGGGCGGGCCGCTGGCTGTCCCAGTCCATCCGCGTTTCTCCAGCCCACACGACCGTTCCATCCAGCCTGACCGCCTCGATCAGTGCCAGGCCTTCCACAGTATCCACCTGCGCGAGCCTTGTCTGTCCGCAACGCGGACAGCGAACCCGCTGTTCGTCCATTGCGCCGGTTGTAAGATCCACGCGCACGGTCTTGCCGTCTCTTCCCTGAACGTCAAATACAGGGACGAGAGAGCCAGGGTTCCGCTGAATCGCCATTGCCTTTTCTGCGGCTTCCCGTGCGCTATCCGCCTCCACGTGTATTGACCAGGAGACTTTTTTCATGCCTTTTCTCCTCCAAATGAAAAAGGGGCTCGGCCAGCCATCGCTGAAAGGACCCCTCAAGTTCTGCCGGAATCATGGTTTAACCATGTTCCATGCCTCAAAGAGAGCATCGCTACGCTCTTCTGCTTCAAGATGTGTGATAGCCCCGCCTTCAATACACTTGATTGAGAACGAGTCGCCGTGATCGTGAAATGTGTAGCCCACCTTTTTGATCGCTTTTTCCAACTCCGTGTCTGTCTCAGGTTCTTTCATCGTTCAATACCTTTCTGCTTGCAGTTTGCTTGGTCTTCACCACTGAGAAGCAGAAAGCCCTGCGTAGCGACATGTTTCAGTCACCACAACAGGGCCTCCGCGTTCGGTTTGTGTTTTCTACGCGACCTTTGCCTCCGCCTCTGATTCTATGTGAAAACGACGCACACCAAGTTGTCCGAAGTTTTCAACGAGTTCTCTGGCATCCTGCCGTGCCATGTCCCGCGCAGTGTTCGCCAGATGTTTCAGCCCGCTTTCCAGCCGTTCCCGCGCATACCCACTGTCCCTGTATTCCTCGGCGGACTGAGACAGGAACTCACGCTTCACCCGTTCGAGTTCGTCTTCCAACTGGCTGTCCCCCACAAAGTTCAACGCCTTGAATTCGTCAATGAACTTTACCAGCCTGTTGAGAGTCTTCTGGTGAACGCCGGTCTTGCCGCCCTTCATCGAAGACAGCATCTCTTCGCAGAGTTTTGCTGTTTCCTTCCGCAGTGATGCGACGCAATCGGCGACAAAACCTTCAACGCCTTCGCCGATCTTCTCTGCCGCCTGTCTGGCCGCGTTTTCCCTGGCAGCCATGACGGCGATCTGGTCTTTAACTGTGACCGGGTTCATGCCGAGTCCTTCCGGAATGGTGATCTGGAACAGTTGTGTGTCAAAACCGAATGATTCTTCCATCCGTTCAGGACAAGGGAACGATTCTTCGATAGTGGCGACCAGCGTTTCCGGCGTTGCCACGAGTTTCTGTGCCGCCGCCCGCCACTCGATCATTGCAGACTTTCTCATTTCCGAGTAGTTCGACAGGAACCTTCGCTTCTCCGTCAGAAACTCCCGATCAAGTTCGCGGAGCTTTTGCGTCACTTCTTCCAGCTTTGTGTTTGGAAGAAAATGCGCCAGACCGTTCAGGAACGGAAAGCTGTTCGCTTCCACTAAACCGTGTACACGGCCCTCGATTAGGGCAAAGGCTTGGAGAGCTTCTTTTGGAATGAGCTTCTTGTGGCCCAGTGTGATGAGTCTCGATTCCACGCTTTCAGGATCGAGTCCGAGATCTTCGGCCTTGAGTTTCTTTGTTGCCCGCCAATACTTTACGGAAACGCTTATCAGTACGCCTTCCCGCGTTAATGCATCTAGTAATTGATTCTCTTGCATGATTGTTTCCTCCACTTTTGTTTATTGTTGTGTGAACTAATTGCCGCCCACCGGATGACCTTCACCGTCCGTTTGTGTCGGCAATGCCGGTGGTGGCATCGGTTGCGGCGCTGGGATTGGCTGTGGCGCCGGTCCCGCCGGTGTTTCCTGACTGTGACTTGTGGACACAACCGTTTCCGCTTCGACCGGTTGATTCGACTCCTCACGTTTGTGATGTTTGGATTTCAGTGTTTCAGTTCCGCCCCAGGCCAGCAACGCCAGACCAATCGTTTTCCCGCCCTTGTCCTGCCAGCCCTGATTGTTGTAATTGGCGAACCAATGCGATCCTGCCACCCCGTTTGTTCCGCGATTGTCATAGACTATCCCGACAACACTATCGTTCTGATGTTCCCCAAAAAGGCGGTAGAACGGGAGCCACACTTTCCTGTTGTGGCCGTCCCTGTCTTTTATGACCGCGCCGTCTTTGTCCCTGACGTAATGGTAGGGATGGATCGGCTGAGTTATGCAGACAATCAAAGACCACACCGCTTTGACTGTTTTCATAGGAACCTCACGGATGTCGCCGAAAGTCGCGCTTACACACGCGGCGACACCTCGCCCATCGCCTGTCGGAACCAGAGACGACGCAATGTCGTCCCCGGCCATTGAAACTGCGGCCCAGCCCAGCATGACTGCGGTTATTATTACTGAACAGACTGTCTTCATCTTCGATTTACTCCGTTTCTTGTGATTACTGTTCCAGTTCGTACCGATGTTGTTTATCCCGCCTTCTTGGCGGTTTCCTTCCCGAGCATGTGCGCCACTATAACTTTCTCCGCGGCGGCGCCGGTCAACCAGTTGAAGTCGCATGTCCGGCGCTCCTCACGGATCAGCTCAAGCGCCTCTTCCAAATCGGGGAATGGATCCTCGGGTTGGGGAAGCGGACCATACTTGAGGGAGCGCGCCAGCTTGAGAGCGGATTCGATGGCGTATCCGGCTGAGTGTTCAGTCATTTCCTTGTCCTTTCTTGTTTCGATCTCCAGCCATTGGCGGTCAGATCAGGGTCAACTTCTGAACACCGTTGGCAATTTGCCTGGCTGCCGATCTGTAACTATCGAGAGCGACAGGCGCTCCCTGTTGTTTCCGTCCTGCCATCTTCATGAGTCTCTCCGAGACCCACTGGCCTGAGTGTTTGTAATGGATGGCATGTTCCAGAACACCGGCGATTGCGGTGTTGACCGGCTGCCATAGCGCGGTTGATCGTGCAGCTGCATCCCGCGCATCGCGCAAATACTGCCGCAGCGCTTCTTCTGTCATGTCCTTCGCCTTCATGCCGCCAACCCGCTTTCGTCGCCGACGATGGATATGCCCTTTGCCCGCGATGTCCGCGCTAGGGCAATGCCCATCACGCTTCTCGCGCCGGCATTTTTGAGAACAATCGCGCACTCGCGCATCGTCGCGCCGGAAGTGAGCACGTCGTCCACGAGAATGACGTGCTTGCTCGACACGAGGTGTGAGCGTGTCACGGCATAGATGCCCTTCACGTTTTGAGCGCGTTCAACATCGCTTCTACATTGATGCTGTTTCCGCGGCTTGGGCTTCACCTGTGCGAGAACATCCGCCAGCAGCAGGTTTGGATGATTGATCATGTGTGAATAGATTGCGGCGGCGAGTATCGCCGTAGCGCATCTGTCGAAACCGCGGAACAGTTCGTGTTCCTCTTCTGCGGGCACATGAATGATCAGATACTCAAGCTCCTCGATCAGGACTGTCTCAAGATGCCTGGCAATCAGCATCCCAAAGCTCTCTATCACGGCCTCGGATTTCCGCTTTGCCATCACAACAGCCTGGGTCCAGTCAGAACTCAAGTGCCGCTCAATTTTCCATCTGGGCTCATAGAGTCCAAACGCGTAGATCCAGCCTGAACAGAAAGATTCCGGCTGGTCCGGTTCCATCGCAAGTCCAACAGTAGTCATATGTTCGTCCTTTTGCTGAATGAAGAAGGGCAGTCCGGTTTCTTGTGGAAATCGAACCGCCCTTCTGATTGTGTTTTAGGTCCCAGTCAGTTCTCGTTTCCCTGAATCAAGACATGGCTCCGCCATGGTGACTTCTTTTGATGGGAATACCGGGAAACCGTCGGATTACAGGTGTTATGCCGCGTCGCGCGGATCTGACTCGCGGACAAACAGGCTGGCGCCTGTCTCAGCGCCAGCGTTGAATGACACCGAGTTCTTCGCGACAACGGCGCTGCGGATGATGCCATCCACGAGTTTGGTCATTGAGACTTTTTCGCTTTTGGCCCGCCAGTAGAGTCTCGGAATAAGATCTTCCGCTATCTTTGGCGAATACACGTTATCACCTCCTTATTGTGTTGTTTGTAAGTTCCACAGATTGAGGCTTCGTGTGGTCATAGAGCCACGAGATGGCCTGAATCTGATATTGAATTGCCTCGCCGACATGATGAGGGCGAAGCGTTGTTCCTATGTTGTCGAGCCCGGCTATTGTGCCTGCGATTTTGAGTAAACGGTTAGTATCGCAAGCGGCGCCAGCATGTTCCCGCCACTGTTTCAAGAACTCGGCGGCATCGTTGTCCGGATCAATGCACTCTGCCTGACACTGCCTGGCCGCCAGAATCCGTTTTACAATGTCGGATTCCGGTTCGCCTGATTCAACGTTCGCTCCTACTGGTCTCACGCAGCAGGCATCGAACCAGAGATCGAACTCATGCTGCCTGCGGCCGAGTTTCATCAGATGGCGGCCTATCGCGGTGTGTTTGCACAGGCACCTGGTTGTCCTGCTCCCATAGTGGCCGCATGGACAAACCGGATACGCCAGCCCGTGAAACGCGAATCCATGATTCCCGGCGATACGTTTGCCGGCTCTCACGAGATCAACGGCTTGTGAATTCGTGTTATACAGAAACACGACTCCGTACGGGCCGGCCAATGCGACTTCCAGTACCCGTTTCGCCGCTTCCATGCCTGGAATATGTTCCAGCAGGATTTCCCTTTCGGGAACGTTTCCCACCCTTTCTTCAACCGCTTTCATCGCTGGTTTCCTTTCCTGTTTCAGCGTCTTCAAAGAAGCCGCCGCTATAGGCGTTCACTTCCGGTTTATGTGTCGTTTCCTCAACTGTGAGCATGAATATTCCGTGCCGGTCGCCTTCCTCTTTGCGGATCTTCAGCGCTTTTGCGTCCCGTTCATCTTCGTCCTTAAACGGTCCTAAAAGTTCGGGCTCAATGTCGCCGTAAATGACGAGCAGATAGATGCCATTCATCGGATCGTTTCCTTTCCCAAAACAAAAGGGCAGTCAGCCGTTTTATGAGCCAACTGCCCTTTATGTCCTGTGTGCTGTTACTTATGCCGCCTTGCTTTTCGCGCCTGCCTCAGATGCTTGAGGCTTTTCGCTTTTCGGCGTACCGTCCTCGTTCAGCGATGCCCATGCTTTGGGCTCTTTCTTTTCCTCGCAGGCTTCCTCAAACGCCTTGTCCCAATCGAAGCCAACCAGTTCCGCGAGCCACTTTGCCTGTTCCCCAGCGCACAAGGCTTCTGAGGCGTTCTTGTGGTTCATGGCTTCCTTGAGGTCCTTTACGATCTTCCACCAGAGAATCGTTCTGGTGTCGGCCTCTGAATGCTTTGAGCCCCAGTCCCTGATCGAAAGGACCTTGTCACCCTTTGCCAGGGCTTCAATGGTCTTGGCGTTCTTCTGGTCGGTCCTCGCCTGGCCCGTGCCGCCATACACAGCGACAAGCGCGGCCATGAGTTCGACCGTCCACCTCTTTTCGAGCGGCATCGCACCTTTATCGAGGCAAGCCTTGAGCTTTTCCAGTACCAGTCCGATACGCAGACCCTTGAGCTGCTGTCGCTTCTGTGCCAGTGTTTTCGGCCTTTCAACTTCCTTGTTGTCAGCCTTATTCCGGCCATTCTCGCGCAGCTTGGCGTATGACAGGCCGGTCTCTGCTCCGTTAAGCACAATGACTGGGAATGCGTTCTTGTCCGACTTCTTCGCTTCAACGACCTCGCCGGGCGAAACAGCAAGTTCACCATACCTGGTCTTGGCATCTCCATAGCCAATGACGCGAAGATGCTCATGTTCCTTTCGGGCTTCCTCAACGAACTTGTCCTGCCATTTCTGGAGTTTCAGTTCAAAGCACCGGCCATCCAGGCATCTGACAACGCGTTTGCCCTTCGTCTTCTTCTCTTCATCCTCGCCGTCCCATAACTCGCGCTGAATTTCAGAATCAGAGCGTTTTGCGCATTTCTGGCACGAGCCGAGTTCAGGCAAAGACTCATCATCGAGTTTCCACGGCACTCCCGAGAGACTCATGGTGTACTCGGAAGCGATCAGGCTCTTGAGACTCGAAACGCTGATGACGCCGCCATAATTTGCGAGTCTCGGGATCGGCTGTTCCTTGTCGCCAAGCAGTTCATCCTGAATCTCGTGCTCCATGCGGGCGATCAGCTCAAGGTGCGCGATGGTGAGATCGTGAACACTGGCTCCGCTTGTTTCTTCCGCAGGCCGCGGCGTTGAGAGCGCCTTGACCCAGGCTGGGCTGAGATTACTGAGCTGCAGTCTGAGTTTTACCGCTTTCTCGTTCACGCCAAGCGCCGATGCCACGGCTTTGATGTCGTCCTGATATATCTGCATGAGGTTCCGAGCATCAGTCGCGAGTTCGAGCGGAGTCAGATCCTCTCTGCCGATATTCTCAAAGTGCGTCTTTTCGTACGCTTCGGCATCGGACATGTTCACGTAAACAATCCCCGGAATGGTTTTGAGTTTCAGTTCCTCTGCAATGGCAACGCGCCGCTCGCCTGACAGGAGTTCGTACTGAACGTCCTTTCCATCGCCCTTCGCTATTTCCCTTACTTCAATGGGATGTTGAACTCCGTTGAGCTTGATTGACTCGAAGAGTTCGCTTGCCTTGAGGTCGCGTTTGTTGACCTGACGGGGATTGAGTTTGCTTCTCACTATCTCCGAGACCTTGATGGCGCGTACAGCGCCATTGATAACGCACGGAGTGTTATTACTGTTCTTTGTCACTGTCTTGCTCATTTCCTTTTACCTTTCCCGTGATGTTTCAGCGCCTTTCCTTAGAAAAGCGCCGGTTGTCGCTGTTAATCGTTCAATGTTCCAATGTCCTGCTTTTCGAATGCCTCCTTTCTGGTGTTTGTTGTGATCGCCCAGGCGGGCACGAAGTTCCGGGGAAGAGAGATCAGGCGGGAACCGGTTCGAGGACCTTGATGGTTCTCGGAACCATGATGTGTTTCTCGACGACGTTGTAATTCTCGCACCGGAACACGAATTCCGCCACGCAATCGTCGCAGAGCTTGTCGAATTCCTGCACGATCTTGACCCTGTCCCTGAGCCGGTCCATTGACCATTCAGTGAAATCCTCAGACTCGTCCAATCCCCGTCCGGGGTAGGTCACAATCTGCGGTCTCGGCTTCTCCAGCACGGTGAGCGTCCCGTCGCAACCGGTCGTTGTGCAGGGGAGATTCTCTTTGTGCCAGGTGAGCTTGCCACAGGCGTCGCACTGCGCGGTTTTGGCGTTCTTGTAATCCAGCCCGCCCTGAAATAACACCAGGTATCCGCCCGATTTGCCTTTGAAACCGGCCTACCATCGCCATTCGCGCTTCGACGACCAGTCGTCGATCAGTGCCCGAATGGCGTCAAAAACCTCCCTCATGTCCAGCATGGCCCACGCCATGTCAAGTTGCTCGCGCCTCAGATCCAGCCGGTGAATCTTCACGGAATTGGCATAGGATGTTGCCCGGTTCCAACTACTCATGGTGTCATACCTGGTATGTCCTTTAAGGAAAGCGATCATCGCCTCCCGGTTTCGCATATCCACTTCCCGATAGAATGTCTTCATGTGTTCGCCTCCTATAACTGTTCTCTTATGGCCGGAGTCACGCGTGGTAGTAGCCATCCTTGGGATGGAATCTTTTCAAAACATCATCCACTCGGGTAAGCTCCAGCTTCTCGCAATCCCTGTCCGTCAGTTCGCCGTGTTCGCGGCAAGCCGCGTTCATGGCGTCAAGTAATATGCCGTCGGGGCCGTCAATCTCCGCGACCACCTCCGGCCTCGGCACGATGAATAGGAATCCATTCCCATCCACGAACCAGTCGGTTTCCATGAGGTAGTCCGCGAATAGAAACAACCCGGTTTCATTGTCGAACATGGTTTATTTCCCTTCGTTGTTCTGTTCGCGTTACGCAGCCGCTGACTTGTATTTGAGCCGCTGGCGCTCAACCGTGCATTCATCGGCACACACATCATCGCGGATTCCCAGGTATATTGGCTGGTAGAGTGAACCGCCGATGCCTGTGACATACAGGTAACGGATTTCCACCACCTGGCCTTTTGCGGGAATGCCGTGATTTGGCGGGATCGTGACATTTCCGACAGATTTTCCGCCAAGCGCAAGCTCGACACTGCGTTGCGCGTTGACTTTCGCCACCACGCAGGAGCATGTCGCCCAGAACTTGCACTTTATGGCGATGCCGCCGCTGGCAGGCCGACCCGCTGTCCAACTGGCGCGGAGGTCTTTGAATACGATTCCCTCTTTGCCACCCTTCTTCAGTTGCGCCATGAATTCCCTCTTCTTGGCGCCAAATGCTGTGGCGGCCACGACAATGTTCCCGCCGAGTTTGTCGAATTGCGATTGCAAGGCTTCCAGCCGGTTTCTGTATGGCATGTTCCGCCAATCGCCTCCCGAGGTTTCGAGCAGGTCGAAAGCGAAGAACGTTTCGCCAACGCTTTCACCGTCGATGACGAAGCAGGCCGCCAACCCGCCTCCGCAACGGGACAATGGCTCAACCAGCGCATTCGGAAAACCGATGGAAAGTCCATTCCGGTTGGCTGCGGTGATCTCTCTGCCTGATTTACGAAGCAGCATGCGCTTGCCGTCGAACTTCTCCTGGGCGCACCAGTTGTCATCGTCGAGGTATGCTTCGGCTTCATCTTCCGTTATGGGATTAAGGAGCTGCGGCCGTAAGCCTGTGTCGAGTTGTTCCCTATCCGTTATACTGCTTCCAATGTCGGCGCCGGCCTGGCACCCGGTAACGGGCCTGTACCCTTTGGCTGTCTTTGATCGAACGAGCTTGTCGTAAATGCTCTCCGCTTCGTCGTACGGTACCGCACTTGCGGTCTTTGTGCCGGTGTTCAACGTCGCGCCACGCCGGCCGTAAGCGAAGTTGACAACGAATCCGCCGTCCGCTTTTTCGATAGCGGCGCGATAGACTTTGTCGCTGCTTCCTTCTCTGAATTCCAATTCGATATGCGATAACTGTTCTGTGTTCATGGTTTTCTCCTGAATATAAAAAGCCCGCTCCACCGCAAAGATGGGACGGGACTGTTGTTGCCAATGTTCTTGACTATGCTGCCACACCGGGCAGATCCAGTTGTTTGGCGGACTTGAGCACTACAGCCTCCGCCGGCATGCTCTGTTCCCTCGCTCCCAGCAGTCCGGCCATGCGGCCAAAGGCATCAAGGCCGTTCATGCGAAGCTGGATTCTCGTCATGAGAACACAGCGCTCGTCTATGTCCATGCCGTAGAGCTTGAGTTTGCTCAATGCGCTTCTGCCAAGCTCGGAGTTTACGACACTGGCGAATGCCAGTAGCATAACGCCTGATCCCACTGTGGGATCACAGACTGTTACTTCGCCTTTCTCGGCCACAGTTTTCTCGAAATCCTCTTTCGAGAACTGCATCCGCGCCATCATTTCGGCGATATTCCAGGGCGAAAAATACTGTCCGGCCCGCGCTGAATTCACGTCGAGTCGCATGAATAGCTCGCCGAGAATGTCCCGAAACGGCATGTCTTCAACGGCGCGGGTGTAGACACCGAGCAAACGTCCGAATTCTGCCCCTTCTTCGTACTTGTATTTATCCAGACATTCCCTGAATCCCTTTTCGTCGTATGCCGCATTGAGAAACGCCCATGCTGCCTCCAGCCATTTTCTGTAGAGGTCGTAAGCGTGCATGTGTCCAAAGACGGCGTTGGACTCAAAGCCTCTGGCCAGTTCCTCATAGGCCGAGATTTCCTTCGTCTTACTCATTCATTGCCTCCCTTCCTGAAAAGAAGAAGGGCAGGCCTAACCGTTGCTTGGCAAGACCTGCCCTGTCTTGATTGCTTCTTGTTACGCGGCCATAGAGAAGTCGCAGAGGCCCGTTTCCCTCAAACTCGTATGCCTGCTGCCGGTTTCCGGATCTCTGCCGATGATCACGTGATCCTGGACAGAGATTCCAAGAATCTTTCCGGCCTCAATCATCTGCTTCGTGATCTTCACGTCTTCGGCGGAAGGTGTGGTCTGGCCGGACGGATGGTTGTGTATGAGGATAAGGGCTGAAGCATTTTGTGCGATTGCTTCGCGAAAAAGCTCGCGAGCGGCGACGAGAGACGCATTAACCAGTCCCAGCGACACCATTTGCCTGTTTATCAGGTTATTCTTCGCGTTCAAAACGAGAACGTGAAAACTCTCCTGCGCGAGATTCTCGATGTCTGAACATACCCGTGCGGCGTCAGCCGGACTGCGTATCCGTGCCTTCGAAGCTTCCTTGACCAGCGGAAGTTGAACTATCGCGGTCGTGTAATTCATAACTGTTTTCTCCTGATTATGAATGAAAAGGGCGGCCACGCCTTTCTAGGAGTGAACCGCCCTTCAATTGATCTTTCGATCTATGTCGTTATCTTGTTACCTCACTTCGCGGTGTGGTCGCGCAAGTGCTGTTCGCGCCATGTCTTGGCGCAGTTGATGAGATGCTTGCCGGCCAGCAAGCATCCGATTCCCGTAACCAGCAGGCACAAACCAGCCATGGCGAGAATGGCGATGCTGACGGCACCCATGACGATTAGCGTCACGCCGCCCGCTGTCATCAGCCGGAAGACAGTCTTCTTCACCCTCTGATCTTTATGGAACATATCCGTGCCTCTTGTCGCTTCCATCATCACTTTTCCCCTGTCTTCTGTTCTGATCCGTGTCAGTCGAAGGGAAGCGGTTCAGGCACAGCGATCGGTCTCACGCCGCCCCGGTCAACAACCACTTCTGTGCTGTACTTTGTCTCGCCTTCCTTTGTCTCAAACTTGGACGTGGCGACATGGCCTTCGACCTCGATGGTCACGTCCTTCCAGCTTTCCATGAGAACCTGTTTCAGTTCATCTGGCGGCTGAAAGAGCACGCATGGCACATAAGCCAACAGGTCCTTGTTGGTCTTGCTGTTGTGGCTGTAAACTGTGGCCAGCGTGAATTTCAGGACCTTCTTCTCGCCGCCGTTTAATACTGCCGCCCTTGGCAGTCTTCCTACTCCTGTGAATTTGTTCATGTTGTTTTTCTCCTTTTTGTTTGTTGATATTTCTGGCCGAAAAGCCTCAAGAGGATCTTTCCGCGTGTCCGGAAAGTTGCGGAAACACCTCCTTTCTGTGTGTAAAAACAGGGAGCGCGGGCTCCCATTGAATTTCGCCGTTCCCTGAGAATGGAACGTCTCGGATGCGGCATCATCACGATCAACGTCACGTCCGGCAATTGCTGGACGATTTGCGAACAGGAAAAGACCTGCTCATGAGTTTTCGGTTCAAGGTCAAGAAGGCAGGATGCTTTATAAATGCATCGTTTCCTTGCGCGTGAGATTCTGTTAGCGGTTGGTCGGCTTGCCTGGAGGTTTCAGTAAATGTCTTTCACCGACCTGTTGCCCAGTTTCCGGTGTTTCCCTATCGATCTGTATTACCCACCGGATAGGTACTCTTATTGATACGGCATGTTTCCGCGCGGGAGGGAGAAGAACAGGGCAGGGGAGTAAGGAATGTTTCACTCGTGTGTGGCTACTTTTGCGGGGCAACATTATTAAACTCAGGATGCTTTATGGATATGCGGCCGGGCACACGGAGGGTGCTCCGGTCATCTTCATTTATCTCGTTCACATACGATCCTGACAGCACTATGCAAAAGCGAAAGAGCAGACCGGAAAAGATCATTATGGTTGGGCCTTGCAGAGTAAGCATCTTTCGTAACACCTGTCTCAAAGACGGCAAAGAAATCGAGATACCGAAAGTTCTTTTGGAAGTCCGCTACAAGGACAGACAGGGAAAATGGAGAGGGACGCACAGTCTGGCGCTGCACGAGATCCCAAAGGCGATACTGGCACTGGAAAAAGCGTTCGAGTATCTGACTGAAAGGCATGAGCGATCATTTGCGATTGACGCTTAAGACGGGATTGGGGACGTGTGCGATTGTGATCTGCCGAGGAATCGAATCCTCATGTATGCGGCCTTGCCTTTGGCTTGCAGTTATCCTAACTTGATTCTCTGGCAGGGGATAGCAGAAGACGGGGAGCGCAGAAAGATCTACTGAGAACTTGGAGAACCGATAATGAGTAGAGAAATCCACATCGACCTTGGCGCTGACGGTGGAAAGAGTGGGAACGACAGGATTGTGACGTACAATGTCTTCTGTCAGGCATGCAAGGCAAACGTCACCGCCATTGATGAATCTGGCAAGAACCCAAAGGTCATCTGCCCTTATGCACAACGAACCACTGTTTCTCAGATTTATTGTCAGTTGAGAACTTCCGAGGGTCTGCACCTTCTTTGCGGTATCAATGAGGGACTCAAGTCCTGACCGCGCAGTGCGCTGACGCGCCATTTGGTACAGGCACACGACTCATCGTCAAGGATGTCGATGACGTGGTGCTTCACAAGAGTCCCTAAGCGATCCTCGCCTTGCAAAAGGCGTTCAAGCATCTGAGGAACGGCTGTAGAATTGTCGCGCACGAAAATCAGAATCGGGAAATCACGCGACAAGTCGCACGCCTTGCTTGACACTCGCGACTCTTTGTTACATCTTTCGCGCAATCAAAGGCGGGGGGTGCCAGACGTGCGTCGTTCTAAACCGAGCAAACATATCGGCGATGACTAACTCCCCTAGACAGTGCGACCGGTTCCCGCCTATCTTTCTTTCTTCTTTGCGGTTGGCGGGGCTTGGCCATATGTCGCTGGCATGTCTCATGTTTTTGTGCCAACTATACACAGCAACATCTTTTGAGAATCATTTCAAAATCCACCTACGGTTTTCGTAACATTCAGCGCTTCAAACACATAACCAGTTGAGAAGAGATTTTCAGCACACTTTATCCCTATATTGGCATGGTCTTTGCGTCATCTGAGCACAAGAGGCAATACATGAAAAGCAAGGAAGCAAAGAAGATCTATATTCCAGCGCAGGAGGCCGCAAGGATACTCAGGGTGGCTCCTTTTACCATATATAGGTGGTGTAGAACAGGCCGACTGTCCTGCACGAAACGATATATTGGCAAAAAGCTGATCAGGTACGTGCTAGTGTCCTCCATGAAGCATGCGAAGGAAGACACTTGCGAGGTGTGCGGCAAGGTTTTTGAAAGAGAGCATTACGCCGGTGCACGGACTTGCTCGGATAAATGCCGCGTCGAAAAGCGACTGTCAAAGACAAGGAAGTATCCTTTCGTTGGCAGACCTCCTGGGACCCGCAAGGCTCTGGCGAGAAAATGGAATGAAAGCCTGAAAACGAATGACCGCATCAAAAAATACCCCCACAGTTACGCAAACCTTCATAAACCGCCGTTCATTCATTCCTGAGTGTGCGCGATTATATGCAGGGCAAAAGAACAGGCTGCATTTTCACAGATACCAATAGAGAGTAGTGCGCCCTTATTGCGGCCGGTTCCCGCCTTTCGATCTTCCTGATTCAGCTTTTGTCTCGTGCCGTCAGTATCATCCAATGCGAGTCGAAAGTCTCACCAACTTTTATCTTGGTGCTCATACTGTGCTAATTCTTATTTGTTGCACTTTCGCCGTGAAAAAAGAGAAGGCGGGTCAGGCATTTGTGCCATGAAAAACTTGCGAGAAATAATCTATCGCAAAACTATCTTGACAGCGTGCCGATCCTCTGGCAAGATATGCGCCATATTCTGAATGAGGATTTTGAAGTCGCGGAATCGCAATGAGTCATTAAAGGGGAATCATGCGAAGCGTGGAAAGAAGAATCCAACATTACTTCGCCGGGTGTAATACCCGCGGCATTGCCATACACTTTGACGAACTTTCCGAATTTGTCCTTTCCATTTTTGTCCACAACATTTCAGTCCAGTCAAATACGAACATGGAGAATATGACAAATGAAATCATACCTTATGTATAGACGCGCACTGGCCTTTGCGCTGGGCGTGATGCTGGCCTGTGCCACTGGATCGCTCGCAACTGATTTCAGCGGCTGGTCAAATAAGATCAACATAACCTTCCCCGGCTATACCCAGTCCGAAACGCTTACAAACTTTCCCGCTCTGATTGTGTTTAGCAACGGGTTGGCCGGCACATTCCAGTATTCCCAGTTCGCCTCGACAAGCGGCGGCGACCTGCGATTCAGCGCATCCGATGGCACGACAGAGCTGAATTACGAGGTCGAAAGCTGGAACACCAACGGCACCTCCTATGTATGGGTGCAGGTGCCCGCGCTAATCAGCAACGGCTGTATCTGGGCATATTGGGGCAATGCGAATGCAACTACCGCGCCAGCATACACCACCAGCGGCGCGACCTGGTCGAACGGTTTTGCACTGGTTTACCACATGAACCAGACAAGCGGCAGCACCGTGTACGACTCGACAGCGAACCACAACAACGGCGGATTCAAGAATACATGCAACTGGACAAACAATGGCGCCGCAGACGGTTGCCTGCAATTCCCAAACAGCGGCGACAACGGGATAACCGGCGGCAGTCTTCCCAGCGGCGGAAATTGGACTCTCAGCGCTTGGTTCATGAACCTGCTTCCGACAAGCGCTGAGCGAGCCCTGTACCTGGACCAGAATGGCAACGACATTAACATTGGCAGCGGATCAAGTGTTGTGGAGTGCTTCGGAGGCTATAATCAGCATGTTTCCAGCCCGAACGTCACCATCACGCCTGCTTCGAGTTCCAATCAATGGCAGCAGCTTACGGCAGTTGGCACTGGCGGCAATACGCTCTTATACCTGAACGGAGTGTATGGTGGAACTTGCGCTAATGAAGGTTCGGGCAACACAGTATCAATCAACGTTTCTACGGAAAACGGCGGATGGAGTTGGGACCGGCAGTTCGCACAGAATCTGGATGAATTCAGAATCGAGAGCGTGGTGCGATCCACCAATTGGATTTTTGCCACTTACCTTAACATTGCGTCGAATTCTGTGTTCAATAGCTACGGCAACGCACAGGGCGGCGCAACGGCACCGTCCATTAATAACGATGGCGGCGCTTCTAATGTGACCGCCACTACCGCGATATTAGACGGCAATCTGTCATCCGCAAGCGGCGCAGTTACCACTGTCTATGTCTACTGGGGTTTGTCCGATGCCGGAACGACAAAAGCAAACTGGGGAAATGTTGCCAACCTGGGAACTAATTCAGCAGGAGGTATCGTTACGGATAGCGTATCGGGCTTGAGTCCGAATACGAAGTATTACTATCGCTTCTATGCCACAAATTCCGCGGGTGATTGCTGGGCGCCAACGACAACGAACTTCACCACATCGGCACAAGCACCGATCATAAACAACGGCAGTGGCGCATCGAGTGTTTCCGCAACGACAGCGTGCTTGAATGGAAATCTCATTTCAACAGGCGGTGCTGCGACCACTGTAATCGTTTATTGGGGAATCGCCGATGGCGGAACAAACAGCGCAAATTGGGCAAATACCATAAATGACGGCGTTATGGCGCAAGGCGCGGTTTCCAACCAACTCACCGGCCTAAGTCCAAATACGATCTACTATTACACCTATTATGCCGCTAATTCGGTGGGCAGCACTTGGGCCTCGGCCTCCACGAACTTCACAACGTCCGCCCAGCCTCCATCCATAAGCAACGGAGGTGCAAGTAACGTAACTTCGTCCAGTGTCATGCTCAACGGCAATCTGACATCCAATGGCGGTGCGCTTACCACGGTATATCTCTACTATGGCGCTGCCGATGCCGGCACGACCAAGGGCAACTGGGACCAGGGGATTTGTCTGGGTACGGAAAACACCGGTTCCTTGAGCGAACAAGTCACAGGACTCTTGGGAATGACGACGTACTACTACCGGTTCTACGCGACAAACGCAGGCGGCGATTGCTGGGCGCTATCAACGGCGAATTTCAGCACCTTGTTCACCACCAATCAGTTCCCATCCAAAATGAAAATCACATTTTCAGGATACAATACGCCGAATCTCGGACCAGTCCTGACAAATTTCCCGGCCCTGATCACGTTAAATCCGAACACGGATCGCGGTTTCACATATGCCACGTTCGCATCCTCGAACGGGTGGGACCTCCGGTTCTCCGATTCCACGGGGACGACAGAATTGAACTATCAGGTGCAGCAGTGGGCGACGAATGGGACTTCCTATGTATGGGTGCAAGTCCCCACGCTTGCAAGCGCCAGCGATTGCATCTGGGCGTATTGGGGTAATGCCTCGTTTGCGGGCGGACCTCCGGCATATTCCAGCAACGGGGCAACCTGGGACACCAATTATGTCGCCGTATGGCATCTTAACGAACAGAATGCTTCCAGCCCGGCAATCGATTCCAGTCAGTTTGGAAACAATGCCGCGACAAATGGGGGCAGCCCGGCTCCCGTTCCGGGCATCATAACAGGGGGACGGGCTTTCACGGGGAACGTGAAACTTGACGCGCCGGGCGTGAATATCTCCAACAAGGCATTCACAATAGAAACGTGGATCAATATAAGCAATTCGTGGTCGTCGTCATCGGCAGACGACATGTGGGCAGGCGGTGGAGTGCCGGTCTTCAATGATTGCGCCTTGCACTGCGGAGGGCGTTATCCGAACCTGTACTTCGGGCTATATGGCGATGACAGACGCGGCGCGCCAAACCGATCCGGAGACGTGAATTCATGGCACTTCTACACGTTCGTTATGGACAACTCGCATGTCAAGACCATCTATCGCGACGGCGTATTGGAGCCTCTTGACGGTACCGGGTATGACAACAGTTTCTATCTTTCCAGCGGTTATTCCCTGGGCGCATATACGGATATTCCCGAGTTCAAGGGGCTGATGGACGAAACGCGCGTAAGCGCGGGTGTCGCACGTTCTTCCAACTGGATTTGGGCGTGTTACATGACTGTTGCCTCCAATAGCACATTTATTACCAAGTATTGCGTTCTCCCCTATGCGATTGTGCCGGTGCCCGGCGCGGATGGCGGAGGAGTGAGCGCCGATTTCAGTATTGGCACAAAGGATGTAACCGTCGGCGACTATGTCACGTACCTGAATAGCAGATTTGCCGCCAGCAACTTGTCCGTTGTTGCCGGTCAAGTCAGCCTGGCATCGACATCCAATCTCCTGTGCATCACGACTGCCGCTAATACGAATTCTTACATCTCATTCACATCTAACACATTCACTTCCGTAAGCGGCAAAATCAGCCACCCGATGATATATGTTTCATGGTTCGGCGCCGCCGACTACTGCAACTGGAAGAGCCAGCAGAATAACCTTGTCCCGGTCTACACCAGCGGATGGCAATCCATTGTGACCAACAGCGGTTATCGTCTGCCCATGGAAGCGGAATGGTATAAGGCGGCTGCGTGGGACAAAACGCTTGGCGTGTTCCATGTCTATGGGATATGGCAGGACACAATTTGCGGCTCCGAAGCGAACTACCTGAACAGCGGCAACAGCTTCGAGACAAATCCCGTCGCCACTTGTCCTGTCGGAAGCTACAATGAAGTCAGTCCCTATTTTCTCTATGACGCATCGGGGAATGTGTGGGAATGGTGCAACGACGGGGATAGCAGCCCGGCTGTGGATCCGCATCCAGCCAGAGGCGGCAGTTGGGGCAACCTTGCGACCGACGTCAAAACGACGAGCAGGTGCGAATTCAAACCCGGCATGGTGCTGAATAGCGTTGGGTTCAGGATCGCGATAAGCGGTAATGTGAGGCAATAGCGTCGTCGCTCATTTGGAGGCAGTCAATGATTAAGACCCGGAGACAGAACTGGCGGTTCGGCCTTTCGGCGATACTCCCGGTTTTTGCGGCGATGCTTGCCGTGATTCCAGGCTGGACGTCCGCCCAGACCAGCAACATCGTCTCGGCGCCGGTAGGTTTCGTCCGTATTGTGGTGCCCGGGAATGGCGAAGTGCTTGCTTCCATGCCCTTCAATGCTTTCAACCAGGACATAAATGCGGTCTTTCATTCGCAGCTGACAGGCGCAACCAACCAGAGCGCCGCCGACATGCTGTTGCAGTGGGATACTTCTGCGGAAAGTTACACCAACGCCTACAAGGCTGACAACACA
Source organism: uncultured Victivallales bacterium (assembly GCA_964487695.1). GTDB lineage: Bacteria > Verrucomicrobiota > Kiritimatiellia > UBA8416 > CAZASC01 > CAZASC01. Next base: position 27,214 of record CAZASC010000009.1, read on the forward strand.
GGCAATCCCGCCGTCGATGGTTACTGGTTCTGTAATTTCACGAACTGGATGCTGTCTGACATGCAGTTCGGGTCGGGGCAGGCATTCTGGATACATAACGGCCAGTCAGTCACGCAGACGGTCTACCTATGTGGAAACGTGGTGTTGGACAGCAGCAGGAGCATAATACTGAATCATGGGTTAAATCTTGCGGGCTACCCGTTTTCCACGGCGGCTCAGATCGCGAATACCGCACTTGGCTCAGGTGGGGCTTTTGCCGGCACCAACGCCGGATCAGCGGATAAGATTGAAGTTTGGGATATACCTTCGCAGTCGTATGTCGAGTACGGGTTCAGCGCGTCAGATTTCCAGTGGCACTACACCACCAATTGGACAGGTCCGGCGACAGAAGATTATTTCGGGCTGGGACAGGGTTTCTGGTATACTCGTTTGCCGGTCAACTCCTATGACTGGACGGAACCGAGGCCATATGACAATCTTTTCCCGAATAACACAAATCCGCCCACGGTCACTGCCATGGCGGTCAACACCAATGGCGATGAGATTACCCTCACAATCAGCGCAAATGGCACTCCCGGCGAGACATTCGAAATCTACTATAAGAATCAAGTCGGAAATGAGTCGTTCTCCAGTCTCAGCTGGCAGATCGCCGAGACCAACATCGCCGTGAATGGCCAGACCTCGGTGACGTGGACGGATAGCGGCTCGGCTGACCGCGGCAAGATTGATACGGTATATGGTCGATACTATCTCGTTGGGAGAGGTGACATTGCCAGCGCCAGTGACGGCATTCCTGATGCCAGAAAGATGTTTGTATATGGGACCAATCCGCTTAGCTGCGCCAGTGACTCAAATGGAACACCTGACGGCTGGGAAGTTCAGCATGGATTTTATCCTGCCGGGATTCCTGTGACAGACATCTGCGGATGGTGGCGATTGGATGAGACGAACGGGACAGTCGCCTATGACAGCAGCCCCAGCGGCAACAACGGCGCAATCTCCGGCGCGGTATACACGAACGGTTATTTCGGGAACGGTCTTTCGTTCGATGGAAGCGGCAATGACCAGGTGAGCATATCCAATGGCACCGCATACAAACCCGCATGCTTTACGGTGGCCGCAATAGTCAATTTCACGAACTCGTTTGGCAACGCGGTATCGGGCGGTGCGCCTGACGGATACATGGTTATCCTCGGACAGAAGAACAACTCAGGTGGATATGCCTATGCCTTCTATAAGACGGATCGCGATTCACTGGCCTTCCAAGTATCGAGTTCCTCAACCACCTGCAAGGTTGAGACTGCGGACGGATTTGCGGTGGCCGGGCAATGGTATCATCTGACGGGCACATATGACGGCACAAACGCTTCATTCTACGTTGAGGGTGAAAACATAGGGACAGTCGCCTGCTCCGTGCCTCTGGTCTATGACAGCGGCAACGGACTCCTGTTGGGTCATGGCGGGCTCAATGTGGACGGTTATCTTGCCGGAGAACTTGATGACGTGTTCGTTCTGACTAGCGCCATCTCCGCCACGCAGGTGAGCGCATTTGACCAGAATGTCGAGCAGTATCTGAATGGCGCAAGTCCGATTCTCGCCGAAAGCGGTGGCGGAAATTCCAGCACCAATTCTAATAGCAGCACTAATTCCAGCAATTCCAGTACTAACGCTACCGGCAGCGCTGGCACAGGCACCGAAGGTATCTCCGACAACTGGGAAATCCAGTACAGCAGTCCCATTGTCCTGCCCGTCAACGATCTCATGGGGTACTGGATGCTCGACGAGACGAACGGGACGATCGCTTATGACAGCAGTTCAAACGGCAACAACGGCGTTATCAATGGCGCTGTGCCGGTGCCGGGGCTTGCCGCAGCAACAACAGCGCAGAGCTTTGATGGCGCGGACAACTCGATTGAGATAACCAACAGCGCCGCATACAAGCCTGCCTGCTTCACAATATCGGCCTACGTGAATTTCTCCTCCTTCTACGGCAATACCGTCGCAAACGGCGCTCACGATGGGGACATGGTACTGTTGGCGCAAAAGAGCGCGGTTGGCGGCAACGCTTACGCCATTTACAAGACAGCCCGGCAGTCGCTCGTTCTTGAAATCTCGTCCTCGTCAGCCACGGCAAAGGTCGAAACTGCCGATGGTTTTGTCGTGACAGGTCAATGGTACAGCGTGATAGGCATGTACGATGGAGCACAGCTTTCTATGTATATCAACGGCAAGCTTGCCGGGCAGACCGCAACAACGCTTCAGATAAGCTACGACAGCGGTTCCGGACTGGTCATGGGTGCTCCCGCCAATGGGGTTCCAGGCGGCTGGTTTAACGGAATGCTTCAGGATGTCCGGGTATACAGCGCTGCGGTGATCACTCAACAGACGTTCGGTATTGGCGAATGGCTTGTCTACGCTATGCTGAACAGCGACGGCTTGCTCATTGGCCAGATAAGCAGCGTCAGCGCGGGGGGCGACACTGGCGGAAGCTCTAATGGTATGGAAGTGGTTTCCGGCGACGCAGGGCTCTCGAATATCGAGGAATACGAAGCCGGCTTGGATGTCTTTGACCCGTCCTTGAATCATGAGGGCATCCTTGACTGGTATGAGGGCATTGGAATCGAGACCGCCCCGTTGAATCCGCAGTTTAACGGAACCACGACGGATGTCGTTGTGGTGAACGGTTCAGCCACCAATGCCACGCTCGGAACCTGGCAGGTTCAGGGCACACAGGTTGTTTGCAACAGTATGCGAGGCTACGCCGAATACCTGTTGACTACGCATACCAACGACATGTTCCAGCTAAAGGTTGTGGCAACGCTCACTAATCAGTTGAGCACATGCAGTCCTGTGGAACCTGTTGGGCAGAGCCCCCTGATGCTTTACGTGGACGGCGAATATCTGGGCACACGAACACTCGTGGCTCCCAATGGCATCTGCGGTTCCGTCGAAATACTCACGCCGTATTTGACCAACGGCACACACACTGTGCGTGTCTTCTGGGACAATGTGCACGTCCAAGTTAACCTCATCATACAAACATTGTGCTTCCAGAGTCTTGGGGGGACTGATGCCAATGGGGATGGCGTGAAGGACTGGGTTGAAGAGTTGCTCGATCTGAACAACACCATCCAGAATCCAGCCTCCAGCAACAGCGTCGTCTCGCCTGTGTGCCTGGAGGGGACAGTGCAGTATCTGGATCGGATGGCGGTGGCGGCAAACGGTTCCTCCTTCCCTGTCTTGAACGGCGCAGGGCCGAGATGGTATTCCGATGTTGGTCTATCCCCGACCGGCATCACAGCAATCGCGGTTTCCATTGAGAACGGGGCATTTACCAGAATTACCAACATCACATGGACTGCGTTGAACCTGTTCAATTCGGGAGGCACGAGCATTCGTGCGAACGATTCACTTAAACTGACAGCTTATCCGCAAGGGGCGACAAACGGCACTATGACTATCAATATAGCAGGCCTGACCAACTACTCTGGTGCTATCAATCAGCCCATGATTTATCAGTTCACAATAGCAGGCGTATACGCTGTGACCGGAACCTATTGTGAAGGAAGTGTCACCAATACGAGCAGCATAAACGTTACAGTTGTTGAGGCATCTTTCCCGACGAATCCGCCGGCGTGCATGATTGGTTATACTCGGTCCTGGAACTGCCCGGACATACCGGACAGCGCCATTGTCGAAGTGGACAACACTGTTTCGCTGGACAGGTTATACACGGACATGAACTTCAGCATGTCCGAGATCAACAGCAATCACTACATGGTGGCGCGGCTCTACCCGAACGGTCCCATACTTGGCAACGTCAAGCTCAACGGATTCTGGGTGCAGGCTGCGGTGGATTCATACATGTGGGTAGTGGCGAATAACGGCGACAGCCAGACATGGGAGAACCAGCTAATCGCCGAAGACGTGCCGCAAGACGTGGATATTTGCATCAGCATTATTGTGAGCGGTGTGACATTGGACGATGGCACCCTTGAACGGACGATAACATCCACCAACCTGACGTCACTTGGCGAATATGACTTCTTTATGATCCGCCCGAATTCGCTGAATACCTCCACGTGCCACACGATCAAGACGTATGAAAATGGCGTCTACCTTGGCGAAGCATATTACTCGAGCAATATGCCTCAGTAATAGGATGGGATACGTGAAGACGGCGAAGAGAACAGTTATGGCGAGCATAATGCTGCTAGGGCTCTTAGTGACCCAGACGTCGTGGATATCCCAAGCAGCATGCAATGCACCGGATGGAACTGCCATTACAGTGAACATTACCGATCCTGCAGAAAATGATGTTCACTTACAGGGCGAGGAGGTCGAATTCACAAGCAGCGTCGAGCCAATGGTGGGAGGAGAGACTTTTGCTTGGTCTGTCGTTGAAGGTACATGCGATCCAGCGACTGCGACAACGCAGAACTTCCAAACGACACTTAAGTCCAAAGGAACAATCACGGTTAAACTGACCCTCACAGTTAACGGTGGATCCTGCGACGCGACTCGGACAATCACAGCGGTGTTGCCAGAAGTCACAAAGCTTAGTTGGGACAATGACATTGATTTATACGAGGGTTCAACAGGAAGCAGTGCCATTACGGATCCTGTCTGGACTAAAACTCTGGGCGGAGACATCACCAAAAATGAACCTGGGGCCTATACTGCTGGCGACGATGCCACAGCTGAACTTGCAATCGAAGGCAGTTCGCCGCTTACTCATTCTGCTAGTGTCGAGGTCAAAGGCGCCGGCAACACTGAAAATTTTTACCCCCAAGGCGCCACTTTCCATAACTGGACATGGAGTCCCGGTGAACTTGAGCTTGAGTCGTCGCCACTTTATGAATCAGTCAATTTCTACGGCACATTAGACATAACTTGGTACTATCGGGTTCAGAATCTCGCTGGCGGGTGGGGAGACTGGGTGGAGATGAATCAGTCGAAACACTGGCTCTTCACAACCTTGACAACACCAACCTCACCAGAGGCAACACCCCATGAAGTTATCATTTCCAATGCTTGTTGCTGGGCCGCCAACGCTAACGACGGAGATAGCGTATCTGTTGGTTTACTGAATAATGGATTCAGCGCACATTACACATGGGTCTTCAATTGTCATAGGCTATCAAGTGATTTCATTCGACTTGCCGCTAGTGTTGGAGTCAGTGGTTCGCAACACAATTGGGCAAGCAAGGGAAGCCAGACAAGCGGCCAAGTCGGATGGATGTGTTACCAGCAAACAAAGTCGTTCACACCGGTAGGAGGCTCAGCGGGGATTCAGCAATGGTCATGGCATCAGTGGGCAGAAGCCGCAGGTTCTCAAAGAGATCCCAGCGCTGCAGTGTCGCTGTCTGGCGCTTGGGGTGGATATGAAGACAATTTGTTCACGTACTACTATCAGTGCATGGTTAGTAGTCCGTTTAGCGCAACATGGGTCACTAATCACCCAGGCGAGAGCGTGGGCTGTGAGGTCTATCCGGCAAATTGCACATACGATCCAAATCCGACTACATATGACTGGCTGGGTCCGGATCGTTAAACCGAAACTTAATACATAAAGGAGTATACTTGGTATGAGAAGGTTGTTTTTCCCGCTTGTGCGGTTTCTATTATTTATCCTTTGTGCGGGCAGCTTCCTCCCTATGAACGCCAGCGCGCAAACAGTTGAGCCATTCAAGAGGTATTCCAAACAAGAACCTCTTGTCCAGCGTTTGTACGAAACTGTGGACAAACCCAGTTCCAACAGTAAACAAGTCCAGGCTGACTTGATTGGGACTTGGAAACGGATTTCTCCCGCAACCACAAATCCTGCAGCAGTGATCATGCTGAATACGATGTGCTTTCGACTTGGAGGGGGGGTGGAATACGCCTACGAACTGGTCAAGGAGCATAGGACGGTAGTGTGCTCAGAAACGTATGATGTTTGTCACTCTGGTTCTGACGGCCAACTGCCCGGCAAACCTCCTAATGTGATGCTCAAGAGTCCAGCCGCTGATGACGATACAGTGGGACTGCTTCTCGACGTGTCGGTAGATTATGACAATCGTTTTCCGATGACGTCGGGGAAGGTTCTCAAGTTCAAGGATATGGATGGCAACGAGTTAATTTTCATTCGCGACAAGAGTATTGAGAATCTTTCTGGCCAGACACAAGATGAAATTCGCACGACTGGAGAAAACGCAAAAGGCGCCAGCAAACAGGAAAGGCTGATTGATCCTGGGATGACGAAAGAACTTTCTACAAAACTTAAGGAAACGGACATGAGCGAATCCGAAAGGAATGAGGCCATCTTGAAACTCATTACGAAAGGCGATTCATCTTGCGTTCCGGTTTTGATCGAACACATTGGAACAAATCATGTAATTATTGTTCGGCAGAATGCGATTCGTGCACTCGGAAGAATTGGCGATAAGGCTGCGGTGCCAGCTCTTCTCTCCGTTCTGAATGCGCCGATTGTTGGAAATGTAAATGACGAAGCGGAGGACAACGCCATACTGCGACGAAATGCAGTCATTGCCTTGAGGAGCATCGGAGACGCGATCGCACTGCCAGCCCTGAAAAACATTGTTGCAGCATCTCATGAGTATCAGAGTGTCAGAAATCTTGCCAAGAATGCTATACGGAACATAGAGAATAATACTATGCAACGTTAACCTCACCATAATTGTAGTTGGCATAATTGATAGCATTTAGGGCTTGATGTAAAAGGTAAGAGTGCTGAGAAATAAAACGACGGGAGAACTGCGTCTACGAGCGTGCCATATTCTACAGGATGAGACTCATCGGCGTGACGTTTGATGAGATGACTCTTAAGCGCTGGATAACAGTTGCGAACGTGAATGCACTCGGGGGAATACAATTTCATGCTAATTCACCCGAATTCCCTGGGTGCCTCAGCATGCTACATGATCGAGACGTATGAGAATGGAATCGATCTTGGCGAGGCATATTACTCTGGAGTGATGCCTGAATAATGGGAAAAGATATGCAGAAAGCTTTGAATAGAAAAGTTGCGACGATCGCGATATTGCTGGTTCTTGCCGCGACCTTGGCGTCGTGGGTGTGTCATGCAGCATGCAACGCGCAGGATGGGACCTTAGTTACAGTGACGATAGGGAATATTTACCGCGTCCCCATTTTTGGGAATAATCCACAACAAACGAATCAGAAGAGCACGACTGTTACTCTTAGTCCTTCACCACTTCCTGCAGGTGCTGTTGTAACGCTCACTCTCTCGACGACGAGTGGAAAGGGATCAGCCACGTTTGACGATGGTTCGACATCGAAGAGGATAACCCAAACCACGACAGTAAACATTCGCGGTGTTGCCAACAGCGATACTGCTAACAACATAGCACTGGAGGCATCCATCAACAATCATTTTTCGAGTACGTGCGCCACTATGAACTTTACGGTAAGCACTTGGCCGTACAACTTCCAGTTTCAAATAAAAAGCGCGAATGACCATTTTGGACTTACATGCACTGGATTTTGGTCAAGCGAAAGCGGAGATCCTAATGACTTGATCAACACTAATCTGCGGGAGGATGTGATTTGGACACATCCGGGTTCGAATCCGCCTTTCATGAAGCCTGTCCCATCTGAGTATATTGGTCCGCTTAATAGCGGCACTCTTGGCAGCACAGGTCAGACAGATAGGCACCACTATTACCCTGCCTTGGTTGACTTTTCTACCGGTGCCACCGACTATAGGGAAGGTAATCAGAGCATTCAGTTCCAAGACACGGTACTCAATACAAGCTGGGACGCAGGTGTGCTCGCCACTTATACCATCACCAAAACAGTCGCCAAGGATACAAATACCGGTGGAACGTACACGTTTACGACATCAGTTACTGGATCCGGTGGGTTTTCTCAGTCTTGCACTGAGAGGCCATGAATGTGAGAGGAATTGACAATGGTAAAGGTAAAAGAAGTCTATCAGGTTGCTATAGCAATCATGTTGATCATGGCAGAGGTGCCTGAAGTGATAGCCGCGTCGTCTTCACAAACTGGCCTAATGCTCGACGTTAGATATGAAAATGTGCAAGGGACGACGACGACTGAGTTTGCAGTCAACGAGCCAGTGTGGATGTCCATTGTACTACGAAACACAAACTCTGTCCCCATTACTGTGTGGCTTAATTGCATGGAAGACAGGGGAGTAACTTGCCAACCAACTTGCGGTGATGAGGCAAAGGTTAGGGTGCTTCCCAGTGATATTTCTGACGAGCAAACCCTCAAAAAAATGATTGTTGCTCCCGGAAACGAAATCACAGTGGATGTTCTTATCATGAACGACTATTTACGGGTTCTGAATAAATGCTCGTTATCCCTTGACTGCGCAATAGAGATACAGGATGAGAGAGGGCAATCGGTTGTCATCAAGGCAGTTGCCCCTTTACAGTTCACCAGTGAACTCGACACGCAAGGGATCAGTAGACTTGTTGATCAGTTGCGCCAGCAGTACAACTCAGGCGACGAGCACACTCGTGTCCGAATGGTCAGGACCACTGGCTCTCTTCCATCAGCGGCAGTAATTGAATTTCTGACGAAAGCAATATCCGATGACAAAAGCGACTACGTCCAACTTGCAGCACTGAAGGTTCTTTCTGCGATGAATTTACCAAAAGAACAGATAATGCCATTGTTTCAGAAGGCAATGCATAATGAGAAGGTTTCTTCTGTTGTTAGACGGCAAGCAGAAAGGGATATCAAGAAATATCAAGGACAGTGACATTTCTCCGGGCTCGCACTGTCGAAAGCAGGGGCTCTATAACATATGCTACAAGTGACATGTGGGGTGTTGACATGCGGAAGTGAGGCATCAGCATTTTTGTAAGCGGCGTGAAGTTTGATGACATGACTGTATAGATGCAGTGAGTGAATTTGACTACCGATGCCGACCCGAAGGTTTCCGCAGCAGCACGAATAGTGTTGCAAAGGTGATAGAAGAGAAGGCACAGGCAAATGGATCGTAGCCTCGCAAACCATGACAATGGGCGAAAAGGATGGCACTATTATAAGGGTAGGCCCATTTTTGGTGTCCTCTTTTTTGGGGAAATGGTCTCATTGATTTAGAACGCGCTAGCGAACCGCTTAATTGCAAAAAGACACTATAGAAGAATTTGACGTGGGTGATGAACTACATGAGTGGGGACAAGAAAGGCGATTGCTGCTAATGACTACGACTGAGCGACTGATTCGTCTGTTGTTGAGTGTGGGTATCGTCTGTGGCGTGGTATCGAGTGTCGACTCGACGTTTGGGGCGTGTAATAGTGCCAGTGGCGTTCAATTCACAGGCGTTCTAAATGTCTCACCGAGACCGCAAAACACGACGATCACCGGCGGTTATGTTCCAGATGCAAGTCTGCTCGCCAATACACTGCTAGGCTGGTTCAATCTTGGCAGCATTAACGCGCAAGATGTAACTGTCATCACAACGGCGTACGATGTTTGTTGCCCGTCTGTAATAGCCGAACCGAACTATGGCAATTGGAAATTGATTTTGAACCAGGTCGAAGGCAATGCGACCTTGAGTCCTACCAAAGGCTCCGCTGTCTTACCTGATTTCGCTTCGAAGGTACTGGGTGCTGCCGGTAATGCCATTCCGTCAACCATTATCACTCAAGTGCAGACTGCTATCAACTCGCTGACAGTGACATACGTTGGCTTTACGGTAAGTTGGTCCGGCAACTTCTATAATCCCGAAATTGATGAGGACGATTGCCACGGGTGCGCCCTGAATACTCGATGGTCGGCGGTGTCGGGGCCGGGAGGGGGAGAACAGTGGAGTTTTGTCGGGACTGCTGGAAGCTACAACAATTCGGCTTGGGCTAGTGGTACCGTGTTTGCTGTCGTAGCTACATTAATCGATGCAAATGCAAATATACAGTACACAAGTGGAGTGGTCGGCGGAAACGCATTAAAGTGGAAGACAACCCAAACCTACATCAGAACTGAGTGGCAGTTCGGTAACAGTGATCCAGGGGAGTGGGATTGGGTTACAGCAGATAGCGGAACAACTACCGTCGTAGACCAACACCCATTCTGCCAAGTACATAATCCAGCATCCCCTTGAGTGAGACTGGATCGTGTGGATGGATATTGAATTCAGGTGCTGAATGTCAATCCTGAGAAGTATTCTATTTGATTGGCATGCAGATTAGGCTATGTGCCCCGAAGGGTATTTGGAAGGCAAGGATGAGATTAATAAAGTCGCCATGGTGGTTCCTCGTTATAGTGATTCTGATTGCGCTCTTTGCATACATGTTTGTCCGCCTGCCGGCGATTGCACCCGATTCGAGAAGCATGAATCGAATGCGCGTGATGCCTTCTTTGTCGGGAGACGCAGCTTGCCATGACGACGCTGGCACGCAACCAGTTACGAATCGCATTTTTGCGGCGGTCTCCTCCAACACTGCTTCCGCGTCGGGCGATCTTGCACAGATCCAAGAGCTAACGCGCCTCGAAAATCTTCGTGTCCGAGAAATGAGCATCAGCAAGATGCCGACGAACACCATCAGGGCGTTGAAAGATCGGTTCTGGTTAAAGGATGAGTTGCGATTGGCGAAGTTGAACGTGAAAGTGGAGACAATAGAAGACTGGATTTCTGTCTATGGTGGCGAAGTTCTCAACCCGCCGTTGTTCATAGATATTGAACAGAACGACCCATACAAGTTCAATACGCCAGAGAACACCTTGGCGTCCTATTGGCGGGCGCTGTACAAGGCTGATGTTGACGCTCTGTTTTCAATGTGCGACGTATCTGCGCAAGAAATGCTTCGGCGCCTTGGGTTGGAGCCAGGCAAAGGGAAAGTGCACGGATTATTCGATGATGCCACGAAGATGAGCGTTCTGATGCGAGGCCATCTGAGTATTGACGATCAAGACTACACGCTTCTATATGTTCGTCGGCTTAGTGCAACCGGAACGAATGGGTTCATGAGCTTGCAGTCAACGATACTGAAGAAGGAAGGAGGGCGCTTTATTGTCACGGAGTTGCCGCGGTTAAGCAGCTTCGCAAACATAGGCAAAGTGACAAAAGTCGACATTTTACCATACGGTCCGTATGAAGCGTTGTTGCCCAAGCTCAAAACATCTCGATTACCACCATCCTTCTATTTGAAAGAGTGATGTTGTGATTATGCTGATAACGGAGGTAATGAAGCATGTGGAAACCAGCTTGTTTCTGAGAATGTTGCGCGGATTGAGTGGTCTGTTAAGAATGAGGTTGCTGGCGTGTTGTGCTTAATATTTGTCGCCTATGATCTTGAATCTTTAGTCCATTAGCATGGTATGGTAGCGTTGAGCGAAAGGAACAGGCCGATGTTGAGAAACAAAATAGGTGAATTGCGTCAGCAGTGATGTTATATTCCGTAGCATGAAGCTCAGAGTTGGAATCATTCTTCTTGCATGCCTTGTGCTGTGCGTAACAGCTGTCATTCTCGTTGCCAAACGCCATAACGTGGTCACAGATTCATGCTTGGGCCCGCATGAAGCCTCCGGGATAGATGCCGCAAACCGATCTGTTTCAGTCCCGACAAAGAAATCCGAAACGCTCCCATCTTCTGTTGCTTCCAAAGAAACACGAAAAGAGCGGATACTGAAAGTCCTTGCGAAGTTAAACCTTTCACCGGAAGTCAAGGCAATAGTCGGTTTGGACGAGAGAATTATGGACATCAACGCACGCCGGAAAGAATTGCTGAAAATGACGAGACACTTGTCAGAGGATGACGTAAAGGCATTGATGATGTTCTTGGACAGCACCTCAAAGGACGAGAAAGATATCACTCCTGATATGTTCAACGCATTCAAGAACGATGTGCTCGATATGCTCCAGCGCCAGGACAAGATTCCTGATGGACTCGGCGGGCAGCTTGTTAAGATGTTCAAAGATAAGGAGCATGACGACGTCTGGAGAGACTACTGCATCCAGTACATGGCGGATTACTACGAGTCAAAATGGCCGGTGGGAAGCACAAATAACGAAGATCCTGAGCGCAAGGACATGGAGTCTTCATATTGGGCGGCAGTGGGCGATACGAATAAGACGTTTCCCGGAACAGCGTTGCTGGCGCTTGAAAAACTGTCGCGAAACAACAGCGAGTTCGATCGGAACAAGGTGGGAGAGAAGGCGTTGGAATTGGCGATGGACGATCAAAGCACCGAGGCGAACCGGATTACCAGCCTTCGTCTGTGCGGAATGCTGAACAAGACCGAGATACTTCCGACGGCGAGAGTGTTGGCGCAAACCGGCTCGACTGGTCCGATCAGAATGGCTGCTGTCGCCACTGTAGGCGATGTCGGAAATCAAACCGACATCGAATTGCTTCAGTCATTGTGTGGAACATCGGACAAACAGGACAAGGTTGTGACCGAAAGCGCCTTGAATCGGCTCAAACAAAGATTTGTTGGACAAGAGTCGAAATGAAGGCATTCTTCCGCGCTATTTTCTCGAGATTCTTTTCAGTTGGTCTAGGCTGGTTTTTTCTTCCCCTATTATGTTCGACTAATCTTCACGCCGCTGGTCCGCGAATCTCATGTGCCGAACCGGAATATAACTTCGGGGATGCACCCAACACCTGCTCTGTTACGAACGTCTTCCTGATTCACAACACTGGAGATCAACCGCTTCAGATAGGAGAAGTTAGGGGATGTTGTGGGGCATCAGGAATAGTGGCAGAAAAACTGCTGGCCCCAGGCAGCGGGACAACGTGCCGGGTCAGTTTTAATTTGATTGGGCGCAAAGGAATTCAGAGAAAGTGCTTCTATATAGGTTCCAACGACCAGACACAGCCTTACTATCAGGTGATGCTGGTGGGGACGGTTACTTCAGAAGTCGTTGTCGAGCCAGACATTGTGGACTTTGGGCAGATTGGAATGACTGATAAAGTCGAAAGAGAAGTCAGGATCACATGTTCCACTTCGCTGGTTATGTCTGTGACAAATGTTGTCCTGCAGAGTGGTGCGTTCGCCGCCAAGTGCGAAAAGGCAGGTAAAGGCATAGTAGTGAAGATTCGCACAATGCCTCCGCTTAAACCGGGCGTGACACAGGTGAACATGCAAATATTTACGGACAATCCCAAGCATAAGGAGTTCGACATACATGTGATGGCCACAGTGTCAAGCGATATTGTTGTGGTCCCCCGCGAAATACTCTTGGTTGAATCAGAGGGAGACGTAACGCCTGTCACACGATATCTGGCTATAAGGTCGAGGACAGGTAAATCGTTCCGGATTCTGAGTGTTGAGTCTCCAGATCCAGACATACAAAGTCAAGTATCCGAGCTTTCGCAGAACGGTTATCGCTGCGAATTCAAGAACATCCTGCCGTTTTCTGAACTTGACGGGAAGATGTTCGTCGTGAAGACAGATCACGACGACGGACGCGAAATAGCGATTCCCGTTCACGTCATCAAGCGACTGGAGAGCGGGAAATGATCTTCATCGTGTTGACCCAGTATCTCCATTGACTGCTGAATGTTTCAGCGCCGAAAGACTATGAAAACGAGAGCGAAAGCCATTGTGTGCGCTTTTCTGGCGGTTGGCTGTTATGCATCGCTGGCTGGCGATACTGGTTTGCCGCCCGTCACCATAGACTACTTCTACGAGGCCGGTTGCCCAGCCTGCACTCGTGTTAAGGAACAGGTTCTGCCTGAACTCAAGGAGCGGTATGAAGGCTTCTATGTTTTGAACAACCGCGATGTCGGCGAGAAATCTAATGTCATCATGCTTGTGGCCTACCAGCATAAACTAGGGATAACATCAAACGAATCGGTCTGCATGGTCGTGGATTATCAGTACGTCTTCAACGGGTTCGACGCGATCAAGAAGGGGCTCTTCAACTGCATAGACAAGGGAGTTTCACGACGACTTGCTGGCAACTGGACACTGCCGAATCACATCACAGTTTCCTCTGGCGATAGTCTCAAAATTGCTGATGAGCGAATGCAACGTTTCACGCTATCCGCTGTCATTATTGCCGGCTTCCTCGACGGCATCAATCATTGCGCCATTTCGACCATCGTGTTCTTCATGAGCCTGCTGACTGTGTCCAAGCTCCACGGCAAAGCGTTCCTGCTGATGGGTATCCCGTTCTGCATTGCCTCATTCCTGACGTACTTCCTGATCGGGCTGGGGCTTCTCAGGGTGTTCCATTCGCTCTCAGGGTTCACATACATCCGCTCCGGCCTGAACATGACGATTATCTGCGTCCTTGTCGTTCTGGCGATCTTGTCGTTCCGCGACGGTTTCCGGTACTGGCGCACAGGCGATTCACACGATGTGGCCGTAAAGCTTCCCGGCACGATAACAACGAAGATTCATGGGATAATGCGGGCTGGTATTGCCGGACGGACGCTAATTACGGGAGGCTTGATCACAGGGACACTGGTAACGGCGTTGGAAGGCGTATGCACGGGACAGGTATACGTGCCGACACTGGTCATGCTCGCCAAATCTGGACAGGAGCAAGGTAGGGCGGTGTCATATCTTCTGGTGTACAACCTCGTCTCGGACATCCCGCTGGTCGCAATCCTCGCCCTGACCTATTTCGGCATGAAGACGCAAACGCTGCTGGAATGGAGCAAAAAGAACGTGGTCATCAGCAAGATTCTTCTCGGCTTCTTCTTTCTGGCAATGGCGGTTCTGATTGGGAACAGGTAGAAGAATTGGAATATTCAATGCCGATGAAGCGGAAAGTGCATTCATAATCCCAGTGTTTGGAAGTCGGTCGTCTCATAGCTGCCAGAGGTGCGCCCTTTACCTGTGTTCAATGCCTTCATACGCCTCACCCACAGCCTCATCGCTCGGGTTCAGATAGACGCTCGTCGCCTTGAGCGTCCTATGACCAACCTGCTTCTGCACAATCGGCAGGGGCAGCTTGTAGTCTTGGATGGCATGAGTTATGTGCGAGTGCCTCAGCGAATGCACTGTGAACTCATGGAGTTTCCTGCCCTGTGAATCAACGCCATACTCCCTGTCCAGTCCAGCTTTGCGGACGTATTTCTGAAAGACTTGCCTGACGCGGTTTTCGCTATATCGGCGGCCTAACCTTGTGCCGTGGCGAAACAGGTACTCGTCTGGATTTCTCATCGCATCGGTGCGTTTCAGCATCCTGTCTTCGCGTTTCAGCATGCTCTTTATCTCATTCATCAGTCCGACCGGGACATGGCTTGTCCGGCGAAAGCCGGTCTTCGTGTTCTCTGCGGGAATGAAAACGCTGCTTCTGCCGAAGTCCAAGTGTTTCAGTTGAATCCTGACAAACTCGCCAACCCGGCAGCCAAGATGATAGATCAATCGCAGCATCAGCTTGTGCCTGTAATTATCAATCGCATCGAGAAGCTGCTGCCATTCATCGAGAGTCAGGTAGCGAATGACCTCGCCGAATTGCTCATAGTGGCGCGTGGGCTTCTTTCGGCTTTGGCCCGGTGGAGGTGTTGGTGGTAGTGAGTTGACTGGCGTAGCAGTGAGAGATGTTGCCACTTGTTCCGAAGTTCCGGTCACGGCAAGCGGCGCTGAAAGAGGCGTTTCGGGCAAAGAATTCACATTTGCGGAATTTTGAATATTTGCTGAATCTTCTCCCCTTTGAATCGTGTCGTTTTCGGCCATTTGCTTCACATTCCTTTCCAGATGTGAAATCGGGGGCCTTTTTATATCTGCCGGTTAGCACAGGAAAAGAGAGGGTTACCACAATCGTCAGGCGTGGATTATGTCAGGACGCGACAGTCCTTGCTATTGCCCAGTGTCATCAGTCCAAACCCTGTGATGCAGGGACTCACTTATGGTATTCAGCAGCGAACGATCATGCGCTGCCAGCACGCCGAATGTAGTCCAATGCAACACGCCTACAGTAGTAACCATCGGACGTCCATCTGGCAGGCTCACGGAGGCAGTCGTTTGAAGAAAGAAGCCGATACCTGGAAGAACTCTTGTGCCTTCAAACAGGCCGGAGACAGCAACCAAACCATTTGCCGTCAACAGATCCTGCGTCTTGGTCGCTGCCAACTCCAACAAGTATTCACGTACCCGCGATGCCTCTTGATCCCGAAACGCACCGAAGATAGGCTCCTCTTCCCCTTTCTGCCATTTCTCTGTATTAAGCAGAGGCCATGCGAACTCGTGATCAATGATGTTCTTCAGGCACAGTAACACAAAACCCTTGCTTGCAGCGGATGCCTCGATCTGTCGCACTCCATCATCAATTCTCTCAAACATAGTTAATGGAGACTGACCATTGACCACTTTGCATGCGATACCCCACTTTATCCCTTCTGAGCTGAAGAGCACGTCTGGGTTGTCTCCTTGCGCCAATTCTGGATCGTCGAGAACGACATCATCACTGAATTGAACACACGACAATCCAACAAGCATTTCAAATAGTTTATTGCTGTCCTCATCGAACACGACGGACTTAACGTTCTGCGCACCTGGAGAATGGTTCATCAGACGCAGATGCGGAATGAAAGGCTGAATCCTGTTATGCGCATCGGCAGCAATCAACATGCGCAGAATCTCAATCAGTCCCGCTGATTGCCGCCACATTGGACGAATGTCCTCCATCGGACTGATAGCGCTTTCCTTGCGCCTTCGTGACTCCAGATCCTGAATGTTTAGGCAAACACTTTCCAAGTCTGATCCGCGTTCAATCACGATGGAGTGTCGTGCCAACAATTGTTCGAATCTTGTGACAAGATTCGCCATCTCCCCAAAGGTCCTGACATCTCTTCGGTCCAGTCCCTGCGGTATTTGCGGTGTCTCATTCATAATTATCTGACTCCGTGTGCCTGCTCGTGCGCGCTTCGTCCATCCTGTTAACACACCTGTCATGGTTTTACAAACATACAGGTAATATTGCTGCTCCTAAATCGTGAAACTTTCATGCCGTAAGCTTTTTATACTCATCCCGCGTTGTCCTTTTGCAATGACACCAGACAAATACACACCGGGGCACACATGCCCTCTTGAAGAAAAAGTGAAAGCGTTGCAAACTGATGTCAGAGAGATCAAGGGAATGGTAGGCGGCATCTACGATAGAATCGTCGAGGTTGCAGACACAGCCGACGCGGTCTACAGGACAGTCAGCTACCATCCTGAGGCAAAGCTCTCCGACGATGATTGGGATTTTCTCGATGAGGAATAGAAGCACAGAAGAATCATATATTCATGACCTCGCTGCCTTGAAGCGCAGTTTGAGTCTTCGCTCGTAATCATCGGCAATCATGACAACAATTATTGCTGCGATCGTGATCAAGTAGCTAATGCCGACGCAGATTGCCGTTGCAGCATTGCGGCTAAAATAGATCAGGGAGACACCAATCGCCACAATCACAAACACGGAAAGCAATTTCTTCCCCGCGTATTTGGCGATTCGCATGCTGTTTGCTGCGTCATGGTTGCATATCATGGGTGGATGAACGAATGCACCGTTCTTAAATGTTACGCTGGCGCATCTCAGAATAGAAACATTTAAGAAGGTACGTTGCTCCACTATGCCGAGGTGACGCCAATGGGACGGGGAAGACCAAGGAAATGTCAAAAGTGCGGAGATAGCAAGGCCGGCAGCCGATCGCGCGGGTACAAGTACTACGCGAACGGTAGAAAATCCAAAGACATGCAATGCAAAGCGTGCGGGAAGCGATATCTGGTTCCGGTAATATGATCTTTAGCCGCCTGCATCGTGAAAACGCTCGCAGGAATAGTGTGAGACCCTATCCGCTTATATCGGTTGCGCCGACAGAGATTCATGAGCTGATTGCGGCGCTTCGATCTCAATTCGAGAAGGTCAAAGCCGACGCAGCTTTTCTTGCGCTTAAAAAATCGGAACTCCGGCCCGGCAACTATCCTTCTCTGTGCGGTACGATGGAAGCACAGGAACAACTGAATCTGGAGCGCTCTCTGTTGTCCGGTCGTGCGTGGATGATTCAGGAAATGGTTACAAGGAAGAAAATTACGCTCGACGCGAACAGCAGAAAACTTCTCAGAGAAACACTGCGCCGCGGGTCTGGCGGTCTTTACGCGTGAGATTGCCGAACTTATGCGGCTGCCGAAAATATCGGTGCGGTGAATGTGAGCGAACCGAAGGATATAAAAAGGGGTGGGGCGTAAGTATCAGTGAGGTGAATGAATCAAAGAAGCATGGCTGGTCTCGGAGAGGTGTTTGATAGATTTGAATCAGGCGATTTGTCCAAGTCGCCGAACATAAAAGATTTCAATGTTTTCGATTTTTCTTACGTGCCGCAGTCGCCGCTTATCAGGCCGGAAACCGAGAAGATTGCGGAAAGCCTTTTGCGTTACCATCAAACTACGATTGCGAGGAACCTTGTTGTCATCGGGCCGCGCGGGTGCGGCAAGACAGTAACGCTCAGGCACCTGGGCAAGTATTTTGGGGAAAGAGGCGTTGTTCTTCCTTTCCACGTTGTCAACTGCCGGGTTCACAATACGAGTTTCAAGGTGCTGGCGGAGATACTCAAGGTGAGGCCAAGAGGCTATGCGTACTCAGAGCTGTGCAACCAGTTTGAAAAAGAGATTCCATCGCCGGCAGTCATTGTGCTGGATGAAGCAGAAATGCTGGCCGACAAGAACGGGCGAAGCGATGTGCTGTATTTCCTGAGCAGAAGTCCGAAACGGTACTCGGTGGTGTTGCTGACGAATAATCCCCGGTATTTGCGTTCGGTGGACGAAAGCATCCGTTCCTCGTTGCAGGCGGAGCTGGTGTTCTTCCGGAATTATTCCGCGCAGGAGATCCTTGAAATCCTGAAGGACAGGGCGGCAACAGGCCTGCATTCATGCGAGCCGGGTCTTCTTGAGGAAGTTGCGGCGATGACAGCCAAGAACACGAACGGGGATGTAAGAGTAGCCATAAAGACACTGCTTTACTGTGCGACAAGCGAGCGCAAGACCGTGGCAGAGTGTTTCAACAAGGCCAGGGAGGATGTAGTGAGAGAGGTTATCTGTAATCTGAATGACAAAGCGTTGCTTATTCTGAAAGCGGTGATTGAAGATCAGGACAAACTGGTGAAGCCGGTGTATCAGCGTTACGTGGAATTGAGCAGGCATTGCAATGAGGATCCGTACCGGTACACGCAATTCTATTCGAGCATTGGACACCTGATATCGCTGGGCCTGATTATGCTGGCCTCTGCGCGATTAAGCCGGGGCATTACGTATAGAATCGAGCCGTTAATCACGCAGGAAGACCTTGATAGCGTGTTGTCGGGCAGATTCAATTGATGAGTTCTAAGGACTGAAAGAGCGTATGCGCCGAAATGCGGTATGAGTGCAGTGCGGCGAATGAGTCCGGTTCTTGCGGGAGTAGAGAGAGTGTGCGCCGTATGAATGGAATGCTTGAAACATATCACATGGTGTGTGGCGACCGGCCGCTGGGAAAGAAAACGACTGCTTCTTGAACCTCTCTTCTTCTCTTTCTTTGTTCATATATCTATATCTATTCATTCATTCTATTTAAGAATGTTTCGGTATTACTTTTCAGTCGCAACGACGGGAAGAGACGATCATGATGCGCGACACCGGCCCATTCAAACGCCGAGGTCTCTCTAATCTGGCCAGTCGCGCCGAAAGTATCAGTGCGGCGAATGAGAAGTTCATTTTACAAGTCCAGTGAGGTTTACGTTTTGGAATATTTATGCGTTGAAAGAGTGTGATGGCACCCTGGAGTTTACGGGTCAAAAAGCCCGGCTCTCACTCCGAAAGCGCCTTCATGCCTTTCTCGGTCAACCGGAGACCTTTTCTTCTTGTTCCTGGAATCAGGCTGCCGGTTTCCTCAATATAGCCGAGATCCATGAGCGAGCGTTTGACTTTGTCGCCCTGCCTTCCGCTCAAGTGGAGTCGGGTGTACCTGGCGACAATCCCTGATTTCGGGGCTACTGCAATGTCCTTCAGGAGTTCCAGTTCAGCCCCGGTCAACAGGACAGGCGGTTCTTCCTCATGGACATTCTCGTTCAGCCGAATAAGTGGCCGCATGGCCAGACGAAGAGTTTCGTCGTCCACGGGCGCTGGTGGAATCTTCATTTCCGGCACACGGATCATAAAAGGCTCTTTGATTCTGCCTTGCAACTTCACAATAGCCTTTCCGATTTCCATGGAGCCGAGTGCCAGCGGCTGGTCATCCTGCAGGAGCATGGCGGCGCTCATTGTGGCAACGTCCTGCTTGCCCTTGAGATTGAGGGCTATGGTTGTGTACGTGTTTGCCAGCGCGGTCCTGCTGATTTCCGATGGCATCTGATCGAGGAATACGATTCCCTCGGAGAATTCCCTGATCTCCCTGAAGATAACCTCCACAATAGAGGCAGGCATGCCTGCCCGCTGGGATAAGTGGGAAAGCAGGTGATGGGCTTCTTCAATGATGGTTACGTGACGCAGCTGGTTTCTTTCGTTCTTCTGAAGGCGATGTGAATAGATTTCCAGCAGCAGGAGTTCCGAAAAGAAGAGCTTGTCGGCATGGGTCAGGCTTTCCAGTTCCAAAACCGTCGGCTGTGACAAAAGCTCGTCCATTGTGACGCTGTTGCCGGAGTTGAGGATACTGTCCATTGCGCCGAAACACATGGCATGCACCGCTCGGATTGCTGAAGCAAGCCAGAGACTGACTCTGCCGGCGGCCGGTATAGTCTTCAGTTTCGCGAGAACATCCTTTAATGTGGGATAGGTCTTCACCGTGCCATCGTAGACGCCATGAGTATGATAGAGTTCGTCAAGGGTCGTTGTCAGCAGAAATCCGACGCCGTCTCCACAAAAATACGCCTTCATAATACATTCGATGACCGCTTTGATCCAATTTTTAGGGTCCATGCCGCTCGGCGGTATGAGGGGATTGATTTGCAGAGGGGCGACATCTCGACCGATGGTGTAGACACGGAGATCGCGCAGTTCAGGAAGGTTCCGGAGTCTTCGCCATGACTGTTTCCAATCCAGACAGAGCCAGGGCATGTCATTCTTCGCCAGATTCAGCGCGAGCAGGTAACCGGTATTACTCTTTCCTGACCCTGTTCTTCCCACAAGACAAGTGTGCTGTGCGAGTTCCATGAACCGCAGACCAAAGGGACAGGTATCCTTGCCGTTGTAGTGGATCCACCCCAGCGGGATTTCGCCCTGCGCGGATTGTGCTGATGGCGGATGAAAGATGGGCGTCTTGTTTTGAACGTCTCTATGAAGCAGGGAGTTGGCCAGAAGTTGAAGCTCCTCTTCCAGTTCTTCACGGCCGTTCTCATCAGAAAAAAGATACATCTGCCAGAGCGCCGAAGCCTTTTCCGGACCGACTACCGGCCTAAGCGCCAGGCATGTATCCTGTGCCCATTGGGTGGGTTTCTTCTTTATCTCCATCGTAAGACGAAATGCCGTTCACAAGATCCTGTCGCATTCTCGTTGATCGGTATTGCCGCTGATTGATCAAAAGCTCCTTTCTCAAATCGGTAAGATCCTTCCAGAGAGAAATGTCTTCTTCTCTCGCCTGCCTTTCCAGATCGAGTTGTGTTTTTTCCAGTGTGCCCTTTCGCTTGAGGGTGTCGGGCGTTCTTAGGGTATCGCAGCAGGACATGTCGCCGGAGACATCGGTGATCCGGCCCATGATGTCCTTCCTGTGTTTGTCACGGAGCTGGACCCGCTCTTCGACCATCTGCCGGATGATCTCCCAGGAAAGGGAATCGAACTTGAGTTTGTCACGATTGAGGGTGGCGAGAAGATCCTCCGGCTTTCCTTGTTCTGGCGGAGCGAGCAGGGCAGGGGCAGGCTGTTCCATGGCGATTGAGGTTACCTCAGTTGTCCGGTCATAGGGGCGGCAGGCATAAAGAGCTTTTTTTGGGGTGTTGTCCGTTTGTTCCTGACGGTACGACTCATGGGTGTATCGGGAGAGGCCGGGTGTTTGCATTACAGCATAGCTGATGCTAAACGGCCGTAGTTCATGGACGTGCCATCCTGTCTCAGTCGTGAAGGTGTATTCGTTCATCATGTTTCGTTACTTTTGAGTGGCAACAAGGGTATAAATAGGTTTCGGTTCCCGCATTTTCCTGTGGGCGGACAGGGAGGTTAGTTTCGAGGTTTGTTTTGCTTTTGAAACAAACCTTAATCGACGGCACATCAATAGGTTATGAAGCAAATGTTGAGGATTGTTTTTCATTCCCCCCCACTCCTACTCTAAACTAACAAAAACAAACCTATTTCCTAAGAAACAAACCTAAAATATCCTTAAAACAAACCTAATCAAAAAAACTAGCCTATGACATCGTCAACACGCGACCGCAACGCGATCCGCGACCAGCAAAACAACAACGTCCATGCGCGCGAACTCCAAAACACGCGCGAACGCATACTCCAATCTGACCACAACAAACTGTGTCAACTTTGCTCACATTCTCTATCCCTAAAGTCATTCACTTTACATGCCATCGGCATAACCAATCGACAAACTATTTGTCATTCACGACGGTCCCAAAACTCGAACGTCCGTCGTCAACGCGCGAACTCTCGAACACGCGCGAACTCCATTATCGTGCGCCCCGCCGGGCGCCAATATGCGGCCCCGCAGGCCGCCATATACGCGTCGAAGACGCGCATATCATCCCCGGCCCGTAGGCCGGTATCCTTCGGTTCACCGAATATCTCAACTTCAACACTAAAACGTGCCCTGCACGCCTCTATTCCTCCAAAATCACAAACTTTGCAAGCCTTCGGCTTTCCTTATTCCAGCGCAACAATCTTCACGCCTTCCACACGCAAGCCTTCGGCTCCCTGTCTCAACGAATACTCTATACGCCTTCACTACGACACTCGTACACGCATTACAACGCATCTACAGCTCACAAAACTCTCTGTCCTTGACCTTTCTATTATCCAGCGTCTCTCGCTGTCCAGCACCTCTGGCGCAAAACTCATCAAGCCAGTGCCTCAGGCACAATCTTACGCTATCAGCACATATCTGCCAGCCTCCGGCTCTCAAAACTTCTCCTGACACTTCAACACTCCAGAATCTTCTGTCTCTATACCTCGGCTCTGGTCCGACTCTCAGCCACAGCTCGCAAAACATCATCACGACACCTCGTCATCAACTCCTGCCGACTTTCCGGCTCTCAACACTTCTCGCAATCATCGGCTTTCCTGCCCTCCTTCAATACTCTTTCGGTTCACCGAATATCTCAACTCTACATGCACACGCATCTGTCTTTCTACAACGCTACATGCCAACTCTATTACACCAATATCAACAACAGTCCGTGCCTCTGGCACAACAATCATCTCTCCAGCGCAATCTCACGCCACACACGGATTCCAGCCTGCCTTCAGCCAATACAATCTAACAAGCCTACGGCAATCTCCAGCCTCCGGCTCAATCTCTTCGGCTTCCAGCAATTCACAATCAATCGTACCGGTCAACAACCCGAATACTCATTCGCTTGCCAGCGGCACAATCGCACACACTCGCCAGCCTTCGGCTCTCAATCATCTGCCAGCCCTTTATCGCTGCGTCAATACCACTACAGCCATCAGCCATGTATCTCAGCCGTTTCAATCAACCGGCATCTGCTCATGCTATCCTGCTGCTTATTACAGCACACATAACGGTAGTACCTCCGGCACAATCGTACATTCGCTCGCAAAACTTATCAGCCTCATCAGCGCTCCTGTCGCATTCACAACTCCTTCGGCTCGCCGAATATCTCCATTTCGCCACAGCGCAAACAATACAGCGTGCCTCAACACGCATCTCAATCTCAAAGACCATCGTCTTGATATTCTCATACTCTTGCATCTCTGCAGAGCCAATCACCTGCGCCAGCAGTCCAGTCTGTCCTTCGACACCTTGGACCACTGTCTTCACACGCCTCAGCGCGGCAATCCACGTCGTTCATATCCTGAGACCTCAGAATCACTCTTCAACGTCGTCAACACGCCGCTCACGTTCACCGCGAACGCAAACAACGTCAATGCGCGCGAACTTCCGAACACGCGCGAATTCAACACACTCATACCGACGATCACGCATCCACGAAAGACGTCGGCTCTCTTCAAATCTTTGGGGCGGAGCCCCATCGTCATCATCATGCGTGCCCTCGGCACGCCAGCAAGCGGACCCGCAGGGCCGCCATATACATTCCCGGCTTGCAGGAACTGCAGGCCGGCATTCTTTCTGTGACACGGTATCGCCGGTAGGCGATCGCATTCCGTGTCGCAATCACATAAGCGCAACCTCGTGAAGGCTCTTGAGGCAACCCACAAGAGCCGAAACAGAGCGGCAGCGCACCCGAAGCCCACCGAAAACCATTGAGTTGCGGTTGAGCGACCGCGAAAGCCGCCTCTTGGTTTTTGTGTGGGCGAGCTATCTATCGTCACTTCTTTCTATCGCTTGCCTCACTCGTGCCTCTGTCACGCAACAAAACAAAACGCCGGGGGTCGTTTCCCCCGGCAATAAACAAAAACATCGTTTCCTATCTCGCAAAGCAATCCTACCAGCTTATGTGCGGATAGGGCTTCAATCCTTTTTCCTGTTTCTCCATGCCAAGCTCAAAGAAACCGAAAACTGAATTCAGCCATTCTACAGCACAGCGGAAATCCCGCACAGCGCCAATATACAGCTTAAACTTCTCTGACGCGCCAAACCTGTCGGCAAGTTGCGTAATAGCGCCGTGTATCGCTAAAGCTGCCTGCTCCTGTTTCTTCAATTCCTTGTCCTGAGCTTCTGCGGTTTCAAACTGCTTGCCTGACGCTGCGCAAACCAGATACTTCAAACCCATGCTGTTCAACATTTCATAATTGGCTTTGAAATCGTATTCGTCACTGCTTCTGTTTTGCCAATACTTCGCTGGGAAAAGCATCCGCAAAAAGCCGTTCTCGTTCGCCATGCCGATACTCGCCCGCAAGTATCCAACATACCCGGCGTTTATCGTCATGCAGCCATTGCGCTGCTCTGTGCTTTCTTCTTCTGTCTTCCCTGTCCACTCCAGATATACGTCTGTTCCCATGTGTAATTCACTTGAACCCCCTTTCACTATTGTCTGAACGTCTGACAATGCCCCACTCAAGACCTTCAATATATTGGTCGTCAATCATGTGGCTGCGAACCTCGTCTTCGCTTTCGTTAGTGGAAGACACTTCGTCAAACCACCATAGACACGTCTGACTTTGTGCCTGCCTGAATTCCTGTGACTGCAATAGCTTTTCTAAATTCTCCATGTTTCTTGAAAACCTCCTTTCAATGTCCCCATGAAGATTTCAATATGCGCAGACCTGCAAGGTCGAGCAATGGCGTAGTGCAAGCGAACCAAAGTGAGCGGACGAAGCCTGCGGTGTGTGAGCGGCCTTCCGAACACAAGAATACGAGAAGGCGAAAAATCTAAAATACGTGAGCACCTATGGAGCGCAATCTTTTTACATTTTTCAGTGAACCCGCCCCGGTGCAACCGCGCGCGCAGACTGAATGCGCCGGCATACTCGCCCCGCGCAAGCGGCACTGGTAATAATCCGGCGCAGACAGACAAGCGCGATAGCCCTCCAGGCTCGTAAGCTTGATGCAACCTAAACACACAAGATTCAGGATTAATCACAAGGAACGGCGCAATCGGCGAGGCATTCGACAGCTATTTCACATGGCTGGGATGGAGATGGGCTGTCCCTCTGCCTCGCCGGTAGCCCGGACACATATAGAGGGTGGTTTGGCGGAATGGCATAAAAAATGGAGCTTCCGCTATTAGCGAAATCCTTCCTTCGCTACTCTTTCGGCTCACCTAATGCCTGCCGGTTCGCATGAGCCCGCCGCCATTGTCCAGCGTCCACGCGCCGCAAAAAAAAGAAATCTCTAGTCGCAAGCCTTGGCTGTCATATCTATATGAGCCTGAGCTATGCACTCCCGGCAAAACCTTTCAGAGCCCCAGCAATTCCGTATAATCGCAACCGGCTCGCCTTTCGTGAGCGCGCGGCGGCATTTATTGCATTTGCCTCGTCCATTCGCTTTTCCTATTTGCATCATGTTGTTTTGTCTCCATGAATTTAATTGCAAGATTTGAAATTCATGGCTAATCGAGCCTGCGGGGCGCTTCAGAGTGAGCGGGTATTTACGCTTTCCCCGGCTGGAGCGGGCAGAGCGGCCAAGCGGCGCCCCTCGCAGACGGGTTGGACGCAGTCCGAAAGTCTAAATACCCCGAACGATTGCGGGAGCAGGCGAGTGTTACTGCTGTCTGCAAGACGCGCCGAAGGGCAAGAAACCAGGCCTGCGTAAGCCCCCGCTGTCAGCCCTCGCTGTCTGTTGGTGTCAGGGACAATCCACGCGCCGGCCTCCGGCTCGCGTCATTCAATCTCTGGTCTTCACTGCCACTGAATCAGCCTATCGCATCGCAGACATATCCGCAGTTGCTTTCCCTCGGCGTCTGCGACTCGCACGCTGCCGGGCAGTTCGCTGCATAAGGCGCATGACTGCCCTGTGCCATTCCTTTCAGATGCCTGCCGCTTGGCTGCCTCATTGTTCGTGTTTATGTCCATTTGTCATCAAGAACACGAAACCAGCCCTGATTGCGCAGGGCTGGCTGTGAATCTTCAAAACACTCAAACTCAATCGGCTGCATCGTCAGCCTGATTTGGGTCGCCTGCTGTCATGAACTCGTAGGCTTTCGCCAGCACAAGCATCGCCTTGGGAATATCGTTCTCTTTTAACGAACTTGAACTCTTCCATTCACCGTCACTGTCTTTGTATCTTCTGTCCAGCGAGACAGAAAGCGTCTCTATGTGGCGGCCGTCCTTCAGAGTCATCTTGTTTTGCCACAAGGCGGCGCAGATGCCGCCGGCCTGGAATTTCTTCACAGGCTTGTTTTCTTTTCCGTTCATCATTTTTGTCTTGCCTCCTTTCAATTGTGTGAGCATGCCTTGGTCCGGATAATCACTATCGCTAATGAGGAGAAACCAGCCGCCGGTCTCGTGGAACACTCGGACTGTGATGTTGGGATGAAAATCCTTGATGAACTTCTGGAAGAACAGAGCGCCTTCTGGCGTAGTGAACCTGCGAAGCTCCACCCAGTTTTCAAAGACAATGTACTCGCCTTTTTTGGCGTCAGTCATCCTCGATGATGCAGTAGCTCTTGTCCGGATGCCGCTGGCTCAAAAACTGGCGGAACTCCTGTGCGTCACTGGCGGTTTGGAACTCGCTCAGCACAATGCCATCGCTGACAAGCATGTAAACTTCATCCATGTTTCTGCTTCCCTCCTTTGTGTTCCTTCTGAAAATCAGAGACAGCCTGAACCTGGTCCGGGATGTTGGTAATAACAATGCCTTGCTTCAGGAAGGAAATTGCGTCGTCAGTATCTCTAAAGAGCTCTGAATTGCAGTTCTGGCACCAAAACACATAGTCCGGCTCCGCAAAGAAATCCAAGTCATCCTGGAACCAACGCTCGTTGCCCTTCTTATCAAGCTTGAGCGTTCCTGTTGGATGAGTCGTTGACTCCCATGCGAGTTCAGTGATTTCACTCCCGCATTCCGGACAGGTTGTCATATTCTCCTCCCGCGGCTTTGCCGGCGCTTTTGGTGCTTGGTCTTCATAACCTGCTTCATCGAGTCAACTGCGGCAAAAAGGTTCTCAAGTCGGCTCCTGTCCATCACAAGGATAGAGGAGTACTGGTGCAGGCCTTCTGTGACTTCGTCCCACACCTCGGCGACATCCTCTTTGGCGCTTTCAAACTCATAGAGGTCAATGCCGTTATCCAAGCCATTCCACTCCAAAACATACCAGTTCATGCTGCTGCCTCCTGGCGATGTCCGGCGCTCTCTTGGAATAATTCATCAATGCGTCTGCTGGCTTCTTTCCTTGTGAGTTTGTCAATATCGAGCGAAGTGGCCGGCATACACCTTTCTGTCATGAGCTTTTTCAGAAGTCTTTTTTGTTTTTCGGTTGCCAGCTGCGTCTGCGCTTTCGGCGAGGATTGGTGTGATGGCCCTGCATGGCCGGAAAACAGGGGTGCCTGGCCGGAGGATTGCCGCTGCGGTAGTGATATGGCTGGCGCCGCTGGCTGTCTTTCTCTTGACGCTTCTCGCGCATTCTTGGCCGCGTTCACCGGCGGCGTTTTGTCGCCTTCGTACAAATCACTGCCAATCCAGCTATCGCTTTTAAAGTCGCCCTGCATTCCATCGCGCAACCATTGCGGTAACTCGACAAAAAGCCCGTGCGCCTTCTGAAACTTCTCTATCCACTGAAACACCTTTCGTAAGACATCGAGCAGCACGGGTTCGCGCCTCTCCTTGTGGCTGGATATTTGAGCATTGCTAAAGTCATGTCTGAAACCTTCATGCCATTTCTGGGTGTTTTCCTCGCAGTTGTGAATGTTGTCGCTCGCCTGGTAGCTTTCCAGTGTGATTCTGCCTGTCGCATCTGTTTTCGGCAGATATTTCAGGGCGGAAACAAGCCTTGTCAAACATTCTGACTCTGTGAACTTGCGCACGTTGAAACTCGCGCCGCGCGCTTTCATGAAAAACAACTGGAGCAAATTGATTTCGGTTTCAGCGAGTCCTATCTGTCTCAGTGCTCGTGCGTCAAAGCATGGCTTCTTCTGCTCCTCTTTCTCTGCCTCAATGAGGAAATCCTCTTCTTCTCTCGTCAGGTTCAATTTCTCTTCGGTTCGTTGTTCCATGTTGTGTTGTTCGTGTGTTCTCCTTCTTTGCCTTGAAACAAATAAAAACGGATTAAAAAATGAAGTTCAGTAGTCTCCGGATATGTACAAGTCGTCCTGCTTGTCCTTGAGCGCTTTGAATATCTTTTCTCCGAGAGATATCAGACTTGCCTCCCTGCGCATCTTTTGCCATTTGACCGTATGCGCTTCTTTCTTTGTGAAGCCGTCCTTATCCCACCGTGTCATGAATGCCTTGAAAGTCATCCCGTGCTTCCGAAAAGCCTTCTTCAGTTCCCTCAGCTTGTCCTCAATGTCCTGTAAGTCATCGAAATACACGACGGCATTCAAACTGGTATCGTCCAGGTCATGTCCGAATTCCAACAAGTCTGAGGTGGGCTGAACGGCAAAGCAGAACTTGCCCTCAATATCGCCCCAATAGTATCTTCCCATCTTCTATTCACCTGCACCTCCTTTCATTCCAATCTCAAATTCCTGTATTGTCATTTCATCACCTCGTCTGAAATAAGACCGTTGCCTGTTCGCTGAGCAGAGCAATGGTTCTCCTGCGTTATCGAGAAGTCGGCGTCCCTCATGCACCGGCTTTGCTCAATGTTGGCGACAACCTCGCGCAGGTGGTCGGCGTCTATGTCGGACACCTGAAATGCGGTCACTCTGCCCATTGCTATCATGATTTCTTTTGTTCTTTCCTGCTGCCATGTCTCGGTAGGCTTTGGCTGCGGCTGATTGCCGGAAGTGTGAGGAAATCTCTTCATGTACATGTTCTACCAGTCTGAATCTGCCACCCACCTTTCAAAACATTCCTGACACCAAGCCCTGTCAGCCCATACATGAATGACAAGTTTCTCCGGGTCATCCTCTGGTTGAACAAGCTCCTTATTGCACGCGTCGCACAGAATATCTGTGTAAGCGCAGATGTGCTCGCCGTTGAAGTATAAGTGTCCGAATCCATCTGGACGTGTTGCCTTGATGAATTCTTCCACTGTGTAACTGCATGCTTCCTCACCCTTAACCATTATTCTTTCCATCTTGCTTTACTCGAACCCCTCTGACCGATGTCCGATGGAATTTTCAAATAAGAGCTGGCGGCACTGTCCACGGCTCCCAGACGCGGGTGCCGCCAAAGGTGTGTGAGCGTGCCCTGTAGCGGCAGGGCGAAAAATCTAAAAATGGGTGCCCTCCTTTAGGAGGGGGAAGCCCTTTTACATTTTTCAGCGAACCCGCCGCGGCCAGCAGGCCGCCTGAGTCGAAGCTGGAATACGGCGGGTCTCTGGCTCCGCGCAAGCGGCCATTCCAATAATCCGCCGTATGGAGGCGAGCGAGGGACCCTCTGGGGACTTTTGAGACACATGAACACAAGAGATCCCGGTTTAATCACACCGCAAGACAGAGACGGCGAGGCACGCGACAGCTATTTCACATAGCTTGGATGGAGATGGGCTGTCGCCCTTGCCCCGCCGTGCCCGAGCCCTCGCGCAAAGATACTACGGGCGAGGGCGGAAACACGGCGAGCCGCTATATTGAAACAATGCAGAAGAACAATATAACATCCCGGCTCGCCGGCGCGGCGCAGTACAACATGAGCGGGATACGGTGGAAGAATGGGGAATAAGAAAAAGAAAAAAGAAAAAAGAAAAAAAGAACGCCGAAAAACGGCAAGGGTTCAGGCTTGAAAAGTTGAGTCTGCCTGCTTCGCCCGAACATGGACGTTCATCAGCATAAGCTCCTTCTTGATTTCCTCAAGAATCGCGTTATCAGTCTCTCCAATATAATTATAGCCGTTGTTGTCTATGCAGTTGTAAGCGATAGAGCGGATAAGGTTCAGTATTTCGTGAATAGGGAGTTTCTTTCTCTGCTTGAAGTTCTCGTTAAGAACAACAAGCGTCTTATCGTAACTGCCGGACTTTCTGAACTCGTAGTAATTCATCACTGCGAGCTGGTTAAAGAGAAAAACCCGCTTAAGGAAATTGTAGAGTTTCATTCTCAGAAACTCCGCCTTATTCCTGTAAGACTTCATTCCCTTTATCTGGCTCCATTCGGCATCCCAGGCGCTCAGCTTGACCGTGTCACGCTTGAGCATGCTGTAAAGATTGTAATAGAGCCTGCTGTAATTCTCCTCTGAATGTATGTATAGCGACATTTTTGTTTCACCTCCTTTCATTGATTTGAACTTGAACCACTCGATTCTGCGGCTGAACCCCTTCTCTCAAGATTCCCATGAGATTCACAGATAGGCGCGGCGGAGCCGGGCAGCGCGGAATGGGAGAGAACAGGGTGAACGGAATGACGCGAGTGGCGTGCGAGCGCATTGTCTGCGGACAATGGAAAGCCTTAAAATGACGGAAGCGCAGCCTGAGATTCAGTAAGCTGAACCCAACTGGGCTGCGAGTGCAGTCTCAGGCGAGAACCGCTTTTTATGGGTTTCGAGCGAAGCGCGCCCCGTGCAGTCTTGATACACCGGCAACAGTCCCCCGCAGAAGCGGCAATGGCAACAAACCGGTGACAAAAACCGATCGCAATCATGTAATGGACGGTTGTGAAGATGAAATGGTAGCCAGATTTGCGCCAAAATGAACATCATAGCCTCAAGGCTTCCATAAGATCATGCGCATGTGCTATGGTGCGGAGAGAAAGACATGAGTATTGCCGGACATAACGTTGTTGCGCAGCTCAGATTCTCGGAGGGCACACTGTTGCTTGAAGGTGTGTCGTCAGAGAGCATTCAGTCTCATTTCACTGGAGTTCCGTTGAAATGGGATGATCGCGTCGGTCAGTGGAGATGTGATGCGATCTGGTATTCCAAGATCATCGAGATTATCAAGGGTACACAGTTCCGTGTTGAAGACCTCATTCCAAAACAATCTCCTGTTGATTGGCCGTATATTGCCATTCATGACCTGCGCGAAGAGCAACAAAAAGCTGTATTGGCATGGATGCCGGGCAAAAAAGGCGTGATTGTCATGCCGACAGGCACTGGCAAGACAGAGGTTGCGCTGAGCATTATGCGACAGACAGCGGAGTCCACGCTTGTAGTCTGCCCTGTACGGGACCTTATGTATCAGTGGCACCAGCGGATTCTCAAGGGACTTGGCTATGATGCCGGCATCATTGGCGACAATACGTTCAATGTCCGGCCTGTTTCCGTTACCACCTATGACAGCGCCTGCATCTATATGGGGAAGTTGGGCGCGGAATTTGCGTTGCTCATCTTCGACGAGTGTCATCATCTGCCCGGCCCCATCCGGCGCGATGCTGCGGTGATGAGCATGGCGCCAATGCGCCTGGGCCTTACCGCGACGCCTGAGCGGAGCGACAGCCGCCACATGGACCTGCAATGGCTGATCGGACCGACTGTATATTCCCTTGAGCTGGCGGACGTGAAAGGCCGGACCCTGGCGGACTACGAGATTATAAGAATCCCGGTGCATCTCTCGACCGAGGAACAGATGAAGTATGACAGGCTGTCGAACGAAGTACGGTCCTACATGCAGATGAAAGTCAGGGAGACTCCGGGCTACACATGGCAGGATCTGTGCGCGGAAGCTGGTAAAGATCCGGAAAGCCGGAAAGCGCAGAAGGCTTTTCATGCGAAAACAGCCATCGAAGACAGGGCAGAGGAAAAACTGCGCGTTCTGGAAGACCTCTTTCGGTTGCACTCTGAAGGCCGGGTGATGGTCTTTACGGGATCGAATGCCATGGCCCGCGAAATATCCAAACGGTTTCTTGTGCCGTGCCTTCTCAACCACTGCGGCAAGAAAGAAAGGCTCGATATACTGGATGGGTTCAGGAAAGCGGAATACAGAGTGATTGTGGCCAACCAGGTTCTGGATGAGGGCGTGGATATTCCTGAAGCCAAGGTGGCGATTGTAGTGGGCGGCCAGACGTCCACTAAACAGGCGAAACAACGGCTCGGAAGAATTCTTAGAAAACAGGCGAACGCCAAAGCGACTCTCTATGAAGTTGTGTGCGCGGAGACGCGCGAGGAACAGCGTTCCCGCCAGCGGAGAAATAGTGATGCTTACGCAGGAACAAGGCATCGTCGAATTTGAAAAGGGCCGGGTAATTCCAGACCGGCTTATTCAGAACCGGCATGGCCGTTATCTTGGCCATGCCGAGCGCATGTTGGGCCTGTACAAAGAGGGCATCGGCAAAACTCGTCAGGAGCTTCATCGAGGGGTTCATCAGCTTCTGGACGATGAAGCCGAATGTCCGACGCGAAGAATTGACGCTTTCTGCAAGCTTCTGGACGACGCTTCAGAGTTCGACAGGGATGCGGGAGGATCGGCGGCCAAGCTGCGGAAAAGAATCTTTCGCATGGCTGCCCCGTATCATCCGCTGGTCAAGGAAAAAGACAGGTTGTTCGAGACTTCTGAGTCCGATGTCAAAGGCAGGATCGCCGCGGAGCTTGGCCTGCCATGGGACGAAATCGAGAAAAAGTTGTTTGCGGACGTGATGGAACTTCACAGATTGAAAGAGTTTCCTGGTTATCCGGATGCCCGCACCTTGCTCTCACGGTACAACGTGGCGCAGGTTCAGGTTGCACTATATCGGGCATCCAAGATGACGGTTTGGGCCAGAGAGGATTTCAAGACCATCCTGTGCTATGCAAAAATGGCCAATCTGCTGCATACGATCTTCTTCGAACCAGCCTCCCATGAATACCGGATTGAGTTGGATGGACCGGCGTCCATTCTCCGCGAAACCCGGCGATATGGCGTGGCAATGGCCAAACTGGTTCCTGTGCTTCTTGCATGCCGAAACTGGCGTATGAGGGCGGATATCAAGTGGAATAGGGGCGGGTGGAAGTCCAGGTTTGAGTTATCGCC
This sequence comes from uncultured Victivallales bacterium, assembly GCA_964487695.1. Taxonomy (GTDB): domain Bacteria; phylum Verrucomicrobiota; class Kiritimatiellia; order UBA8416; family CAZASC01; genus CAZASC01. The sequence goes on from CAZASC010000009.1 coordinate 60,672, forward strand.
GAAAGATGGGTTGCAAAGCCACTTGCCGGAGCCGGAGGAATTCGATTCGAATATCGAAGCTGTATTTACGCGGAAGTGGGGCGATCAACCAAGGGAAGGTTGGACGTTGATTCGGGAAGGCGAAATCCTACACAGACATCAGAAAGTGTTTGTTCCTGATTTCACGTTGCGGCATGAGGATGGCCGCAGCGTGTTGCTTGAGATCGTCGGGTTCTGGACACCGGAATACCTGAATGCGAAGTTTGACACCTTGAAAATGTTTCCAGAGAAGAATATCCTATTGGCGGTGAGCAGGGCAGGGGCAGCCAACTTGGACCAATCATTTAATGCGATCATCTTTAAGACAGCTCTCAAGGTGAAGGATGTTCTCGCGCGGCTGGCCGAGTTGTGATGGAATAATTATGTTCATGTCCGGTACGCGACATCAGGAGCCTGATGAACCGCCTTTTTGAGTACGACGAAACGCGCACAATGAAAGAATGACAGATGAATATAGGAATGCGTATTTTCATCATTGAACAAGACGGCAGTATCACACACATTCCGGTGCGTAAGTTCGACGGCATGTGCGGCGGAAGAGAGCGGTGTCCTGAATATGCAGGCAGACGGATGCGGTATGTTCTCGTGAGCGTTGAGAGCGAGAACCGGAAACCGGTCAGAATATTTCATATGGACTGTGGATTCATCTCCTTCACAGAAGCCGGGAAGCGTGACGAGAGAGAAGTCATAAAGCAAATGCGGCTTGCCGCCGAGATGATCGAGCCGTTTCCGCAGGAGGGGAACAGCGTGAGTATTGGGCCTGCGCTTGCCCAGCAGCGGAATTTAAGGGAATTCAGTTGGATGCCGACTGCCACCGAGCAGGCGGAGATTGAAAGGGCGGTGTTTCAGAAACGCGGAAAGCGGATGAAACTGAGATTCTTGGGGCGGCGATGAAAGCGTTGTGCCAGTGAGGATTGGCTGCGACAAGGGAACATGATCACTGCTCATAGATACTCCAATTTGGACACTTGTCATCTCGAAGTCGCCGCATATCAACTTTTTTCAAGGCGGAGATCAATGCGCTCACGGGCCATGAAGTCCCTGTCTGACCAATCATGAATCTTCTACCTGTAAGTTTCCACGTTTGATCTGTCGTCTGCAAGTTCGCGCCGAGGATATTGAGATTGAGAGTTTTCCAGTCAGGAAGAAGAGGATTTGGGGTTATAAACACCTGCCTCTTCATATCCGATGGATTTGCCCGCGATTCTATGATGCGAACGATCAGCGGCTGCGTGAATAACGAAAAATAGGCACGGGGGATGATTCTGAAACCAGGCGCATCATCAAAAGTCCAAATGACGCCAAATGACTTGGCGGAAAGATCATCGCGCACATAGGAGCGAAGTGTCTTCTTCATTTTCATCATTTCTCTGTGTGCATCAAGAGATGTGCAGGCTGGAGGAAACTTGGTCTGAGAAATACTCATCATCGCTGCCACGAGTTGTCGGAAGACGAGTGTCTGTTTAGGCTTTGAAGGCTTGGCTCTGTCCTCGCCGAGATGTTTCTGCATCTCAAGTCTCAACCAGAGCTCAAGCTGTTCACCTTGACTGTTTATTGATGGCGACAATTGACTGCAAGCAATTTGATAGTCGCACCAATAGGAGGCACTGTATAGGACCTTCCCGAGGTCCGTAAATAGAAGATCATGGATGTCTATCTTGCGCTGCATGTAAAGAATGAGGACGGCTGTGGAGATGACCGCATCTGAATCAAGATATGTGGTAACTACAGGCGGGTATTCAACATTGGATGTTGGCAACGTTCGATAATACTTGGCAATGGAGTCCAGATTTGTCCAGCCATTATCAACATGATGATCCAAGCGGGTATTGGAAACTACAATCGAACTTGAAGAATCAACAATGATATCGTCCGGCAGCAAGTCCGCGAAATCAGAAGAAATGATACGACAGCGTTTGGTCGGTTGAAGATAATCATCAATATCTTGCATATTCCACTCGAAATAGGATGGAAACTCCTTGTTTCAGGTTTATTTCCATGCTTTTCATGTCCTGACGTGACTGGTGTGGAATCAGAATGCTTCATTCATTGCTTCAGGCATTCCGTGGAGGCAAACTAATTCTGATAAGCATTTTCCAGGAAACCAATCAACATCTTTTTCTAATTAGACAAGGCTATGAAGGCATTGTCAAGCGCCACGTTTCCAATGCCAAACGCAAAACGACATCAAGCTAACAGCATTCCTTCTCTATCAGTTCGAGTACGTTCTGCCGGATCTGGTCATATATGGTAGGGTTTGATGGTCTCTCTTTTTATCGCTGCGATGCGTTGACTGTTTTACGCTTGAACTGTCAATCCCGTTCCGCTATTTCTGCTGGAAAAACATGACTGCGCCTGATTCAGCCAACACGATTATCGCTGCGATTGATTCTTTTGGCAAAACGACCGAACAGTTGTTTGTCAGATTCGAATTGATCGGCAGCAGACTTCGTGGCGAACGTTGTTCGGACATTGATTTGCTGATAATTCTCAGTGAAAAAGGGAAACCGTCCGAGGCATTGCGTATGTTGGCAGAATGGGTGCGTAACTTGAGGCGCTCGACGGACGTGGTTGTTATGTCTGATGATTACTTTCTGCCCATATTGCTCTCGTCTGGCGTCTCGGATACGATTCTGCATTTTATTCTTTTCGCGAGCAGCACCCATTTTACAGAATCCCTTTTTTCAAAGGCTATTCGTCAACGGGATTCCGTCCTCAGATCTCAAACAGTGAATTCAGTTCATGAGGGGCGGGAAGCTACGGAAATGCTCGCCTTTGAAAACGCGCTCAAGTTCTGGGCGATGTCAGACCTGAACGATTTGAATCCAAAAACAACGAAGATTTTCAGGGATCTCAGAGCGCATACAATCAGAAAATGGCTGTCTCCGCCAGAATGTTTGGTGAGCGCATATTACCAGGACCTCTTGGAATTCCTGCGCAAGTCGAATGCGCGCGATGGAAGGAAGCATGGCTAAAACATCGTCATCCCATGTGGAGTCCGGATTCTATTTCAGATTGAAGTCTTGCCGGGAGTCATTATCGAATTCACTCGAATTCGTTGAAAAGACGATAGCTTCTTTGCCGATTAAACAAGGCAAGCAGCATGAGTCTCTTCCCTTGCTTCTTTCTTACAGAGGATTTGCTGAAAGATTGGGGTATTCGAAGATGATTGCCAGTCCTCCAATAATGAATCTGCTTTCTTGCGGATACGACGAGAGATTTGACGGATACACGTTTAGGGGATTTATACGCAACGCGCTCAATAGGAGAGCGTGCTTTTACCTTAACCAATTCCAGTGCTATTGGGAACCGAAGGAGTCTACCAAACTGGAGTTGCTGTCGAAGTACTTCGGCGCGTTCAAGAAATCCACCTTGGAAGATCCTGTTACCGCTCTGGAAAACGTAAATGGGGCTGACTATGAACTTGCGCCATTATACGAGACCTCCGTTGACCCGGAACTCTTTACGGCGCTGTTTTACCTAAAACAGCTTGTGACTCCACCGAGCCATCCCTCTAAAATAAAGCTGGCGAAGAAGCTTGCCGGCCGAAAAATCCGCAAAATACTGCAGCACCACCTTACAGAGAACTTTGGCCTGCGATCATACAAAGAGTCGCGAATTTGCGACGAGGGCAATCTGTTTTGGGCAACCTGTCTTCTGTACAGCATCGAAGGCCGCAAATTTACCATACATGGCAGGCCTTCAGGGGTGGAAGTATTCGAAGATGCGGTCTTGACGTTCCTTGACCGGAAAGCGCACGAAAGAAAGATACCTGCTCCTACAGAAATAGTGTTTGAAGTGACGCCGGAGATATACACGCGGGAACGTACTAATCTCTACATCATGGAAAACCTGCTCAGCGTAATGTCGCTGCATGGCGATGGATTGAGCGACAATTTCAAAATGGAAGTGCGGAAGTACTTCGATAACATTATCACAATGTTCGTATTTCCCATGGCAGAAGATACGAACCTCTATTTTCAAAGTTTGCGGCATGGATGTCTCAAGAAATACTGTGACGTGTTCGGAACGAACGACGCTGAGTCTGTGTGTAAGGGCGTTCCTCCACGCATCTCATTCGAAAGAGACTACAGCGAGCTTCTCGTTGATGGCAAAAGATACGGCGATATGTCTCTTACCCCCCTTCATGTGCGGATTATCAAGCATTGCATAGACCTGAAGAAAGAGGGTGGCACCGTGTTTGACTACAACAAGATGCCAAATGCGCCAAAGTCAATGAAGCTATGTGACGTGTTCAGAAGCCGTCCTGGCGTCTATGATCTGCTGTTTGAGAACCGTCGTTATCAGGAATATATCATCAAGTTTTAGCGTGTTCTGATAATATCGACGCGTTTTCGACGTTTACCGACGGCACGTCGACGATATCGACGGAGTTTCGACAGTCCTTGTCTTTCTTCCTCCCCCGACTATCCGGCAAAATAGTCCCATGAATAAAGCCGGATTCCATAGACATATGGCTCGTAATTCATCGAGAGAACTCGATGAGATAGCTGCGTATCTTCCCGGTCAATTCCAAAGCATCCGCGACCGGCTGTGCAAGCTGGAAGACGCCATTCAGAAGCTCAACGATGGTCTTCTCCGGCGCGCGAATATCGTCTCCGGCGGGGCGAGCGAGCATTCTGCATATGAAATCTATAACCTTAACGGTTGTCGTCCTGCCGCCGAGGAGGATGCTGATGCACTCAGGGAGCGGTATAAGAAGTTCGACCTTTTTGTTGATTACGGACGCAACGAAGTCTTCGTCGCCGGCGCGCCCCGTTGCCTGTCAAAGCTTGAGACGGAACTTCTGTGCTATCGCTTGCGCTTCTTCAAGGAGGCGAGTCCCGTCGACGGCGTATATGCTGATGTGTGGGGTGCCATCGGCATCGAAGGGCGCGCATGCGATACAACAAGCGCGGTCAGATCCGCAGTCAATGGCCTTAACGCCGCGCTCAGGTATTCATCCCTGATATTCTTGCGCGTGAGCCATGGGCGCGTTTCATGGCAGACGCCATTCGAGTTCTGTCTGTTGGCTCGCAGAGGCGAACTCCTGACTTGGGGCAAGTCTCAGGACATCTTTCAGTCGGGAAATTCCAGCAACAACTCAGCAACAAGATAGCAATCGGGTTGTGGGATTATGTCGGCCAAGAAAGGAGATGAAGCATGAACAAGACAAAACGCGTTGTGAAAAAGGAGAGCATGGACATGACTGGCGGCAAGCGGTTCTCGAAATGGGTTGAATGCTTCAACCAAGTGATCCGGAAAGGGGGATTCCCCGGTCAACTGGATGGCAACCGTCTGCATGTTCAGAGTCGGCAGTTTGACATGATAAAGGAGTTTATCGGGAACGAGTGGGTGGCATGGTCGACGCTCCTGCTGTTCATAAAACTCGTTCCAAGGTGTGGGGAGCATCTCTATTTGGAAGAACGTGCCAAGGCTGTGTCTGCGCTGGGCGAAGAAGCGGCCAGCAGGTTGATGGGCGATTCGGTTTTGGAGTCGAGCCTGGATAAAGCGGGACGATTATGGTTGCCGCCCGAACTGTGCAGACGGACAGGGATTCCGGAAGGATCGGCCACGACGGTCATATTCAGAAGCTATGCGATCGAAGTTTGGCGCGCCGATGCGCTGGCGGAAGCCTATTCCGAGACTCGGTCCGCGGTGGCGAAGGCCATCAACGGTAAGTTCGGAATCGTACAGTCCATTCCCGAGACATCCAACAAGACACCTGCGCTTCCCGTCCACGAAGCGCGGATGGTGTGATGAAATATGTCGGTAAGAAGCCGCGGTCTTCATCGCGGGGAGGATAACAATGGAAACGCTAAATCGGAGCACTGAGACAGCAGCAACGAACCGTATTATTATGGCGCCTGCACTGGATGAGTTTATCGCGAAACTCAGAGAAAGCGAGTCGGGTATTGTCCGGCGCGAAGTCGAATCGCAGCATTTGAAACTCTATCCGGATGACACCATCCAGATTGAAGAGGGCGGCGTTCGGGCACCCGTGTCAAACGAGGCGTTAACGGACTTGGGGCGATTGGTTCGCATTCCGTCGGACTATTTTCTTGAGACCTGTGAGCCGGAACTGCGCGCTTATTCGTTCAACTATCTGCTCAAGAACACCGGCAGTGAGCATCCGACGGTGAGTGTGGAGATAGAATCTGGAACGGTATCGCGGATCTATCCGACTTCGCTTATCCCTGCGCCGCGGTTGGGGATACTTGAAAGCGTTCGTAAATCGCTTCCCGCAGACCTTGATCCGTCACGAGTCAAGTTCATCACGCATCGTTGGAACGGGACATTTGATGTGTGCGTCGTTTCAGAGACCAGGACTTGTGAGCCGCAAGTCGGCGATGTCGTCGCATTTGGCGTGAGTGTCGCGGAAGATTTGAACGGAGCCGTGCAGGTTCAAGCGGCATCCTATCGCCTGTCCTGCAAGAACGGCGCCGTCAACAGGATTTGCGACAACAACCAGTACCGGCTCCGGCGTCCCATGTCCCACACAAATCGTCATGACGATTACCTGCGTCGCGTGAAAGCGCTATGCGATGAGGCATGGCGGAAATGGACGGAAAATGCGGACAATATCAAGAGTCTGGTGGTTGTGCCGATCTATGAGGAACGCCTTCAGGAACTCAAAGCCACTCTTCGTAATGCTCCGTTCTTCTTATCAGCCGCAATGGTGAATCGGGCGATAGCGAGAATGAGGGTTGAGGTCAGCTGGCGGCGTGGTGAGCCGACAGCCTGGGATTTGTGGAATGCACTGACATACATCGGGAGTCACGAGGAATCGTCGGTGATGATGAGTTACAGATTGCGCCGCGCGGCCGGTGAACTTGCGCACCATTCCGCCAGGACTTGTGCCACATGTCGGCAAATCATTCTTTCCAACTAAACAGGAGGCGGGGATTCAAGGCGAAGAAAACAGCAATCATGACTGCGACAACCGGAAAGACAAGGGGAAGGGTGTCAGTATTTCTGGATCGGCCCGGCGACTATTTGTTGCGGGTCGAATCGACGTACTGGCACGTCAGTCAAACTGGGAATGAGCGCCTGGTTGTCGTGAAGGCGGTGGGATTCAGATCTGCCGATGCGCGACACGTCGCTTCTTTGCGCGATGATAAGCCGTCCCACAATTTACCTGACAAAACCAGCGGGCTCCAAGCATAGCCGCTGACGCGCTGCAGGCGGAGTGATTGAATAGTGGCAGGTTTAAGAAAGGATCAGGGCATGAGCAACTCAATGGACATGCAGAAAGCGATCATGGACGTTGACGACCCGATCAACGGCGTAACGAGCGTGAAGTTTATCGGCAGGGGCACAACGAACTTGCCGGCGGGCGCGGTGGGGAAAGTGGTGAAGATAAATCAGCGGACCGCCCGCGTGGATTTCGGGGAGTACGGCAGTTCCTGGTACGTGGATGCCTCGCTCCTGGAAGCAGTCTCCTGAGATACGGTTGAAAGTGAGGCGTCGCCAAAAGTGAGGCGAAAGGAAACAACAATGAACGTTTTCCAGATAATGTTTTTGCCGATTCTGACGGCGTGTAACCGGCTTATGCGGAATGGCGGGATTCAAACCGTCCCGCCTGCCGCAACGCAACCGCCCCAACAGAAAACAGCCGGCAACGCCGCAGCCAAGCGGTTTATGAAGCGCGGTCTTGCACGCAAGCGCATTTACGAAGTCGTGTTCAAGGCCGCAGACGGCGCCACGAAGGTTGTGCGCACAAACAACCATGTGAAAGTCGGGTACACGATCATGGATGGTGACGCGATGACATATACGGCGGTTTCAGTGAAACGCGTGCGTCCCTCACGCGACGTTGAATGGGGATCGTAGTCCGCTGCTGAGCTGGCGGCGCAAAGTCAACGGGGAAACGTAAACGTCATAACGGTGTACGGGAGAACAAATACAGCAGAAAGGAGTGATGACAATGCCCAACATCAAATCAGTACTTGAGAATGAGGAGTCAATATTTCTCAGCAAACCTGGCAAGTACGGCATGGCTATTGAGACCATCGCATCTCACCGGAGTCAGTCAGACGGCAAGTGTTTGCGCGTGACCATGCGCGTCACGGAGGGAGAGGAGGAAGGCAAGTTATTCAGCACAGTCCTGTCCCTTTCAAGCAAGGCCGCGTTCAAAGTCAGGCAACTCGTTCATGCCTGTGGTAAGGATATTGCGCAGGTGGAAGACACGGATGAACTGATCGGGTGCGAGTTGTGCGTGGTATTGGTCCAGGAGGAATGGCAGGGGGAACTCAGGCTGAAAGTCAAGTCCTTCCAGGAAATCAAATCGTAAAAGCTTGCGCGGCGCGGTCACAAGCCGCGCCGCGCTCAATCATGGTTGCAAGGGGATCAGATAATGAAAATCCAGGCAGATATTCGGACGGAAAGCGAATCAAGGTTTATCGAGTCGCCGGGCGACTACTTGCTGGAGATAAGGTCAGCAGAAGCGCACGTCAGCGAAAAGGGCAACGATTGCGAGCAGATAAACTTCTTCAGTGTACGGTCTGCACAAGGCGGAGAAACGGGCAGACTATTCACGGCCTATTTCAGCAAGTCGAAACAGGCGCTTCCCCACTTTAAGAAATTCATCCGTGCATGTGGCAAGTCAGAGTCCGCCGTTGACGATCCGGAAGAACTCGTTGGCGCCAGGGTTTGCGCAACGCTTATAATGAAAGAATGGCAAGGGCAGGAGCGTCTCTCTGCGGGCGCCTTCTTCAAGGATCGCAGCAGAGTAAACGCAATCGCCTCCGGGGCCGCCGATCATAATGACGCCGGAGCGCCTGCGCCCGTTGCGAGTATTATAAGGATAGCAGCGTTCAAAAATGTGCAGCCGCGCCTGGGTTTTGAGAATCTCAGCTTTCATTGCACGGTCGCGCAAGTTGCGCAAAAGACGCGCACGAAATCCTCCAGCCTGTTCGTTATCCTGAAGATTGCATGGGGTGAATACGCGAGGCGCGATATCGTCATTGAATTCCCGTGCGACTCCTCCATGTCGTTTGAGTTCTTCACGGCATTGTCCGTTCCGACAGCGAACAACATCAACATTACCAGCGACAAATTGGTTGGGCGGGAATTGATGGTGGATGTCGAGCGCAAGAACACCAACATGATTTACGACAAGGTGTTGGGATTCAGGGCTATCGCTGCTCAATGCAACACGACTCCCCGCGATGATGACCCATCCCACAGTTTACCTGACAAAACCAGCGAGCCCCAGGCATATCCGCTGACGGGGTGAACACGTGATGATTTAATAGAGGCAAATCCATAAGAAAGGATCAGGGCATATGACACTTGTTGGATCAGAACAGACATCGCAGTGCATTTCCTGCGCGTTGAGCATTATTCCGATAATGGGCGGTTTTGGTTTAGGCATGATCTGGCTCCGCCATTATCTCTGCAAGAGCGCCGGGGGCCGCATCGCGGCAATAATCATTGGAGTCATGGCGGCTGTGCCGGTCGGCAATCTCGCCGCTGGTGTGTTCCTGCGTTATTTCGAAAACCTACGCTACCAATCGGCGGATGCCATCATGCTGTTCTTCATAGGCGGTTGCATTGCGATTTGTGTGTCGCTGCTTTCGCCGCCCGATAACACGCCGCCGACGTCTGGTGGAACAACAATGCCGACTCCAGGAGGATATCCATGAGCGTTAACGAGAGAACGATATTAAAGCGGGTAATTGTTGATGCCCCGCAAACACCTGCTGCCCTGCCGATGACGGATGTGCTGCACGAGGCGATGGGGCCCGGTCCTCTTGATGGGGAGATAATCACAACATCTGAAGTGGAGTACGTGGACGCTTCGGGAAGTCTCATAGGAGCAGGTACACCAATTGTGCGGGACGCCAGCACCGGCAAACCGGTCGCGCTGTGGAATTCCTTCATGTGCGACATGTGCCGAAGGTATAATAGTATCACTTTTCTGGCGGAATACACCGACGAGCCGGAACAACCATCGCCAATGATTCCTCAAATTGCGGGGGTTGATCCGAATCCTGCCGGGGCGGCTGATGCGAACGCCAGCATCAATGCCAACGGCCCCAAGGTGCGGCATGGGGTATGCGTAGCCTGTCACGACGCGACAAAGTGGTCCAGGCGTTTCGCGATGCTCATTCGCTGCACGCTTCGACTCTGTTACTTCATTGTGGCGCCTTTTCTGCCGCCAAAGCCAGAGAATGGAACATCGAGCAACACGTCGAATCCGACCGGAGGAACAACCTGATGAAACAAAGAATAATACAATTTCTAATCCTATTTCCAAGCATTGCCGCGGTGTTGGTGTTCTGCGCCGCGCCCGCCAAATCAATGACTGCGCCACCCGACCTCTTTTTGAGTGACCGGACAACGAAAGGATGCGACATGAATCAAAAACCAAACATACCGGAGGAGGACATAGTACTCGTTCTTAACGAAGCTGTCCGTTACGGCATTGATGCAATGCGCGGGAATCACGGCGCTCACTGTTTTCGGCGGATATCTGAAGCTGTTGAGAAGGGGATGCCGATTGACGCAATGGACTATCTTGATTTGAAGCGGCTTGTTGAGCGGGCGGAGAAGATCGTGACGCCCATGGACTTCAGACTCGCGTTCAACAAGGTCCCGCCGCCGGACATCATCGGCCTCGGCGATATATTCCCGTACACGCTGGCGGACGGGACACCGGTTGGTGTTGGCTTCTCTGAAATGGTTGAGCACATTCGCTGGACCGGAATGAGCGGCTCCACGAAGACAACAGGAGCGACAGCAACTTTGGACGCCAGTATCGCGGCGCGCAAGTCATGCTTCATCATAGATTCGAAAGGCGAGGGCCAGCTGGATTATTTGTGCGGTAAATATCCCGGTCGAGTCCTCAAGGTGCGCATTGGCAAAGAAGTCTTCTTCAATCCCTGGAGATACTACCATGATATAAGAGAATACTTCCTCCGAATATTCTATCGGAGGGACAGCAGACTCGTGGCTGATGCGGCCTATGATCTAAGCGAGAGACAGAACAACATATCCGGCGCGCTTGCGGTCATGCACAATCAACTGATCGAAAACGTGGTCACAATAACAGCGCCGCCTGATTTTCCCAAAATCCCGCAAGACTTCATACGCTCGATGTGGAGCTGCCTTTATGACATCCAACAGTCGGCGTTATCAGAATCAATCCGCTGCCAGAAGGGATGGGACCTGACCGAGATTATCAAGAGGGGATACAGTGTTCTAATAGACAGCTCGGCAATCGCGGCCACTTCGTCCGAAGAGTTCATTGTGTGTTCATTGATCAGCGCGATCAGGGCTGAAATCAAGGCGGATCCTGACCTGAGCACACGGTCAGGCGCGACAGCGATAGTCTATATAGATGAGTGTATCACTCTTGCCTCGGCTGTGCGCGCCGATGGCGAACTGCCAAGTCTCGTGCATCTCGCAACGCTTGTTCGGTCGTCGGGCCTGGTCTTGATATGCGCTTACCACAGTCCAACCGGTGTCCATCCCGTGTTGCACTCAGGGTATTTCTGCTTTGCGTGCACGGTATCAAACGGCAACGATCTAAAGACCTGCCAGCGGATGTTCTGCCTGTCCGACATGCAAATGAAAGCGTTGTCAACGCTTCCAAAAGGCGTGGCCGTCATGCGCATGGCAGGCAGATTCACGGATCCAATTTTAATTGCTTACCCCAGGCTTCCAATATCAAGGAAGATGACGGATGCGGAAGTCCTGGCGAACAATGGCCCTATACTGGCGACGCTGCCGGCAATCGTGCCTGAAGATTATGTGCCTGTGATCCGTGTTTCGACGGCAAAAGCGTCACCGCCGGTGACGGCGACAACCGCGGCCGCGGCGGCGGCGCCCGCAACAGCGGCGGCGACTGCGATACCCTCTGGAACCCCGCCGAACGATTACCTCATTATACTGCGGGATCTTGTTCATAATCCTTTCTGGAAGGTCAGTGATCGCGCGAGCCGGCTTCTAATGTCTTCGGGCAAACGTCTTACCATCAACGAACTCAAGGTAAGGCTGACTGAACTTGAGAAACAGGGATTTTGCGGGTTTCTGGAAATCCAGGTGAAGTCGAGAAACGGCACTGGCGGACATTATTATTTCCCAACTGCGGCCGGCCATGCTGCGATAGGATCGATCCACACGACCGGACGGGGCGGCGACGCACATGATTTCGCCCAGCGTTTCGTGCAGGACATCCTGGCTAAAAAAGGAATAACCGCGGTAATTGAAGACCGCCTGCCCGGCACATCCCAGCCTGTTGATCTCGGCGTAAGACATCCGATGCCTGTCAGCCTGCAAATTCCGATCAGCACGGTGGGTTCCGCGCATGAATACCGGCAAGCCATGGACAATTTACGCTACGGGTGGGCGCGAGTTATCGAGGTGTGCGTGAATACCGGCGACCTCAAAAAGTTGATAGCGGAATTCCGGAAGGCGGGGGTGACCGATCCCAGGATTTCCGCATGCGTGGTGGCCGATATCAATAACGCCACGATGCTCAGCGACATTTACGACAATGCGAGTTTCTTCGTGTGACATGGATTAGGAAATTACCGGCTGAATCATACGTAATGTGCGTCATGACGGCCGGAAATAGCAGGGAACAAGGAGGCAAGGATGAAGAGGACATGTTTACAGTGCCAGGCGCAAATTGATGTGCCTGAGGGTAGTGCGTGTCCGCAGTGCGGCAATACGCCGGTAGTTGCTGCGGCGATCAGCGAGATGACAATGCCTGTGCGTCTCGGAAAGCACCCGGTGAAACTGAACCTGGTGCTCCAGATAGACCGGACAGGCTCGTCAGGGGCGTTCACGACCGGGATCGCGAGCACAAATGAACGTGTGTTGGCGATCTTGAAAGAGACGGTACAGGAGATTGTGGTGACCGTGTCAACTCATGGCGACCTCGATTACGGCGAGCAGTACATGAATCTCGTCACACAGGGCACGCCGGACGAGGCGTTATCCGCTATTCGCGGAGTAACGTATGCCGGCGGCGGCGACGAAAACGAGACACATGGACAGGCGCTCCTCACTGCGCTGGAGACCATGGTTTGGTCGGCTGATCCGATGGAGCGTAATATCCTTATCGCGTTTCTGACGGCGGACAGCAAGGACCTCAAGGACGGCAAAACCTTCGGTCAATTGGGCAAAGAGTTCAAAACCAGGCGGATCAAGCTCGTGCTTGTTTGCCAGCCCACCGCGAAGCTCCAGGAACTCTGCGACGCGGCCGGCGGCCAGATGATTCCGATCTCCAACGATCCGTCACAGGATGAGCTGCGGAAAGTTGCGGCGAGTCTGACCAAAACTCTGACAATCATCGCAGGGTCGAGCGGGACAGTGCGTTTGCCAGCTCAGAATGCGTAGTAGCGGTGTTGCGAGAAATGCGTGTGTTCGACATTACACAAACGGAGGTAGCCATGGACAACTATCAAAGTGGCGGGGTGCAGGACATGATCGAACAGGATGTGGAGAATCTGGTGCAGGGTTTGAAAACACCAGGGGCGATGCGCTGGCAGCGCGTTTACGTCGCCATTGCCTTTGACACGTCAGGTTCGATGGACGAGAACGGCAAGGCGGTTGACGCGTTCAACGGCGTGAAAGGTATGCTGGAAAACATCGCGGCGGACAGGTACGCGGAAAGATTCATGTTCGCGATAGCGGAATTCGATTCCTCGGCGCGAGTGACTTATCCGTTCACCACGGCCGCTGAGTTGATCGCCAGTTTTCGTCAGCCGCGTCCTGGTGGAAGCACGTGCATCGGCGCTGCGTTGGAGGAAATGCACGGGCTCTTGCTGCCGGTGAAGCAGGAAGACCCGCTGGCGCCGGGAAACGTCGCCTTCATCTTCTCTGACGGCATGAATATGGAACTCTCGCCGGATCCGATTGAGGCGGCAAACAAACTCAAATCCGTAGCCACGGTTGTTTCGGTGTGTTTCACCGAGAAGTCGGACCGGAGTCTGATGTCGCAAATAGCGACGAATCCTCAGACTTGCTACGACGTGAAACAGGGCGGATTGACGGGCTTTCTCAAGCGTTTCGGCCGGACCCTGACCCACACTGTCAGGATAGGCCAGAAGGTCGCCAATACCATGGGGCAGATCGGCCAGAACTAGGAGGGAATATCCGGGGAGGGCGCAGGCATGAGAGTGCCAATTACAAGAGACCAGCATGATTATCTTCGCAGGATCGGCATTTCCGAAAGCGATCTGCCGGACTTCGTGGAAAATCCTCCTGCGCCTCCCCGATCATCCAAACCACCGGCGCCGCCTGTGGAATATGTGACAACAACAGGAGCGGCGGCTGTTCCATCGCCAGTAGCGCCGGTAAGAACCAGGCCGCGCAGCCGCGCCGGAATATCGGCGATGCCCTTGCGGCGGGCGTTCATGTCGAATCCGGACAGACGCCTGGCAACGGTGTTTGCGATTATCTTTTTCATAACATTACTCATAGCGCTTATTTCAAAATCATGGAGGTGAAATGAAACCGTACAAATATCTTTTTCAATTGCTTGTGGCCGCGATATTTCTCGTAAGCATATGCGATGCGGCGGAAGTCGACAATGAAGGCGGTGAACTCGCAAATGCAGTGTCGAACCTGACCGTCAAAGCCGCGAAGGACAGCGAACGAAACGGGAAGGCTGTCCAAGATCTCAAGGGAGTTATCGAGAAGAACCGCTCACTGTGCGAATCAAGATTAGCGAACCTTGAAAGCACGATCCGGCAATTGAACAACAATTTGCATGTGTCGTCGGTGGACAGGGATCAGCTGTCCCGGAGTTTCAGTTGTCGGATTGACGATGCGGAAGCGGCGGTAGCTTCCTATAGAAGTGAAATCGAAGCGCTGAAGGCGCGGGTGAAATATCAGGATGGCCTGACACAGCGGCAACTGCGCGATCTGAGGATCGGTCTCTTTCTCGTGTCATGCATGGCGTTCGCGGCTGTTGCCATTGCGTTCTATTGCCAAACCCGGCGGATCAGGGGCGTTCGTGCAACACCGCCGGACTGCGCAAAGAAACCTGATGCGCCGCAGCCATCTGCAACGCCAACGTCCGGTGAAACACCGACATCCACCCAATCGCCTGTGCCGCCTCCTCAGCCGGAAAACAGGGGTGACAAGGCAGCCGCATCTGCAACTGGTGAACATCAGGAAGCAGAGCATGTTGGGTTGCCGCGAATACTTTCCGCCTGTGAATTCCTCGATAACCTGATTGCAGAGGCTAACATCAACGCTGATATCATAAATAAACCGGTTCGTAGTTCCCGCTGCTGGCAGGTGGGCTATCAATCTGTGACCGGGAATGTGAGAGAAAGGAACGAAGACTATATTCTCTGTTTCTTCGTGGACACGGTTTGCTGCTGCATCATGGGTGACGGGTGTGGCGGTGAGAATAACGGCATGCATGCGTCGTATTTCGCGGTATCCACTGTGGCCAAATATCTTGTGGAGAAACTTGGGAAAACCATTGATTTGTCCCAACTGGGCGAAATCGCCAGGGCTGCCATCGGGGAAGCGGCCCGAGCTCTTGCGGAAGCGGAAAAGATATATTCTGCCAGCGGGCTGGCTACCACATTGGCGGTGCTGATTTGTCATCCGGATGCTGGGTATCACTGCGCAAATCTCGGCGATGGGGATATTTCCGTTGTTCGCGGCGACGGCAGCGTGGAGAAGTTGTTGAAATCCCAGAAAGCGGCGGCGGATGTCCCGAATGTGCTGGCTGGCTGGGTGGGGCCTGAGTGCCGGGGCGATATCCAATATTGCACGGCGCCTGCTCTGGAAAAGGACGTCGTTATCGCTTGCACGGATGGAATCGCCGATATTGCGCCGTCTGACTTCCCCGGAACTGTGTCTAAAATAGCCATGGAAGCGGGAGCTAATCTTCAAGCTGCTGTTGATGCCATTCTAAAGCGTTGTACGTCCCACAAAGACGACAAGGGATGGGTGTGTACGGATAATCTTTCACTTTTTGTAATGGTGAGGAAGGACGCGTGAGTAATGTCTATTATCAATCAGCGTTTTGCCACTGAATTGGGATATACGGCGATTCCATATAAGCAGATGGGCGAGGGCGGCGGCCAGGGCGTGCCTTATATGGCGCGGCTATCTCCTTCAATGCCTGGCGAATTCGTCATGAAGGTGTTCAGCGACGAGTTGGATCCCAAGGTCATAAAGATGAGGAACCGGTTTCTGATTGCCCAGCAATTCCACAAACTGAACCCCATATTCTGCACTCCCTTTGACCAGATTGTGCATCCCACGCTGGCGGCGCATATCGCGTCGTTCGCGCCGGGCGTGGCGTTGAACGATTTTCTCGCGAATGCGCCTAATCTTATGCAGCGTCTTTGTCTGGCGATTGCCATCGTAAAGGCGGTGTTGATCATGCATGCGCGGAACATCGCGCATGGCGACATCAAGCCGGAGAACATTCTGCTATCGTGGTACGGAAATGCCATACAGGTTCATTTTATAGATTGCGACAATTTCCGCGCCAATGGCGCTCCGCCGCCGACTTCCTATGGCGATCCCGCTTATGTCCCTGCCGAGATACACACGCCCATGGAAAAGGGACTTGTGGCGCTACCGGATAGGTATAGCGACGCTTTCTCGCTTGGTGTCGTGCTGCACATTGTGTTTTTTCTAATCCATCCATGTGCGGGATTTGACGACAATCTCGCTCTATATAAGAAAGCATTGTGGGAAGGCAACTGGCTCCATGACCCGTATCAATATTCACTTTCCAAGTGCAAGTGCGGCAAGCCGCCCGGAATTCTCAACGGTCAGATCGCGCAATTGGTTCGCCGGTCGTTAAGCCTCAATCAGAAAGAAAGACCGACTCCGGAAGAATGGCTCAGGGCGTTGATAAAGGCGTTGCGCGAGGTGTGTCCCTGCCCGGATTGCGGTGGACTTCTTCTGGCTGAACCAAGTCGAAGAATCTGCCCCTATAAGAATGTTCCTTTTTCGAGTCTCAATATCGTCACGCCGGACGGACGCCGGATCCCGATTGATTCCAGCCACGTGGCAATAGGCAGGGACCATCTGATATCGAAATACGTTTCAGGCGAGCATGCCATATTCAGGAAGGTTGGCTGCGAGACTTACATGGAAAGGCGCAGTGATAACGACATCAAGCGCTTTGTGAATGGCGAGTGGAAAAGTCTGGCGAAGGGATTGCAGGTGTGCATTTGCAAAGGCACGCGGCTGAAGCTGGCTGACGTGGAAATTCTTATCGAATAACCGAACAACACAAATTGGAGGGATCATGAAACCTATTATTATCTATGCGGTGGGCGTGCTCATGGCGTTGGTGTTTGAGTGGGGGTATCGGCTGTATTCCAGAAAGCACAGGGCCCCGGCATCGAAGTCGCAGTGGTGCTGTTTCCTGTGGACAAGCGCTTTGCTCCTGTCAGCCATTTGCCTGATGAAGCCCTATGACGCAAGGACATTTGTGGACTGGACGCCGATGTTTCTTCTGGCGTTCTTCCATGTTCAGCAGTGCCTGCAGGTTGAGGCGCTGGAACGAAACAATGGGAAGAACAAGAGCGGAGGGACAACACCATGATCGCGACACAATTACATGGGCTGATTATGGCGCCGGTATTCTTGGTTCTGGGCATGGCAGGATGGGTCCTCTGCATTGTCGGCTTCGAGATTTTGTGGCACGCGTTCAAACCGCAACTGACTGAGTTCAGCAAAACAACCTTGTGCAAGGCATGGTGGGGCGGGCTTTTGCTGATATCAATGTTGTCGTCTGGCTTGGCTGGATTGCTGGTGAACATGTTGGTGGCGCTGCCGCTTGGCGTGGGCCATGTGGACTGTGTTTCACGGGCTTGCACAGATAATCCGGTGACCGTCATGCAAGTGGTCAAAAATGTGCCTGCGGCATTACGCAGTGCTTGGTTGCGAATAAGGCCATTCTTTAAGTGAGCAAAGTAGGGGTTATATAAACGTGCTGGTCTTTGAACGACCCGCCAAACAAGAACGAGTTAGACAACATAGAGAGGTGACCGATGAATATTCCGTCAATCTTCATAGTTATTGCGGCTGTCATACTTGGCTTTGCGTTTGAGGTGATCTACGCATGGCTCGATTCCAAGATAGTGATCCGTATGGAGCAGGGCCTTTGGACACTTGCGTGGTGGCTTGTAATCGGAATGGCCATCTGCGTGTCAGGCGCAATCCCGGCAGGACATCCTATTCCAGGGCGCTGGATTGCATTCTTCGTCATCGCCTTCCTTCATATCGCCATGAACACGTTTGAGCCTGGCATCCTCACTATCAAACGCAGATTCCCTGATGAAGAGTCTGATCTGAGTGATCGTGATGTGGTGAAGAAGGGGACAGAAGGCTCGCGTGTATCCAAACCTGAGATGCAGGAGCGTGATGATAGGCAGCAAAATGGTTGAGTTGTTCAAGCGGAGATTCTGCGTGGAGAAAATAGATGTTTATACAGGGAAGTGGATATGTGCTTGGAGACGATTACTAATGAGAATATCAGTCTCTTCCGTTCGCTGCTCCGCGGCAGGGATGATGTGTATGGTAGCTATTATCCAGATAGCGGCCGGTACTATGTCGTCAAAGAGCCGATTACTGACGAAGTCATCAGAAAGCATATCGCCGGGATAAAGCCGCTCGGTGTCTATATGCTGAAGATAGACCGGGTCGTTTTTGCGGTGGTGGATTTCGACAAACCAGACAAAGAGATCGTGACGGCGTTTGTGAGGAAGGCCGGCGAAGCGGGACTGCCTGTGTACCCGGAGCGGAGCAAGGGCAAGGGATTTCATGTATGGTGTTGGTTCGAATCTGACGTTCCGGCGTTGAAAGTGAGGAAAGCTTTCCGCCGTATTCTGGTGGAGATCGGCGCGCCTGATGTGGAAGTGTTTCCAAAACAGGATAGTCTGCCGCCTGACGGATTTGGCAACTTCATCAATTGCCCGTTATTCGGCAAGCTCGTAGAACAGGGCCGGACCGCGTTCGTTGACGAAGCCTTTCAGCCTTACCCGGATCAGTGGAAATTCCTGAAAAGCGTCAAGCGCGTATCAGAGTCCGCGTTGGACTCTGCACTTATTCGGCTGAACGAACATCCGGAAACGATGCCACCCCGCGAGCAAGACCATCCTGTTCAACCGGGCAACATCGCCACATCCCGCACGTACGGGTTGCTCCCCTGTGCGGTGAAGATGCTGGAAAACGGCGTTACGCAGAATCAACGATGTTCTGCTTTCAGGCTGGCCGTTCACTTGAAAAGAACCGGCATGCCGTTCGGCGCGACGCTTGCGGTCCTTGATGAGTGGGCGAAGAAGAATAAACCCGATGACGGCAGAAGGGTTATCACTCACGAGGAAATAGAATATCAGACTGATTGCGCCTACAAGCGAACCTATGCAGGTTATGGCTGCAACGATGAAGCGCTAAGACCTTTTTGTGATTCGAAGTGTCCCCTGAGGAAAGTCAGGAAATCGGCATGAGAAGACGCCCTCCAGCAACGAGAATGGGTATGGTTCACAAGTTTACGATTCGGTCCAAGGACGATGAACCTGTGGAAGGGTACATCATTGTCGGGCTGTACGATGATGGGACTCCCTGCGAACTGTTTCTGGTTCTCAGCAGGGCAGGGGAGAGTATGCGAGGGCTCGCGCGATGCTGGGCGACGTGTTTCTCCATGTGTTTGCAGATGGGAGTTCCGCTGGATGTGCTCGTGCAGAAGTTCTCGTTCTTTCGTTTCGAGCCTTCTGGTTTCACCGAGAATCAGGGAATTCCGTATGCGCATTCAATCGCTGATTATGTTTGCAGGTGGCTTGGAGCGACGTTCGTGAAGAGTGGCGAATGTGAGTCGTTATGCAGTGTTGCTGCAACCGGAGAAGTGCGAGCAACAGAAGACGTTCGCGTGGGCGTGGTGTTGCCCCGCTAGATTCCTTCGCCTCCCATGATAAGCCGTTTCTCTTTGCTCAGACCTGTGGGATGATTGTGGTGTTTTGAATGAGAGAACTTAGACACATGAACACGAGTACGGAAACAATCATACGTGCTGCCTTGGATGCGGACAAGACTGTGAATGTCGAACAACGCAATGCCGCTGTCGCTATTCTGAATGGTTGTGTTCCGCAGAAGCTGCCGGACTTCATCGTTCGATCCTTCTCTCCAATGGGCGCTGCCAACAGAGCTACTCCAGTTGCCATGACATCCAGTAAGTCATATCTTCGCCGAGGCGAAGCGGCCAAGTATCTCAGTTGCTGTGTGCGAGAGATCGATCAACTCAAGCATGATGGTGATCTCCCATTCTGTCGGCTTGGACGACGGCTGATTGTGTTCAGGATATCCGACCTGGATGCGTTGATGCAGAAGAGAAGAATCAGCATCGACGACGACAGATTAGCGTCGTGACCTCATTATCTCATCAAACCCCAATCGTTTCAAAGTTTGTGCGAGTTTGTGACGTGTTTTGTCCGCAGAGTGATGCAATTCTGTGCAATGTTGCCAAAGTTCGCGTATGGTACAAGGCTAAGCGCTTCAATGCGTTGCAGAAGTGTGCAGCATCATGCAAAAGTCGGAAAGTGGCTTTG
>CAZASC010000010.1:0-27158 GCA_964487695.1 uncultured Victivallales bacterium
GCGGAGCGCCCGCTCCACCAAAGACAATAGTGCAGTGTCACACTAAAAGTGGTATTACATATGCCATTTCAGAAAGTTATGAGAAATGCGGGCTAACCAAATGGGCGCATAATTTCAACGACAAGCAATGGTTCAGGGGTTTGTAAATACTGTACAAAAAAGCAGTTCGAGCGCGCGTAGTGAGCTCGAACTGCTCTCGCCAGAATGAATGCTATCTGCCTGCTGCAGGGTCAGTAGGGAACTTCGGGGCAACGAAGACTGGAGGATGAAGATAGATCGGTTTGAGCGGCAAGGATGATTCACCGTTTCTTAGCTTCATCAATGCAAGCTTTCCAACATCGCTTGCGCTCGGTACTCGTTTCTCCTTGATCAATTCCACTGTGGATGGAAGCGCTTGGCTCAATCTTTCTCCAATCCTGATCCAGTCAGGTGTGACGGCAACGTCACCCGGCTTTAGATCGCCTGGCAACCGGTTCCAATTGGTGAGTCCAAATGGAAGGCGGATTTTCGCAAAATTCCCGGAGACGTCAAAGATCGCAAGCCACAGACTGTCGCGGCGTGCATCGCCGATGACCGCAACAGATTGTTTTTGTTCACAATGAATAATGTGCCATGCCAATGCCTCCGCGCTGCTGATGCCGAAGACAGGCTTTGAGTCCGGCAGCGCGAGCCCGCGCATGGCTGAAAGCGATATTCTAAGTGCGGAAAAGGCGCCCGGCCCCAAGCCGATGGTGAACAGGTCAATTGATGGTGGTTCGATGCCTGCGTTCTTTAGAAGTTCCGGCATCACAGTAAAGAGATGCTGGTTTCTTGACGTTTGATCGTCCCATACCCGCTCGGTCACGACCGAATCGTCGTTGAGCAAAGCGATGCTGCTGACGGATGTTGACTGTTCTATGGAGAGAATAAGCATGATTGAGCTATAGTTGTCCAACGCAAGGAATCTGTCAATCATGGCATTGAAACAAGAAAAGAAAGTTTGAACTATGGAGGTTCTTGCCATTATAACAGGTCTAAGAGAAGTTGAAACAAATGGAGAATGCCATGGCGCTGAACATTGTTGAGAAGATTGATGACAGGGTACAGGTTAATCATGTGCTTGCCAGTGTATCGGACAAAGCCGGGTTGGACAAACTGGTTGCGGGGCTCGTCGATATCAATCCGAACGTAGTAATCTATTCGACCGGCGGTACGCACAAGGCGATTGGCGATATTCTTGGCCCGGCGAAGGCCGCCAGGAATCTGGTGTCAGTTTCCGACTACACCGGACAGCCGGAAATGCAAGGCGGATTGGTGAAGACGCTGGACTTCAAGATATACCTTGGCCTCCTGAGCGAGACTTACAACGAGGCGCATCAACAGGACCTGAAGAGAACCAAGGCCACAGCGATAGATATGGTTGTGGTGAATCTTTATCCTTTCAAGCAGACCGTTTCCAAGCAGGATGTCACACCGGAGCAGGCACGCACCAACATAGATATCGGCGGTCCGTGCATGATAAGGGCATCGGCGAAGAACTTTATCCGTGTGGCGTCGGTGACGGATCCGGCGGATTATGCCGGCATACTTCATGAACTCAGGCAGACAAAGGGCGGTCTCTCGTTGCAGACGCGGCTGAAGCTTGCGCAAAAAGCGTTTGCCCATACCGCAGATTATGACTCCACGATAGCCAAATATCTTGGCGCGAAACAGATCAACGATATTGCCGGTTGTTACAAAATGCAGAAGTAAGACGGATTGGCTGCTGGAATGGTTCTAACCCGGAGATGCATATGTTCGAGGTAAGTGTCAGGTCGCATTTCTCATCGGCTCATCACCTGAGAGGTTATCATGGAAAATGTGAGGCGGCTCACGGTCATAACTGGGAAGT
This sequence comes from uncultured Victivallales bacterium, assembly GCA_964487695.1. Taxonomy (GTDB): domain Bacteria; phylum Verrucomicrobiota; class Kiritimatiellia; order UBA8416; family CAZASC01; genus CAZASC01. The sequence continues at coordinate 1,871 of CAZASC010000010.1, forward strand.
GGAAGTATTTGTCAGGGGCGAGGAGCTTGACAAGGATGGACTCCTGATGGATTTTCGCCACCTCAAGAGAGTCCTGAAGCTTGTCATGGACGGGATAGATCACACCGACCTGAACTCGCATAAGTCGTTCAAGAAGACCAATCCGACATCGGAGAATATCGCGCGTTTCCTGTACAAGGAACTTGCGGCGCGGCTCAAGAGCCGGAAATGCAGGCTCTATCGGGTGTGTGTGCACGAGACTCCGGAGACGGGATCAAGCTACTGGGAAGAATGAGGATGGCGCAGGCAGGAAGCGTCAGGATGAAACGGATGAATCAATGATCGATCTGCATGTACATTCGACTTTTTCCGATGGCAGCTTCACGCCTGGCGAGTTGGTTGCGAAGGGGCTTGACGCAGGGCTGACGGCGATGGCGCTCACTGACCACGACGGCACTGGCGGTTTAGATCAGTTTCTGTCTGCATGCGATGAAGAAATAAACGGCAGGAAGCTGATAGGCGTGGCCGGGGTCGAAATCAGCGTAGATGTGGCGCGTGGAACGATGCATATCCTGGGGTATTTTGTGAACCATAAGGACTTTGGGTTGGAAGAGAGCCTTAAAAAAATCAGGGAAGGACGAAAGATCCGGAACGGCAAAATATTGCAAAAGTTGAATGATCTCGGCTTTGCTTTGACATGGGACGAGGTTGCTTCTTTTGCTGGCGAGGATGTTGTGGGGCGGCCGCATTTCGCGCAGGCCATGATAAGCAAGGGATATGTGTCATCTTCCGAAAAGGCATTTGATCTCTACCTGAAGAGAGGGAAACCTGGCTATGCTGATCGTTTCCGCTTGTCTCCTGAGGATGGCATCAAGGCAATACGTGGGGCACGCGGCGTTGCAGTCCTGGCTCATCCCTCAACGCTCGACCTTGACAGTCGAGCGTTGAGGTCGTATACGGCTAAATTGCGGGAGATTGGATTACAAGGAATAGAAGCGTATTACCCGGAGCATTCGCAAGCACATGTTCGCGAATACACAGCACTGGCCGCTGACTTCGATTTGGTCATGACCGGCGGTTCTGACTTCCACGGAAGCGCGAACCCTAATATGAGGTTGGGCGTCGGGTTCGGATCACTGAGCGTCCCTGATAACGTGGTTGACAAATTGCTCCGGAAGCGTGAACAGGCGTTGTGACGACACTTAACAAACGATTGATGCCGGGCCAATGAGAAAAGAACGTTGGGAAGAAAATCTGCTTCAGTTGATTCGCCGCACTTCCACGGATTTGCCGCAGGATATCGAAGCCGGCCTTAATCGTGCACTACAACGCGAAAAGAAAGCAAGCCACGCCTGGTGGGTTCTTGAGTCAATTCTTAGGAACGTGGAACTGGCCAGGAAGAACAGCACTCCGTTGTGTCAGGATACAGGCGCTCTCCACTTTCATTTCAGTGTGCCTGTCGGTTCCGACACCAACGCTCTCGTTGCAAGGACTCGCGCCGCTGTTTCAAAAGCCACGAGACATGGATATCTTCGCCAGAATACGATTGATTCTGTTTCCGGTGCTTCTTACGAGACAAACATAGCACATGCTTCGCCTGTTTTTCATTTTCAGCAAGGTGCCAGAAAGAACGTTGATGTTCGTCTGGTCATGAAGGGCGGCGGTTCAGAAAACATGGGCTGTCAATATAGCCTCCCGGATTCCGAACTTGATGCGCAACGCGATCTCGAAGGAGTCAGGCGTTGCATCCTCGATGCTGTATGGCGGGTACAGGGAAACGGTTGTGCCCCTGGCGTGCTGGGTGTCTGCATTGGCGGCGACCGCGCATTCGGCTATGCGCATGCCAACGAACAATTTTTGCGGAAGCTCGGAGAGAAGTCGAACGTCAAGACTCTCAGGCGACTTGAGGACAAGGTGCTGAACGAGGCTATGCAGCTGGGAATCGGTCCGATGGGGTTGGGCGGAAAAACAACGCTGCTTGGGGTCAAGATCGGTGCATTGAGCCGGCTTCCCGCGTGCTATTTCGTGACGGTATCGTATATGTGCTGGGCTTTTCGCCGCCGCGGCGTGCTTTTGGGGCCGACCGGTGGAATTGACAGATGGTTGTACTGATGAAGCATCTCGAATATCCATTCACGGCATCGAAGATCAGGGAATTGAGGGCCGGCGACAAGGTCAGCCTTACCGGCCGTGTCCTTACCGGTCGGGATCGCCTGCACAAGCACCTGTGGGAAGGCGGGAAATGCCCGGTGGATTTGAAGGATGGCGCCATCTATCATTGCGGGCCCGTCGTCCTTCGCAAAGAAGGCGCATGGGTGATGTGCGCAGCCGGCCCGACCACCTCGATGCGCGATGACATTTACATGCCGGGGATCATCGAACAATATCGTGTCCGAATCATCATCGGCAAGGGCGGCATGGGCGATAGTACGATGAAAGCGTGCATGAAATACGGCTGTGTCTATCTGCAAGTGGTTGGCGGCTCGGCGGCTCTGCTGGCCGAGAACGTCGAAAAAGTGGAGGGCGTCCACTTTCTCAAGGAGTTCGGCGCAGCCGATGCGATGTGGGAGATAGTCGTGAAAGATTTTAAAGCCGTCGTCACCATGGACGCATACGGCGGCAACCTTCACAAGAAAATCCGGGCACGATCCAAGCGGGCGCTAAACTCGCTTAGGAAAAAGAAATTTCGAAACGGATAACCGGCTGTAAATATGCGGATTATCTTCATAGGATCGGCGGATTTTGCCTGCGCATCGCTGAAGCGGCTCGTTTCCAGCGGAATTGCGGAAGTTGTCACCGTGATCACTCAGCCCGACCGGCCCAGTGGGCGCGGTCTGGGCGTGTCGTCGTGTCCGCTTAAACAATGCGCGACGAACCTCCACATTCCCGTGCTTACACCGGAGAAGGTCAAGGCCGCCGACAGTATCGAAACAATGCGAGCCCTAAAACCCGATTTGCTTGTAGTCGTAGCGTATGGACAGATTCTCAGCCCTGCCGTTCTTGCCCTGCCGTCATTGGGTTGCGTCAACATTCACGGTTCGCTGCTGCCGAAATATAGGGGCGCGGCGCCGATCCAGTGGGCGATTGCAAGTGGTGAGCAGGTAACCGGCGTCACGGCTATGTACATGAATGAGCAAATGGATGCGGGCGATATAATCCTCCAGCGAGAGATGATCATAGCATCGGATGATACAGCCGGCAGCCTGCATGACAAGCTTGCGGAGCAGGGCGCTGATGTGCTGATCGAAGCGATGAAGACGATTCAGGATGGCACCGCTATTCGCATTCCACAGGCCGAGTCAGAAGCAACTTGTGCCCCAAAACTGAGCAAGAAGGACGGCAGGATTGACTGGACGAAGCCAGCAGTGGAAATCTACAATCGCATCAGAGGTTTTAATCCGTGGCCGGGCAGCTTCTGCGAAGTGGCAGGAGGCTCAGGCGATGAATCGCGTGGCGGATTGCTCCTGAAAATTCTGAAGGCAGCAGTCGAAGACGGTCATGGCAACCCCGGCGAAGTGCTGAGTATCGATGGAACCGGTCCGTTGGTTGCAACTGGAGAAGAAGCCCTGCGCTTGATCGAAGTGCAGCCGGAAGGCCGCAAGGCGATGAGCGGAAGCGCATTTCTCCACGGGCACGGGTTGAAGAAAGGCGCTTTGGTAAGATAGGATTTCGTCGATAAGAGCCAGGATTAGCGCCACGTGAGGTCACGCGGCCTACAGGGATATATTGTTTTGTAGGCCCGGTGACCTCACCGGGCGAATCCGTTGGTAAAATAATTAAGAACGATTCATGAGCAAGAAAATACATGTTGATCTCAAAGAGCGCGGGTACGATATCCACGTAGGATGCGATCTGCCGATTGGAACGCCGTTAGCTGGCAAGAAGGGTATCGCGGCTCTCATTGTGTCCGATTCCAATGTTGATCGGATATACGGCGACAAATGCGAGAAGCTCCTGCGCGCGCAGGGAGTCGAAGTCAGCCGAGCTGTAGTTCCTGCGGGAGAAGCATCCAAAGATTTGAAATGTGTCAACGAGCTTTACGGCAAAGCCGTGGCGGCCGGTCTAGACCGCAGCTCTGTTGTGGTTGCGCTCGGTGGTGGCGTGGTGGGCGATCTTGCCGGCTTTGTCGCGGCGACCTTTCTTCGGGGAATCCGGTTCATCCAGGTTCCCACAACACTTCTGGCAATGGTTGACAGCTCCGTCGGCGGGAAGACGGGTGTCAATCTGCCGCAGGGGAAGAACCTCGTCGGGGCTTTCCATCAGCCAATTGAAGTTGTTGCCGATCTGAAGACACTGAAAACCTTGCCGAAACGTGAATATGTTTCCGGTCTCGCTGAAGTGGTCAAATACGGTGTCATCAATGATATCGCACTTTTCGCGCTGATCGAAGAGAAAGCGGATCGAATTCTTGACCACGATCTTGATGTGCTGGAACCGGTGATTGCGCGGTGTTGTGAAATCAAAGCTGAAATTGTGGCGACTGATGAAAAGGAATCTGGCCTGCGCGCCGTTCTGAATTTCGGGCATACGCTGGGTCATGCTGTTGAGAAAGCCGCGGGTTATGGAGGACTTTTGCACGGCGAGGCTATTGCTGTAGGGATGGTCTACGCGGCAAAAGTCTCCGTTCAGGAGAAAGGTTTTCCGAGCACAGATTGCGAACGGCTTGTTACTTTGCTCAGGCGTCTCGAATTACCTGCAAGTTTGTCCGATGTGAAGATCAAAATGTTATGGAAAGACATCAGAGCGATAATGTCCATGGATAAGAAAACGGCGCTGAAAGCGCCACGCCTTGTCCTTGCAGAACGCCTTGGCAACGCCGTATTCGGCTGCGAAGTGTCGGAAAAGTCACTTGAGAAAGCTTGGAGAGAAATACCATAATGGATGGCGTGCAGCGTTGAGAAAGGGGCATCATGTCCGCGGTAAACGATTGGGTTGTTCGGGAATACTTTGAGATGCAGGGTTTTCTGGTGACGCAACCTCGGAAGTACACTGTGCCGGGGCGGCAGAAGACAGCAGGCGAGGAAGTGGATCTGGTCGTGGTTAATCCAACGGTCAAGGAACACAAGATTCCAGAAAACTTCGTTTGCACAACGCAGGATTTGAAGAACGTTGGGCGGGCCGTAATCGCGATTCGAGGCTGGCACAGCGAGCGGTTCTATGTCTCCACATTTGAGCAGGCGCCGGATATTCTGCGTTTTGCCGAGCCTGAATCCATACGCTACGCGACGAAGCTCATAGGGACCGACTCAATGGCGAAGATTCTGTGCCTGCCTAAACTGCCTATGTCGGGCGAGCTCAAACAGAAGACCATTCAGATTCTTCGCGACAAGGGTGTGGACGGCGTGATTTCATTCGAGACAATCCTGTCCGAATTGGTTGACCGGGTTGACACCAACAGGAACTACGAAAAATCAGATTTACTGCAGATCATCCGCCTCCTCAAAAACTACGACCTCATCCGGGAGCGTCAGTTGGATATGTTTTCCAAGCAGGCAAGACGCAAGCCAGTTAACAAAAAAGCTATGAAAGTAGATGAGGCCGCAAAAGCCGTTGTGAAAGAGTCCTCAGCGTCGGATCAGCCGACTCATGACTGAGCGATATGAAAAGAAAAGCAACAGTTCGCGGCAAGAAAGTTTCTGAAATCAACGCAGCCGCAAGGTCGCTGCCGGCGGTCGATTCTGTTCTTAGGCTGCCCCAAGCGGAATTGCTTATCGCGCAATACGGCCGCACCGCAGTGCTGAGCGCCGTGAGGAAGACGGTTGATGAACTGCGGAGAGTGGCGTTGAAGGGCGGCGAGATCGCGCAATCGCTTCGCACTGCTGAAGGTGTCCTCGATGCCGCCGGGAAACGTATTCTCGGTTCGCGACGACCGCAACTCGGACGGGTGATCAACGCATCGGGCATTGTGCTTCATACAGGTTTGGGCAGGGCGCATATGCCAGATGCGGCGCGCGATGCGCTGGCTACGGTTGCGGGTTACTGCAATATCCAGATGGATCTCGAAACCGGCAAGCGAAGCAGACGCGAACAAAATGTGCTGGAACTCGTCAAGGATCTCACCGGCGCCGAGGACGCTTGCGTCGTAAACAACAATGCGGGCGCGACGATGCTGGTTCTGAAGGCGTTGGCGAAAGGCAAAGAGGTGGTCGTTTCCCGCGGAGAGCTCATCGAGATCGGCGGCTCGTTTCGCCTGCCGGATATAATGACTGAAAGCGGCGCTGTGCTGCGCGAAGTAGGCACGACGAACAAGACACATCCGCGCGATTATGAAGACGCTGTCGGGAAGAATACCGGGCTGCTGTTCAAGGCGCACAAAAGCAATTACAAGGTAATCGGTTTCACAGCCGAAGTCGGCATCGATGATATCGTCAGGATCGGTCGGAAACGCAGAGTACCCGTTGTTGACGATCTTGGAGCTGGCGCGCTTGTCGGGCTGGAACAATTCGGGTTGCCGCATGAATCTACGGTACAGGAGAGTGTCAAGGCTGGATCTGATGTGGTTTTGTTCAGCACGGATAAACTGATCGGCGGCCCGCAAGGCGGGTTGATTGTTGGTAAAGAGCAGTTCATCACGCGAATCAGGAAACATCCGCTGTATCGGGTGTTGCGCGTCTGCAAGCTCACGCTTGCGGCGCTGGAAGCCACTTTGAGGCTGTTTACGTCTCCGGAACTGCTGGTTGCCAGGCATCCGATTTACGCGATGCTGGGCAAAAGCCCGGCGGAGTTGGAGAAGAGCGCCAGGGAGCTCGCTGCAGTTATTTCGCAGAAGAAGTCTGAGTGGAAGCTCTCGGTGGTGAAGACAACGTCGTTTCTTGGCGGAGGTTCTCTTCCTCAGGAAGAGATGCCATCATTTGCGGTTAGAATTGTGTCAACGTCATGTTCCGCCGATGAACTGGCCCGCCGCTTCCGGACAGCGGTAACACCGGTCATTCCCCGTGTAGCCGGCAATGCCGTCCTACTCGATATGCGAACGGTCTTGACTGGAGACATGCTCGGGATATTAAAGACCGTTGAGCTGGTATAGGAAGAACGGACGGCGGCATTCTGATTCCCCAGGCTATAAGGCCTTCCAAATTCGCCAGAAAGTGAAGTGATCTTTTCTTGGCAGAACATCATATCCGCCGCCTCGGAAGAAAGAACTAATAACAGTGCTTTACTTATTTGCGCGGAAAGAGGACTATATATGCCATCTGGTTAGACGAGTAGATCGTGCCTCGATGGCTGTAATTAGAGTCTTGTCGCGTTCAAGTTCGCTTATCCCGTCTTCATGGGCCGAAGAATAGAGCCTCTTTCGCACTAGATCCCGAAAGCAAAAACATGGATCAACATTACGAATAGGAGAGTAAGATGGGTAAGAAACTGTATGTAGGTAATCTTAGTTACGACGTTGGCAACTCCGATCTCGAGCAGTTGTTCACACCTTTCGGCAAAATAGTGAGTGCGGACATCATCATGGACCGCATGACAGGTCGCGCCAAGGGGTTTGGATTCGTCGAGATGGGAACAGACGAAGAGGCTAAGGCCGCAATTGCAGCGCTTAACGGCAAGGACAATAATGGCCGTGCGATGACGGTCAACGAGGCCAGACCACGTGAAGAACGTTCCGGTGGTGGCGGCGGCGGTGGCGGTGGCCGGCGCGAACGGTACTAATCCTAATTGTTTGGAAACTTGAAGAGGGGGCTGTATCAACAGCCCTCTCTTTTTTTTCGACCGCAGCCGCGACGTTCCTGAGAAAATCCAGCCTTGGAAGTGCAATATTCCTGATTCGATCTCCTCTGAACTTGCCAAAGAGCTTTTCCCATTCTGCGACACCTCGTGGACACCCTTGCAGCAGCGGCCCGCAACATGTGGACCCTCCCGGAACTGTTCAACAGGGGCGTGATAGGACTCTTTGGGAGGGAGGTCGTTCCGACCGCCGCGAAAATGTTGAGCTAAATGCATCCTCTTAAGCAGAACAACAGTTCTTACGATTTGGTTGGATCAGGTCAGCTTGACAGGCAACAGATGATCAACGACAATATTGGCATGCAAGTTTCACGTATGTTGTGTCTCGTAATCATCACCTTTCTTCCATGTGGTGTAATTGGCGCCAAAGAACTGTCAGGCCCGAACCCGACTGATGGCACATTTCTGCTGGAGCAAAGGTTCGTATTCGGAACCGAGGCCTTGTACGAGTTTACAAGCGATCTCAAGGAGACGATGTCCGTAGCTGGCGGCGAGGATGTCACTCATGAGATGAAGCTGGCGGGGACGACACGGCAGGTGATTGCGGAAGTTGAAGATTCGGGAGATCGCGCGATGGTCGGCTGCGTCGGGAAGGGCCGGCTGGAGATAACTGCGGGATCGGGCGGCACTAATGATATCAAGAAAGATCAAATCTGGATATCCGCTTGTCGCGTCGGCCGCAACGGACAATCGATCCGGCGCGAGATAAAGGTGATGACTCCAAGGCAGGGCCGGTTGCGAGAGGCGATCGACCAGATCAGCGAGTGTTCACAAATTTGCGCGTCCTTTCCCACTGGCAAAGTTACAGTGGGAAGTCAATGGACAGGAGATGTTCTGCTTCCTTTGCCTGGAACGAGACAGGCAGGCAAGGCCATTTCCACTATCACTGGCGTGAAACAGACGAACGGCACGGTTTACTGTATCATAAAAAGCGACGTGAGTTCGGAGAAAGCCCAGTCTCTCGATGCATGGGATCTGCCGCTTTCGAAGCCGGGCATCGAGATCAAGGGCAGAACTGAAGGCTGCTTCGATATCCGGCGTGGAATCTGGTTGCAAACCCGCATTGATCTCGACGCAAAGTTTGAGGGGCGATCGGAAGAGAATGGATACGAAGGGTCCATGGAGATAAAAGGTGCGACCAAAATCCTGACGTTCAAACTGCTGCCAAGGAATGATGCGGTAGAGTGGAGCAGGAAAGTGAAAGGCTTCGACGATATTATCGGTCAACTGTATGGAAACGACTACCAAACACCGATCAAACTGCTTGAGGGCGGGATTAGGGATGAGAAAGACGCCGACTGGCGGAACGGGATGGAAGTGACGCTTTCCCTCATACGTCCGCTCATGTGCTTGGAGGACGCCACTCGATCAGTCAAACATCTTGAATCCGCCGAAGGGGAGGAGACAAGCTCCAAAACTCACTCGAATAGCAATGTGGTTGAGTCAACCGCTATAACTCCCGGCAATGTGAATGGAGACGTTACCTTGGCTCTAACCATGTACAAACAAGCCGGCGAATATGCACAGGCAGGCGCGTTTGATAAAGCTCTGACATCATATGAGGCGTTTCTTGCCGTGACAAACAATGGAATACCTGTCGCCATTCGTCTTCTCGCCCAGTACCGCTCGGCGGAACTATATGAAAAAACGGGCCGCACACAGAAAGCGCTGGAAGTCTATCGCGCAATGGATGCGATTGAAGCTGCCGACGATTACTCCCGTAGGCTGAAGGTGAAGGCTCGGGAGAATATTCAGCAATTATCCGCTGGCAAGTAGCGGGCAGGGAGAATTTTGCGAATGAAGAAAACGGTGTGTTTCTATTCCGCCATGATCGGCGCTTTGGGGCTGATCACGAATCTTTTTGGCGCGGAAATGCATCTCGCCGATGGCGGCGCGCCATTCCGTCTTGGATGGCGTGAAGAGCCTCTCTCTTTTTCGCCGGCGAAGGCGCTCAAATCCGAACCTGCCTATAAAAGCGATCATGTTCTATACATGACACTTCGACTTGGAAGTGGCGATGCCGGAATAATCGCAGGTGTTCTGGACGAGTCGCAGGGATCGGGTAAAGGCTATGACACACTATATCTGGATGCAAATAACAACGGCGACCTGACTGACGATCCGGTGATCAAGCCACAAATTGCGCGCGCCGGCTCCGCTATTTCACTCACCACGGATGCTCTGGACGTCATCGTGAAATATGCAGGCGGCACACAGAGGAAACTTCGCGTTAAACTTGAGATACGCGGCGGATCCAGGCAAAAGAGCCTCTCTGAAAATGTGGCATGGCTGGTTGGATATCAAGTTGACCAGCATTTGGAGGGAACGGTCAACATTGGCGGCAGGAAGGATGTTCTGATCGGCATCTACGACAGTTCGAGTGGTCAGAAAGAAAGCAATGGATGTTTCGATGACTATTGCGTTGACAGGATCAGGATTGATCTAAACGGCGACGGGCAGTTGGATGCGAAAACCGAAGATTTTCCCTTAAGCAGAGCGATCTGCGTTGATGGCAGGCTGTGGCAGATCGAATTCGACAGCGCTATGAGCGTTCTGAATGTTAAACCATGCACTCTGCCAACAGGAAAGATCAAGTTCGAGTTCAACATGGCTAAAACTTCTGGAATTGACCGCGGGACGATTGAACTTGTGAGCGACGGAGGATATGGATTTAGAATTGCACTGCCCGAAAAAGAAAACTTTACGGCTCCTGAATGCTCATATCGCATCAGCAACGCCAGCGTTGTTTTTGACGGGAGCGATGGAAGGAAATGGAGCGCGTCGTTAGCGTTGTCAAAATCTCTAATTCTAAAGCATGATGATAATTTCGCGCTCGTCATGGGCGGATCATTACGGCTGGGTTTGACTTGCAAAGGGAATCTGATGCCAGGCGGCGAGGTTTGCATAATGCCGCTCCTTACCGGTGCGGCAGGCGAAGTGTACGAGAATATCGCTCTGGCCGGAACACGGATGGCGCCATCTGTGAAGATCGTAGATGCGGAGAACATTGTCATTGCCGAAAGCAAGATGGACTATGGTTGAGGGGGGAAATGCGGATATTCGTGGAATATCCCAGATAATCTGACGCTCACGGAGGTTGATCACGGAGACATGCGTGTCGAGATCAGCGTGGACACAGGTCCTTTCGCGGGTATAGTTTCCGGTGGTGGTAGCGTTACTGTAACTCGTCAAAGCACCGATGGGAAAGCATCTCCAGAAAAGGGATCACACTAGAAATCTGGTTATTGCGCCTGCAATCTTACGTTGACGCGGTACGCGCCCATCTTGTTGGAAGTGGCATTCGTGTAGACGATTAAGCTGCCGCTGCCGACTATTCCTGTGTAGCCCGGAACCGCCTGCCACGCCGGGGATGCCATGAGGTTGGTCGAATATTGCATATCATAGTAGCGCATTTCCTGCGGATAGTTGGGTCCGGTGGCCTGCACAGATGCGAACGACACAATGATTTTTCCGGCGGCGTTTGTTATAATAGTCGAGAATTTGCTGTTCGGATTGGTTGGGTCCGTGCCGGCAATGTATTCCTGCCATGTCGCCAGTCCATCGCCATCAGGGTCGGCTAGTTCCAGCGCATTGTAATCGCCGGCCAGGCCGTAGCTATTGAACCATGAGATTGGAGTTCCTTTGGCCGCAAATCCGCCTGAAAACGTGGCGGTGATGGTGTGATTGCCTGTTACGTTGACGAACATATATGAATTAGTTGCTCCGACCGAGACAAGGTCTACGGTAACATTGCTGACGAGATAGCCGGGGTTTGGAATGATCAAGAAACTGCGGTTGGCGCCATGCAAGACCGCCACTGTGCCAGAAGGCGCGATAACGCCATTGGAGCCGGCTGTGACCGTTACTGTGTGGTAGACGCCGGTTCCTGCTACAAAATTGGCCGTGATGGATCGCGGCTCATTCATTTGAAGAACGAGCGGATTGTCACTACTGCTGGCGGGAGAAACGTCTCCGCTCCAGCCTGCGAAAATATAACCGCTGTCCGGCATGGCGGCTATGCTCACAAGGGAAGTGCTGTCGTACCAGCCACTCTCCGCGTCCACACTACCGTTGCTGCCGGCTGCGATGTCCAGCCAATACTGAAGCGTCCATATCCAGGTAATGCTGGAAACCTGATCCAATGTAAATGATGCGGTATTCGTTCCTGTTCCGTTTAGTGGAACCCTGCCTGTGCCGCTCCAGCCGGAGCAATTCCATTGAGCGCCAGGATCCGGCACTGGTACGGCCACGTCGTCAATCCAAGCGCAGTCCTGCCCCGCGGAGGTTGATTCGTCTTTTGAATATATCCACTTGAATAGATGGGTTCCGGCGCTGATCGCAACGGATATCTGATTCCATCCGCCAGTTGTTCCTGACCACACGCCATGCTGCGTTCCGTCGATGTAGAATCTTAACGTATCAAAGTCTTTCTCAGATGAGACTTTCCGCCAGAATGTCATGGTTCCGTTAGTGCATACCATGTTCAGTTGAAGCGTAGTGGATTGGCTGTCGCCTATTGTTCCTGACCTGGCCGAATAAACGCCGGAGTGCACGTCATTCGTCACAATGGTCCATGCGTTGCTAGTCGCATTTGACCACGCCATTTTTGAGAAGTCTCCAGTCTCGAATCCATCCGTGTTGGTCCCCCCCTGGCTTGGTGTTGGAGAGCCGTCTATCGAGCAGATGACATCTCCCTGAAGAAGGTTTGTACCCGGCGGTGGATTTGGTGCTCCGAAAGGACTGACAACGATCAAATTGCAGGGCAAAGGCAGAAAGCTGGCGCTGATCGTATGGCTGGCAACGATATTGATGAAAGTGTAGCTGCTGGTCACACCGATGGAATTGCCGTCTACCAAGACATCCTGTATTTCGTAACCGCTATTCGGCGAGACGGTAAATATCTGACTTGACCCGTAAGTGAGGTCGTTATTGCCGGACGGAAGCACAGCTCCATTTGCGTCGCCAGTCGCTGTGATAGTATAATGATTGATGCCAAAGAACGCGCCTATCGTGTGATTGGCGAGCATGTTGTTGAAAGAATAGGAATTTGTGACCCCGATGGAACTTCCATCTACCAGCACATTTGTCATATGATAACCAATGACGTTTGTCATCGTGTAAGTCTGTCCGCTTCCTTGTGCCACCTGGATCGTGCCCAATGGATCTATATAGCCATTAGTGTCGGCGCTCGATGTTATGGTGTAATATGTGCCCACATTTGTGGCAAAGGTCGCGATGATTGTATGACTGGCCATGATGTTGGTGAATGTGTAAGAACGCGGTGTCCCCACAGAACTGCCGTCCACATCAACGTCGGCGATATGGAAGTTGAAATTCGGCACATTCGTGAAGGTCAAGCTGCCGCCGTAAATCACGTCGTTGCTACCGTGCGAGCTGATGGAACCGTTGCCGCTGGCGCTCGCTGTAATCGTATAGTGGTTTATCGCGAATGAAACAGTGATTGTGTGATCAGTCGTGACATTGACGAAAGTGTAAGAGTTGGTGAGGTTCACCGACACGCTATCAACGATGAGACTGCTTATTTGATATCCGGTACTGTTGCTCATGGAAAAGGTTTGGCTGTCCGCATCGTTAACGCTGACATTACCCGAAGGGTTGATTGAGCCGTAAGCACCGGCGACAGTTGCCGTGATTGTATGTATGGCTGTCTTCCGTACATTGCCATAGGTGGTAAGGCTGGGGTTGGATGCCATCGTCATGTAGCTGGCCCATATCCAATTCGTGGAGCGAAAGACTTGTTCCGCCCTGATTTCATCAATGCTTGCATTGGCTAGCGTGTCTGCGCCGCTACCGCTGCCTCCCAGGCCGATGCTATTGAGGCTTGGCTTGACGGTGCCCGTAACTGTGTGTGCCCCGATCTGTTTCCCATTTTCATAATTGCAGAGCTGTGCGCCATTGTAAGTGAAGGCAAAAAAATACCATTGGCCTACACTTAATGCAGGTTTGAAGACATCGTCATTAGAGGCGGTCCAGCCGCTTGTACCGGAAGTAGCAAGCACGCTTCTCATCTCCAAGGTGCTGCCGTTGTCAACGATGGCTTCAAGCGACCAATCGTTCTCGTTCCTGGTGATTGCCTGCTCGGTACCGTTGCCGGTCGGCAGCGCATTGAAACGAACCCAACCGGAGATCGTCGCCGCACTCGTGGCAAAGTTCAGGCTGGGGCTGTTTGCAATCTTGACGTAGCTGCCAGTAACCACTTGTCCTCCGCCGACCACACCGGCAGTATTCGTCACATTGCCCATCGCGATTCCGTTGTTTGTGTTTGCCGTTGAGTCCAGCGCATTTGACTGGTTCATGTGCCAGACGCCGGCGAAGGAACTCGCAGGCCACGTCGAACCGTTGATGGTGTAGGCAGCCGGCGAACTGGTGACAGCATAATCGGTATCGCCCCAATAGGCCCATATGGAACAATTGCTGGAGAGTTGCGGAATTTGCACCCACACGTAGGAATTACCATTTGTGTTCCACTGCTCGATCTCATAATTCAAATTGGTCAGGCTGTCCGATGTCGCGAAGCGCAGGTCGTAGCCGTTTGTTGAGCCGAACATGCCGTACGAAAAACCCGAGAGGTTCGAGTTCAAGACGACAAGCGCTGGAAAATTAGTCAGAGTCTCAGGCTTGTTGTAGCCTGGGAAAGTGATTTGCAGCTTGTACGCCCAGGCGGTGTAATCGTCCCCCTTGGATGTCAATCCCGAACAAAGCAGCGCAAGCAAAATGGAAACGAGACTAAATGAAATCCGTGACGAAGTTTTCATGTTCCTTTCATTGGTGCCCGGCATCTTGTCGCAGCGCATTCGGAAAGTATTCATGGATTCCCAATCGAGATGTCTACAAATTTACCCGCATATTATTAGACCATAGGATAACACAGACTGGCAGTGGCATCAAGCCCGTTTTGGCCGCATAAAACCAGCGAAAGCAAGATCAACGGGGTGCTAAAGGTCAATCCGTAATTCCCAGTTTGATTTCGTCCGAATTCGCCTTGAGTTCCGGAGCGTACATCGCCGAGGCTTTTGTCGGCAGGGCGCTGAATCTGCCGGGAATCTCGGCGCGCATCCGGTAGCGTATGCTGTGTTTGCCACGAGCCAGTGTGCGGACAAACATGCAGACCCGCGCGTCCCTGAATTCCATGTATGCACCGAGGTCATTGCCGTTGTACCCGCTCCGCACTTCGACTGGTTCGAAACCGGCAGGTTTCATGTCCTCGAAGACTATATACTCGTAGTCGTTCTTGCTCTCGATCTCCAGTTCGATTTCCACAAGGTCGCCGCTCTTAAGGCTGATGAGATTTGGGAGTTCCGCGCGCTCATACTTCTCGACCTTCTGATCCAGCGCCTGGCCCCAATCGCCCGGGACCTTTACCGTTTTATCAGCCGGGTTTAGCTTGTAATACTTGCGGTTGATCTTGATCTCCAGTCCTGCCTTCGCAATGAAATCCTCAAGCGTGAAGTTGGTCAAATACGCGTTGAAGTAAACCGGCCCGGAACCCTTTCGTTTGATCTCGATCTGGTGTTTGCCTGTTTCAACCTCCTTGCCGGTGAGGATCAATTTGTTGTCGAATGCAAAAAGGTTTTCCTTGTTGATCTTGACTTCTTTGATCTTCTTTCCGTCGATCCAGATCTCGACCGTCATGTCCGGTTTGTCCTCGCCGCTGGCCTTGAGATAGTCGGCCAGAGCCTCGATGCAGAGCGCCGTGTCCCGTGTTGAGTTCCAATAAGACGAATTCTTGCGATTGTTGAGCAGATATTTTACCAGCCCGGCTGCCTTGTCGCTTTTCGGATCGGTCAGCGCCAGCAGTTTCAGGTAATACGCAAGCGCTTCGTATTCGCTGCCATACCAGCACCACCAGCAGCCTTCGTTCCCGAGATTGAGATGGGCTGTCTGATTTTCCTTGTCCAGCACAAGGAATTGCTCAATGTTCTTCATAATCATGTCGAGCTTGTCCTTCTGACCCGTCTTATGCAGCGCCAAGCCGAACATTGCTTTGCTGTAGACGGCCAGATCGTTGCGATCGCGATACAGGAAGTCGCACATTTCGGCATTGTCTTTGCCGGCATCGACTAGTGTCATATATACAAAAGCATCGAGGTTGTCGGCGTGCTCTTTCCACGGCTCGATCTTCTTCTCCGCGTTTGTCAGCTTATGGAGTTCTTCGATTTGATAATTAGTCAGCCATTCTACGCCATGCTCAAGCACGCCCGGCGTGAGTGCCATGCCGTATTCCTGCGCTGTCTGGAGTCCATGCACAACGTAGGCTGTTGTATGCGGGTATGACTGTTCGCCCCAGCCTGAGAACCAGCCCCAGCCGCCGTCCGTCAACTGCATGGCTGTCATGGCTTTTACGCCCTGCCGCACCATGTCGCCGACAACGGCTTCGTCGAACACCGGATTGCGATCCTCCCAGTCTTCGCCGCTCCAGCGCTTGTCGCCGGCAACGCGTTTCCAGTCATCGCCCCGGTTTTTGTCGTCGCCGACTTCCTGCGCATTAAGATTGGCCTGCTTGTCGCGGATCGTTTTGAGATCGAGCCCCATGTCCTTGAGGATCTTCTGCGTGATGACCGTCGGCAGAAATCGATTCAGCGTCTGTTCCGTGCAGCCGTACGGATATTCGACAAGATACGGCAGGGCATCAACCATTGCGCCCGCAAGGGTGGGGGAATATCGGATTTCCAAGAGCGATTCATCAACGCGGCGCTCGGCTGGAACGTCAATCTGAATGCCGGCAGAAGTCTTGTCGCGCCGGATCACGCCGCAGAACGATTCGGTCTTGAGCATGCCATGCACATACACTGGGAATTTCATTTGCATGGCGTCAGATTCCTCGTCAGTCAGAGCCTTCATGCGGACAGTGGCTTCACCTTCATGCACAACCTTTACGCGCCAGTCCACGCGCTTTTCTTCGTTTGCGGCGATTTCGATCTTCTGCGTTGTTTGCACCATAGGCTCAATGCAGCCTCCGTCTAGCTCAAGCACGGCTGTTACGGTCTTGGCGTTCTTCAGATAATTGTGGATGTTGGCGGAAAGAACGACTTCGTCTTTTTCCACGAAGAAGCGCGGCGCTTGCAGTCTCAGAAGCAGGTTCTTGGCCGTAACGATTACAGTTGAGCCTTCGCCGACAACAGTGCCGTGGCCCATCGCCCATGCTCTGATCTTCCAACCGGTCAGATTCTCCGGCATCTTGAATTCGACTTCCGCTTCGCCTTTAGCATCCGTCTTGAGCGATGCGATCCAGAACGCCGTGTCGGCAAACTCGCTTCGCACGGTTGGCTGCACAACGGTAGGTTCCGCTTCGCCGCCCATGCCTTTGCCCGAGGCTGGTTCTTCAGCTTTTTCTAGTTCAGCCATTTCCATCGGAGCCTTTGCGGCTAGACTCGACATATCATTTTGAACACCACCCAACGCGATTCCGCCTCCGCCACCATAGGCTCCAAGCATTCGTTGGCGGCTGCGCACGGAAAGAGTCGCCCATTTGCCATCTCTCTCGCTGTCTTCATCCGCGATCTGCTCGCCGAAAACGCCAATTGGTTCCATGCCGATCATGTTCGGCAGAAGAAGATTCGAGAAAATTCTCTGCAAGCTATATTCGCTGGTCGGATTGTGGTGTCTGCGCCATTTCCAGAAGAATGCCTTGATTTCCGGCACGTTTGGGCCGCCGGAAATGTATTCCACCGATTTGTCGTAAACGCTCATTGCAAGCGAGCCCACGAACGGCTCGCCTTGCATATTCGTCAATCTTACTTTGACGTTTGCCTTTTCGCGTGGCTTGTAGCTTTCCGATGATGGCAGCACGTCAACATTGAGCACCTTCTTTTCGGGTGGAACAATGATTTCACGCATCTCATCATAGAACTTGCCGTTGTTGATTGTGAATGCCTCGACAAAGAAGTTGGGCATGTCTTTCTTCTCGACCTCAATTTCCTCGATAGAGCTCTTGCCAATCAGATGAATGATTTTTGGTTCAAGGTAGATTCCATTCGCCGGACGGATGAAAAGCACCACGATTGCGCCGGCATGATCGGTGTTGATCATCAGCCTGACTTTGTCGCCCGGCGCATATTCCTTCTTGTCGGGAATAAGCTCGATTTCGTTGAACCGGAATTTCTTATTGTCGGAGCCCCTGCCCTGAGCGGAGTCGAAGGGTTCGCCCATAACGCAGAACACGTACCCACCCTCGATTGCACGGTTTTTCTCGTCAGTGACCTTGTAGGAAAGCCGGTACTGGCCCGGCTCGGATGCCTTTATCTGTACGTGTGACTTGCCTTCCACGTCAGTATCGAGAGTCCCGTTTTGAACTGACTTTTCGACGGGCTCGTTATTTTTGTAACTGACCTTGAACAGGTTCAGTTCGCCTTTGCCTTTCACAGGCTTGTTGTCGAGCGTCTGGGCGGAAAATTCGGCCTGGATCACGTCGCCTACACGATAGTGTCCACGATCAACCCATACATAGACCTTAAATGGCTGGCGGGCCACAAGAACAGCACCTTGTCCGACGATCGTGCGGCGCGATTCGTCCGTGACTTCAGCCGTGATTTCGTAGCGGTGATCCGTGTCACCGTGCAATTCCTTCGCAGGCGCAGTATCAATGTCCACCTTGACGATTCCATCTTTGCCGATATTGACCTCGGTTTCGGCGACAACTTCCGGCGGGTTGCGGCTGACCGGCCACCACCAGAAATGCGGGCGGCAGCAGCCCCAGTTTTTCCAGCCGGGATACCAGTCGTAGTCGTAAGCAAACCACCAGTAGCCTGCCCCGTAGAACCAATCCCAGATGCCGATGGGATACCAGTTGGAACTGTAATCCGATCTCAGCACTTTGTACTTCACCTTGGCCTTGGTGACCGGTGCGCCGAAATAGTATTTCGCTTTGATCGTGGCAGTGATCTTTTCGCCGAGCATGATCGGTTCGGTTGGGGCATTGATCTCGACTTCGAATTCCGGCTTTTTGTATTCCTCGACGCGGAAATGGATTCCGCCGAGGCTCGAGCCGCGCTGCCAGACATAGGCATAGTATTCGCCAAGCATGGTGTCTTTGGGCAGCGTGAAATCGCCGGAAAAGCCGGCGTATTCGTCACTCGTGAACGTCTTCTCGAAGACCTTTTCCTGTTTTGGATTTAGGACGATTACGGCAAAATCCTGTCTGGCAAAAGTGAAATCGTTCGTTTGATCGTATTTCGCCTTTCGCACCCAGAACTTCAATTTCACGTTTTGGTCGGGTCGGTAAACGGGCCGATCCGTGATCCCGAACACTTTGGTCTGGTTGTATTCCTCGTCATAGTAATTGCCGTACCAGACGCCAGAGAAACCGAGAAAAACGAGTCGTCCTTCAGGGGATGTCGAAGAAATAAGCCACTGATAGCCCTGTTTGAAATCGTTCGTGCCCGGCATGACCTGTCCGTTGCTGTCTGTGAACTCGGCGAATGTTGAGGTGAGTATATTGTAATGGCGTCCGACCATTTTGTCCCATTTGATGTTCTCCTGCTGGTAGCCGAAGAACTCGACGTTCATCTTTGGGAGCGGCTCGCCTGTGCCGGCGTCGGCAATAAAGAAATAAACCTTCTTGTCGAGCTGCTTCTTGACTATGACGGTGTCGTCAATCCAGATGATAATCTTGCTCGTATTGCCGTCCTGCATCGTAGCGGTGAGCAGGTAGGCGCCGGCTTTCTTGAGCTGAGTCTTCACGGTGATGCGCCGGTCGAAGTGCATTGGTCGCGGTTCGAGTTTAAGATTCCAGTCGGCGACCTGCTTGCCGACATATTTGTCCTGATTCGTCTGGACCAGCATCCAGCCAATATCGCCGATATTCATCTTCTGCCAATCAAGTTCTTTCGGATTGGATTTCAGATAATCCTTCACATCCGCGAGAAGCTGGCGAACGTTGATCTCGTTGGCTTGAAAGCTAACCTTGCTACCGTTCCTGAATTTGAACTCCACCGAGGCTTCTTCGCCGAGGGGATGGGTCATCACCGGTTCGAATTGCCCCCAGTTGCCGAGAATCTGGTCGAGCCTTTTCTGTTTCCCGTTGTCCTTATCATCGCCGTATTCCTTAATGCTTCTCTTCCAGTACTCCACAACTTTGTCGTACTGGCGACGGTCTTCAAAAATCTGTGCCAGCGTGTTCAACGCATCTTCTCCTTGGCCAGTCTTTGCATCGTCGGCAATCTTTTGATAAATCTTTATGAAGTTGGCGTCTTCCGGGAGTTTGAACCGCTTGATTCCGTTTGCCAGCCGCGCAATTGTTTCGTCGTCTGTCAGCGTTTGCAGTTCGTACGTGCCGCTCTCGTCTTTCTTCTTCATGTCGGTGTTGTCCTCGTATGCAGGCAGACGCCATCGGTAGGTTGCCATGGTCTGAACGCCGAACTGTTGGTGTAGAAAGTTCGCATATTCCATTAGAACACTGTTGATGGAATTCGGATTCAGTTCAGCAGCCCGATTCAGCAACCATCGCCAGCGCTCGCCATCGGTTGCCGCGTCCTGATAATTCTTTGGAACCTTATAAAACACTGGATTCCCATCGGCATCCACGGATGCACCACGTTCGTCTCCGGCCCAATTGTAATAGCCTTCGTCGTAATCGGGCAACTTCGATAGATCGGTCAGGTATTGGAACCGCCATGATTCGCGGCAGCCGCGATATCCCATGAGCGTACACGCAAACCCCCTATGGAAATCGGCTATCATGTTTTTGTCGCCCAGATTCACGGAAGTATCTTTCTCCGCAATTTCCATTGCTTGTTGCATGAGCTGCATGGCGCGGACGCGGTCACGTTCGTACGAGTTGACATACTTTCCGCCTCCGCGATGGGGACCCCGCTCGAAGTTGCCTGCAACAATTGTTCCATCATGTTGGGTGTTGAAGTAGATTTGCCCGGCGGCATAGAGGAGTCGCCAATTGTTGGTGTGCATATTGATCACCTTCTCCATATAGTCGTCAGCTTCAGAGATTCTCTTCAGGTTCTGAAGGCACTGGACCGCCATCTGAAGATCGCCGCCAATCTGCGCCGAGTCATCGTTCCTATCCAAAGTCATCTTCTCATAGATCTCTAAGGCATC
This sequence comes from uncultured Victivallales bacterium, assembly GCA_964487695.1. Lineage (GTDB taxonomy): Bacteria > Verrucomicrobiota > Kiritimatiellia > UBA8416 > CAZASC01 > CAZASC01. The sequence continues at coordinate 22,646 of CAZASC010000010.1, forward strand.
CTTGTAGTTGCCGTCCTTCGTTGCCTTCTCGGCCTGTTTTCTCACATCATTTGTGGAGTCCTGCCCGAATGAAGGTTGGATCAGGAGAACGGCAAAGCTGAACAGCGTGCAGAGGCACAATCTGAATTTCATAGCAGATTCCTTTCGCTGGAATATTCGATTTTGTTTGGCAGGTTTCTTTACCACTCATATAGACGTTTATCGAGCATTGTTTCTTGGGAAAGACTGGTATATGTTCAGGCAATGGAATGTGTGATTGCAAAAGGGACAAAAAGAACATCAAGGACAAAAGAGATTTTTCTGAAGACCGCTTTCTCTGATGTCCCTTTTGTCGTTTTCGTCCTTTATGCCTTTTTCGGACGTAACTGATGAAAACTACAATACACGACAACACTCAATTCCGAGACTGGTTCGCAAGAAACCGTTCGAAACTGACCCGATCTGGCATCTGGCTCGACGGCGGCGAGCCGGGCCGGGTTGATCCGGCAGGATTCGAGGCTGCGTCGGTCAGGATTCTCATCTGCCGATTGTCGAGCTACGATGATGTGAAAGCCTCGATCACGCACAAAATGCTTTATTGGGCTGCAAATCAGGCATCAGGCGTCTACGTAGATCTCGCGTTTCTGCCGTCCGCGCACGATGCGTCGCTTATGAAAGCCGATGGCATTCCATGGTGGCTCGCGTCAGGTTGCAAAATGCCGCCGTGCATTTTCGATGTTGTGGCGATAAGCATCTCGGTGCAGCAGGAAGCTCTAAACCTGCCTGCGGCTCTCAAGTATTCAGGCCTCAAGCTGGGTCATGTCGAGCGCATGTCGGATCCTTCGCATCCGCTCATCGTCATAGGCGGCAATGCGGCAGGCTCCGTGCCGTTCATTCACGGCAATGTTACGGCGGACAGGGAGGATGGCGGCCTTGTCGATGTCGTGTGCGTTGGTGATGGCATTTCATGGCTTCAGGAATTCCTGACATCGTTCGGCGAAGCGAAGCGAAAGGCCGTTGCCAAGAGTGTCTTCCTTGGTAACCTGGCGAAGACCGTGCCCGGCACATATGTACCGTCACTTTATACGCACCGGATTGATAATGGAAAACTCATCATTTCGGCGGAACATGGCGTTCCGTTTCCAGTTGTGCATAGGCGGGACGACGCACGCATCTGGACGCGCGGATATGACGGGGCATTCATACCATTTGCCGATGAAGACGCCGAAGAGACACTACCGCTTTCGTTCGGATGTCCCTATCGGTGCAGGTTTTGTCAGACAGGATGGATTCGAGGCTCGCATGACACGGTTACGCAGTCTGAACTCTGTCTTTCGGCTGCACGGATAAAAGGCGCCATGGCCGCTTCGGATCTCAACCTGCTCTCGTCGGATGCGTGCAGCGTTGACGGCGTCGAAAAAACGATTTCTGAATTACTGGGAGTCTTTCCGCATGTCTCGATAAAAAGCCTTTCCGTGGCAGGCTTGTCGAAGAGTGGCGATGTCGGAAAACTTCTCCGTCTGATGGAGAAACGGGAGTTCACGCTTGGCGTAGAGGGCATCAGTTCGAGACTACGTGCTTATCTTGGAAAGAACGCCAGTGAATCATCTCTGATTGGCCTGGTGAAAGAACTGGCATCGTCGGGGCTGCGCCAGCTCAAACTTTTCTTCATATTGACCGGACTCGAGGAAGATGACGATGTAACAGAGTTCGAGTCGCTGCTCAAAAACGCGAGGGGTGCGGCGGCACAATGCCGGCTCATCGCTAGTTTTACGCCTCTGTTCAATGCTCCATTCACGCCGCTGCAGTTCTCCCCTCTTCGCCGTATTAATACCGTCATCTGCGGCGAGATCGAAAAAGCTGCCAAGTATGGCGGGGCGCAGCTTAGATGGAGCTCGTCGATTAGCGAGATCAGGCTGATGAATCTCTTCTGCCGCGCCGGGCGCGCAGCTACCGCGACACTCGCAAGAATGTCGCTGGAAAAGGGCTTCAGCTATCATGACCAGATTGCCGTGCATGCGTCGGCGGAGGGCGAAAACATGCTCATGCAGGCCATCGAGAACAAGACCGGCATCGAAGGCGGATTGAAGCTGGAAGACGTGTTGCCGTGGGATGACATAGAGGGTGGTGCGGAAAGGAAACAGCTCTGGGGATCGCACCGAAAAGCCGCCGAGGATTTTAAGGCGCATACCGTCGTGACGGAATCGCCGGAGCACCGCATCGTTGCCGCAAAAACGGGAAAAGGCCCGGTCGCACAGCAGAGTGTGATGTCTATTACGCACGTGTTTTGGGTGTGGCTCACCTCTGATGACGCGCATCGACCGGCTTGCACTGTGGCCAGGGGGCTGCTCCGCAATCTGTTTCAGACTTGGAAAGGTGGAGGCAGACTCTATCTCGGCAACCCGGCGCTGGTCAGAATCGAAGGACCATCCGGGCTGGCGCTGCTAAGCGCCGATTTCCAGGAACAGGACGGTGTATCTGTGTGCGCACTAAAAGCTGAGACTCCATCAGACGGTGCAATTCTTGAGTCGGTTGACATAAAGAAACTGAACCCGTCCACGTTTCTGTATCTCGTAGAAATCAAAGGAACAGCAGACAGGCGTCTGTCCCGGTTGTTTGAGGTAATATTGAAATCGGCCGGAATCAAATTCCAGTTCATCAGGAAGAACGGCGTAGGTTGGTATCTCGTTGGCGAGACATACAGGCGACGACATGGTTTACTGGCGATTGAGGAGAAACAAGATGGTTCGATTCATCTCATCTGTGCTGCAAAGTTTCTTGACTCAATGGGAAAGCATCGTGATGTCATGCGGGGAGGAATCATTCGCGGTGTTTACGGAGAAGCGCAGGAGAAATGTCCGGCTTGCGGCGCTAAACTGATTCAGCCTGTAAAAATCATGCCGGGGATTGATTTGCCGGTGTGCATTGATTGCTTCGCGCGGACTGGCCCCAAAGACGAATGAACATGTCAGGATGGGTGGATGCCCATGCCGGGTGGATTGGGTGATTGCAGAACACCTATTCGTGACTTGACCACGTTAAGAAGCGTTTCTCCCCGCACCGGTTTCGAAAGCAGGCAATGTGTGGCATTCCTCACAACGATGCTTCGCACTGTTTCAGGATGGGCAAATCCGGTGCAGAAAATGATGGATGGCATTTCCCAATTGTTCTCTTTGCATTGTTTTTGAAGCTGCATGAAGGCGGCTTGACCATCCATAACCGACATATGGAGATCCATGACGACGACCGATGGATGCGAGGCTCGGAAGGTTTCAAGTGCTTCCTTGCCGTTTGCGGCGACATCAATCTTGCACTCGGGCAAACCATCCGACAGAATCAGGCGGAACACTTCCCTAATGCGCACTTCGTCATCTACAATCAGTATTCTGGCCTTGTCACATGGCGTAAAAGCTCCTGCCCCTGGAGAACCGGATTCGGCTTGATTTTCTGATGTGATAGGCGATTGATCCATGGAGCAAATTCCCATCTTATTACTTTGGAACTACTTCAGACGCATCACGATTGAGACGCACCATCTCAGGAAGTCCAATCCCTGTATAATGGCTACGAACTTATACGAACGTTGGAAGCATATCAAGCAGTTTTGTCCCCAAAAAACGCATGGCAAAATGCGAATTTAGCATTCAAATCCACATAGATATTGACCAGCATAACCATATGTGCTTTGCTAAACGTTTTAGGTGTGTGATACGACTTTATGGAAGCGGTGCAATGGACGCTGAAACTTCATCATCAAAATCCGGCAATAAGGACGAGACGACTCTATCTCAGGTCGAATCGCAGTCTGGCCGGGACACCGGCCAGATTGACGTTGCACAGGCAATGCGGGATTCGAAGGCCTCCGGAGACATGCTCAACGCCGTCAAGCAGGCGCTTGAGCGTAAGAAAAAAGAAGAATACGCCTCTTCGATAAAAAAGCAGCACGAGACGGTGCCCAATCGCTACGAAGCCAAATTCGTCATTCCCAAACCTCTTGTTTCCAAGATTCGCGAGTACATACGTCCGCACTGCGAGCCGGATCCATACGGCAGGGGCGATCCTCCGGAATATGTAATCACCACGTTGCAGCTTGATACGCCAAACTTGTCTCTCCATTATGCGAAGTTATGGGATTTTATTGACCGCTTCAAGCTGCGCGTCCGGACGTACGAACCGATTGGTTCGGCGCCCGTGTTCATGGAAATAAAAGGGAAGCAACGTGTAACTGTCGTCAAACACCGATGCCATATCCCCTTTAACAAGTGGGGCGGACATCTGTTCACGGGAGAGCTTATCAAAGGCATAGAATTCAAGACGAACAAGGAAAAAGAAGGATTCTATCAATTCTTGCGGCTGACCAGGGAAATAGGCGCAAGACCTGCCGTGCTCATTAGATACACGCGGGAATCATACTTTGGGAGCATCGAGAGTTATTCTCGCATCACTTTCGATAGAAGATTGATGTATCAGCCGACAACCTCGTGGGATTCGTGGGGCAGGGGCGGAGAATGGCGCCAACTCGATAAAACAGTGG
>CAZASC010000010.1:27168-75532 GCA_964487695.1 uncultured Victivallales bacterium
ACAGTGGATCAAACCAGGCGCCATGATCGCGAAGTTGATTTTTCCGGTGTTGTTCTGGAAATAAAGTGCTTGAGTGACACTCCGAAATGGGTGGTGAACCTCGTCACGGAGTTTGACCTTGTCCGGGTGGGGCACTGCAAGTACAGCAACACCATATGGGCCGAGTCCATGTTCAGAAGCACTCCTTGGACTCCGGAATACGAAATAGATTACTTGCGTTATCTATAATGAGATTATTAAGGATGTTGATATGGATGATTTTCTGACAGTTTTCGGCACAGGACAATGGTTGGGCGCAGAACAGGTTCTAGTTTCTCTTCTCATGGCTTTCATGCTGTCTTCGGTATTGGCCACAGTCTACAGGTGGACATTCACAAGCCTTTCATACTCTCGGTCGTTCATTCACACAATGATACTAGGCAGCATGGCTGTCGCCATGATGATAATGATTGTTGGAAACAGCCTCGCCCGGGGGCTTGGCATCCTCGGATCTCTGGCGATTGTTCGCTACAGGTCGCCAATCAGGGATCCTCGTGATATGACATTCCTGTTCGCGTGTTTCGCTGTAGGCGTTGGTTGCGGCTCGTCGGCGTACGCGGTTGTGATCATGGGTACATTTGTCCTCAGCAGCGCCGTGTTGTTGCTTCACTGGTCACCGTTTGCGTCGCGACGACATCATGAAGCCCTTCTCAGATTCATGCTGCCGCCGCAATCGTCATCCGAGGAGAAGGTGAAGGAAATCATGCGGATGAACTGTTCTGCATTTTCACTCGTTGCCATGCGCGAAGCCAGTCAGGGTGAATTGATAGAGTACTGTTATCACGTCAGACTTATCGATCCGTCATATCGGGAAGATCTGGTTGCCCGACTGACCGGAGTTCAGGATCTTTCGGAGCCAAATCTCCTTCTTCAACGCACAACAGTGGAGTTATAGCTGAATGACGCCTAAAGTCGCTGAAACTGATTTCAAAAGACCACGCCTGCGAGGGGACACGAAGCTGTTATGGCTTCGTATTATCAACAGCTGGCCGTTCTTTGTGTGGATCTGCTTGATACTTCTGACGCTTTATCTATACACAAGGAGCAGGCAATATGGCGTGATGGTGGGAGAGGCGGAGAAGATCACGGAGACAGTAGCCCCGATTCAGACTGCGCGTCTGAAAACGTTACATGTGCATATAGGCGATCATGTGAAGGCGGGGCAGCTTATTGCCGAGATGGACGACAGCCTGCCAGACGCCCAATTTGCGGCAACAGGCGCCGCGGTTACAGAGGCTGAATTGGGCCTCGAAAACAACAATCAAGGCGGAATATTAACGCTGATCAGGAGTACTGAGGCGGCAACAAACGACGCGATTATCGTTCTTAATGAACAGAGGCTTACGCAAAAGCGCGATGAGGCGGAACTTGCGCAGTTGAAGGCCATACAGAAAGAACGCGACGAACTCTTCGCCATGAGACTTATTTCGGCGGTGGAGGAAGACGCTCTAAAACCGCAGATTGCGGCCATCGAACGTTCGGTTGCTGCGCTTCCTGAGATCATTTCCGCCATGGAACAACATCTCGCCGAGACGGCGAAGCAGGAGAAGGGCCTGCGTCGTAATCTGAGAATCGGCGAGAACCAGGATGCTTCCCTGACAGTAGACCAACAAATTTCAGCTCACACTGACGTGCTCAAGTCGGATCTCAAAGTGCGTCAAGTGCAGAAGGATTTCTACAGGCTTTACGCCACGAGAGAAGGAGTGGTTTCGCAAATAGATGTGTATCCAGGAAACATTGTTCAGGCGGGGGGCCGCATCGTTGAACTCGTCGCCGAGAAACCGACTCGTATCATCGGTTATCTTCCGGAACTGCGTTTCAATTCGGTTAATCCGGGGAATAAAGGATACGCATTTCATCAATGGGGCATAATCGGCACCGGAACCGGCAAGCCAATGAAGGTGACGGTGCAGGCTATTGCGCCGGAAATAGAGACCCTTCCTCCCAATGTTGGAGCAAATACCAGCATGCAGACAATGCGAATACGCAGAATTATATTCACAATTGATGAAGAAAATAGTTTCGTTGCCGGTGAGACCATCCAGATCCGGATGACGATGCCATTTTCGGTGTTAGTAAGAAATGTGTTTGGTTTGTAGTCCACAGCGCAACAATTTAGCGTGTGTCGAAAGACCTTCTTCCCGGAGAACTTAAGTCAGATGATCAAGAAGATAATCAGGAGCGTATGCGCGACTCTGTCCGTCCTTTCTGTTGTTCTTTTTGCGGGATGCGCAGGGCCGGATGTGGCGATGGGCGATAAACCTGCCGCAATCGGAATTCAGCCTACTCCCGAACCAAGAAAAGCGCTCGAAGGTTCTCTTACGCTTCAGCGTGCCATAGAACTGGCTATTGAAGAGAGTGACCAAATGGCCGCCGCGCGCGCTTCGGCGGATGTGGCCAACAATGCGCTGCTTGCCGCTTATGATCATACCGATCCGAAGCTCAACCTTGGTTACCGCAATAGATCCGAGGATATTGGAACGCTTGATTGGAAATATAGCGCCGGCCCGACCGTTCCCGGCGAGATTTCGTCAATTCAAACCGTAGGCGCCGAGGTTTATAACAGGGACGAATATGATGCCGCCATCAGTTTCTATCCGCAGAATCCTTTTGAGCGATCGCACCGGATATCGGCCGCCGGCGCGGAGAACAAAGCTGCCATTGCCGATGTCCAGAAGACCGAGTGGGAGGTTTCGACTGACGTGCGACGTCTCTTTGCGCAACTGGACTGTCTTCAGAAAGAAGTGGTTGTGCTTGAGCAATTGGTTGCCGTTCAGGAAGACTTGCTCAAAGTGACCCGCAGTCTGGTGTCACAAGGACAGTTGACAGCCCAGGATATGATCAAAATCTCGCAGAACTACCTTGCGGCGCAGTCGGATCTCAACAAGACATCGCGGCAACGCGATCAGACGCGGGCGTCTCTCGCCGACTATCTCAACCTGCCCGCAAGCGAAGTGAATATTGTTGTGGATGAAAAGACGTTTCCAAATCCAGATGTTGATTCCATGAATGCCGAGGAACTCGTTCGGAAGGCTTTGCTCAATCGCTCCGATCTTGTGGAGCTTCACTGGAAGACAAGAGCGGCATTTGAGGCATGGCGGCAGGCGGAGGCCGAGAAAGTGCCGTGGGTTTCCAAAATTGAGGGGGTCTATTCAATCTTCACCTCGGTAAAGACAATAGATGCCGGTTCGGGGTTTGCTCCAAATCCAGGACTCGTCGCCGGGGTTGATGATACCCAGGAACACGAATGGGAAGTGGATTTCGATATAACAATACCGTTCTTCTCGTGGACGATGAATCACAAGCCGGACCTCATGGTGGCCAAATACCGCAAGGCCAAATCCGAGGAGTTGCATGAAACGCAGAGAGCATGTCTCGATGTGCGTAGCGCTCTTGATATGATGCGCAGCATCCGGAAAAGTCGCCTCCAATACAAGGCGGACACGGCCTCAATATTGTTCGATATGCAGAAAACTTTGGACAATGCGGAAAGCATCGTAGGCCTCACGCCGGACCAAGTCAGTGTAATCAAGCTGGAGATGCTTGACGCCGAACGCCTGAAATTGGAGTCCGAAGGTCAATTCAGGCTTGCATTTATCAGGCTGGAAGAAGTTCTCGGCGGTCCATACATGAAGTCGGACGCTTCTTCAGGAACATCAGCCTCAGGCGGCGAGTCTGAATGATCGCGGATTTCCGGTGCGTCATTTCCTTTCGCGATCAAGCAGGTCAGACATTTTCATGTCGGACCTTATTCCGAATCGGGTCAGTGCAAAGTCGTACTTGACCGGATCGTCCGGCGATAATCGTCCGAAGTAATCTGTAATTTCCTTCGCCATCCGCATATCAGCCGTGCGCCTTCCAGTCAAACCGAGTGTCTGGCCTATCTTCGCCATGTGAGTGTCCAAGGGGACGATCAATTTGTCTTTGGGCACTCCTTTCCAGCCGCCCGGATCCACGGCGTCTTCGCGCACCATCCAACGCAGAAAGAGATTCAGGCGCTTACAGGCGCTCCCGGATTCCGGAACTGGTATGAGATACTTGCCGCTGCATTTCAATTTTCCCGTGAACTTTACCAGTGCTGGCACGATTGAGATGTCGGTACCCTTGTAGCCGGCAGTAAAGCAGTCATTAAGGCTGCCATATTCCGCGATTACGCATTTTATTCCTGATAGCAGAGAGACCAGCTCCATATCGGTCGTAAAACGATGCTTGAATCCGCTGAAAGTACGCTCAAGATGAGCGGCGGAAGAGCTGCGCAGAAATGCCGCTGGCGAACTGCCCATGTGCTGGAGAACAGCTTCGACGCTTTTCAGTATCTGCGCAACTCGCCCGTAGGCCAGCGACGAAGCGATCAGACCTGCTATTTCGCGATCTCCGACATCGGGATAGCGGTAGAGAAATTCAAGCGGATCGGGATGAACGTACTGCCTGCGGTTGTAACGCCGGTAGAGCCCATTCAATTCAGCTTTGCTTATCATCTAATCCTGCGGTGAAAATTCGCTTTTGCCGACGCCGCATTCGGGACACACCCAGTCGGCAGGCAATTTATCGAATGGCGTTCCCGGTTTCACACCGTTGTCGGGATCGCCCTTGGCCGGATTGTAAACGTATCCACACACATTGCAGATATATCTTTTCATATAGTTTCCTTCTTTTTGTAGTTTCTAATTTTGGAGCGTAATTATAGCGGGACCTGCTTTTCATGCAAAGCCATTCTTGAGTCAACGCGATTCCCCCCGGACGTCACCGCGGGAAACTTGAACAACTGCCGTCTTTAGGTTATATTGGATCTCTAAACTGAAGATTTTCATCGAATATCATCTTGGATGAATGTGGTCGATCTGAAGGCTTACAAGGCGTGCTGATCATGAATTCAATGTGGGCTGGCATACTGTTGTGCTTTCTTGTCAATTCCGCCATGGCTCAGACTGGAGGCGTTGATTTTGCAATCACGTCGTTTGATTGCGGAGGCGGCATGGAGTGGAACGATGCATTCACAAACGGCGCATGCACTATTGATGCCACCGCCAACTTGACAAACAAATGGCGCGCCTGGAAAAACGTTTTCAGCACAAATCCAACCGGCAATGCCGGCGTACCCATGGTGTCCAGCGATTGTTTCTATCGGGCACGGGCATGGGATTTTTCCGGCGGACGGCTGGGATTTACGAACCTTACTCATGTCTACGGCGTACTCACCACCATAGCCGGAGCTGGCGGTATTCAGAATACCAATCAATGGTTGCCACAATTCGAGGGCGGTCCTGCCACAAATGCCCTCCTGTCAAATCCACATATCGCGGTTGGCAACCAATGGGGGGAAATCTATATTGCGGATAAGGGGGCTTGCGCGATCAGGAAGATTCGGCTTGACGGCACAATCATCACGGTCGTCGGGACGAACGGGCCCGGGAACGGCCCAAACACGGAGATTAATGCCACCATCTGTGCCTTGAACGGACCGAATGGATTGTGGGTGAAGAACGATGGCACAGTGTTTGTTCTGGATGCCGGAAACAACAAGATTCGTCGCCTCGACACGAACGGCAATATACGAACCATGTTCGCTGTTTCACCGAGTTGCTCTATCAGTCGCGGGCTCTGGGTGAGCGAGGATGAAACCGTTGCGTATGTTGGCGCAACTACAGAAGTCTTAAAATGGACGCAGAACATGGGGCTGATCATATTCTCGACCGGGTACTCAGAATTGGGCAATATAACCATGGATCCATGGGGTAACTTGGTCGTGACCGACCGCATGGGGAATCAAGTCTATCGGCTTGACGATCTGGGCAATCGCACACCAATAGCTGGCAATGGCAGTACGACGAACTATGTCGTCGGCGGTGATGGCGGGCTGGCACTGGCCACTGGGTTGGAAGAAGTCCGCGGAATCTGGTTTCTGCCTACCGGAGCATATTTTCTCTGCACACACCAAGGCAGCCAGGTATGGTATGTGGACACGGATGGCCTTATTCATTTATTTCTCAATGGCTACCATTCGGACACAACGCATGCTGGCGATAACAGCTGGTTTTACAACCCCAATGAGTATCGTGTGAGCGAATGTCGTGCCGTAACCCTTGATTACGAAGGCAACATGCTGATCACCGAAAACGATTTGGGCTATGTCCGCAAAATCCGGTTTCTGCCGTACGAGCCATAGATCCGTTAAAGGCTGCTTATTCTTTCTGAACTGGATGCGGAATATAGATAGACCACACCGCCAACGAGGCTCCAGAACACGCCGCCAGCATAGACCATCAGCGACATCAGAATGGCATCCGCCTTGCCTATGAAAATGGCACCGAACAAGGAAACAAAAAGGCCTTCACGCACGCCCAAGCTACCCGGCGTCAACGGCACGGACATGATGACGCTGATTATGGGGAAAAGGACAAAGTAGTCCATGAGCGCCACGTCGAGATCGAGGGCCTGCCCAAAACTGCAGCAGGCGAGAGTGAAAAACGTCGTGCTCAGTACGGATAGGAAGACGGAAAGCCAGAGCAATCGAGGATGGTTTTTGTACAGGAAAAAGGCTTCATAGGCCCTGCGGATCAGCGGCCCTATATGGGTGTTGTTCTCGATGGTTCGAAAAAACGCGAAGTGCTCGAACAGATTCCTGCGGAACAGCACAATCATTCCAGCTATGGAGCAGATCAGAAACGCCATCATAAAAACTCCGGCGCCCCGCGGTCCCTCGTGATCGAGGAATATGCTGATGCGGAACGGAATCAGCAGGCAACAAAAGGCAACCGTGCTGAAGAAGCCTATGGCACGATCCATGAGGATGGTCATCGCGATCTCCGTGCGTCGTCCTTCCTGTCCCTTGGCCGCGTAGTATGCCCTCAGTACGTCACCACCGCAGGCGCCAAGCATGAATGCGTTGAAGAACTGACCGATAAAATAGATGCGCATGATCTTGCGAGTGTGGAATGTGATGCCTTGAACAACTAGAACTCGTTGCCAGCGGGTGGCGCCTGCAAGCAAACCGAAGAACGTCATCAGAATTCCCGAGAGAAGCCATGGCCATTGGTTCGCGGCCAGCAGAAAGCCACTGTAGAAGGAGCGGATCTCGGTGCGGCTGATAAGAAATGCCAGCAAGCCCATTCCAACGGCTATCCGCAGCCATAGCCGAAGTTGCTTAAGAATACTGCCGCTTTTTCCTTTCATTGGTAGTGGTAACGATAACACTCCAGCGGTCCGGTTTCAACGAGTCTTGCACATGCCGAGCGTTACACAGTCATCCATGAGGCGCGTCTGGGGGGTGTGGCCACAGGCGCGCCGGGCATCTGATGATGCGAGGTGCTACATTCCTGCTGTCTGGCCCTGACCGATGGGTGCACCAATCTTCTTCGCCTTCTTCGCGGCGCGTTTTTCTTTCAGGTTCATTTGCGGAGCTTTCTTGGACATCTTTTCCGAATGTTGTTCCTTACCTGCCATGATTTTATCCTCCTGATTCTGATTTTGTATGGAAAATCCAGCGCTCTCCCAGGAAACGCCGAATGTTCCAGTTGTCCCCGAATGATTAGCGGCAATAGTAACTGCTGCCGGCTCCAATGGCAAGCATGTCTGCATTTACCGGCTATCTGATCATGACGAGCAGCATCTTGAATCGCTTCTCGGCCCGGACGGAGTGGGGAATGCCCGCTGGCATTATCACAAGACTGCCGCTTTTCACTTTCACTGGCTTGCCGCCGGTCTTGATCTTCGCCTCTCCTTCCAACACGAATATTGTGGCATCGTAGGGTGACGTGTGTTCGCTCAGTCCCTGGCCTTTGTCAAACGCGAATAAAGTCAGCGTTCCAGTCTTCTTGTCCAACAGGGTTTTACTGACCACGGATTGCCCTGCATACTCAATGGCTTCGGCAAGATTCACCGGATTGCCCCTCGCATCGTCTGCTTTCTTCATGTTGCTTCTCCTGTTGCATTATTTTTCAAAAAATATCGGTCAGCAGGATTTTCAGCCCGATCGCTATGAGTACCAGGCCGCCGGCAATCTCCACTTTTTTCTCGAAGAAATGTGCGCCGGTTGCGCCGAGCCAGACACCCGCGAATGACACTGCAAATGTGACTCCGCCGATGACAATGACCGGCGTGACAATTGACACGCCAAGCATCGCAAAACTTATTCCGACAGCCAGCGCATCCAGACTGGTGGCCACCGATAGCATGAACAGGATGCGCATGTCCATCGGAGCGCGCCTGTTTTCGGCGGATTCGATCTTGAAAGCTTCATAGATCATCTTGCTGCCGATAAACACAAGTAGCCCGAATGCGATCCAGCGATCCACGCCGGCAATGAACAACTTCCTGAAACTGGAGCCGCCAAGCCATCCCAATATCGGCATGAGCGCCTGAAACCCGCCAAACCATGCGCCCATGGTCAGGGCATGCTTGAGGTGAAACTTTCGGGCAACCGCGCCGCTCGCGACAGAAACCGCGAACGCATCCATGGCTAGTGCCAGCGCGATCAAGATGGTTGTCGTCAAGCTCATGATTTCACACCAGCACTTTGTCCCTTGGATCTTTTTACGCGTAAAAAGAACCACAATAATGCGACGACGGTCAAGACTCTGATCGCAAACAGCTCTGTGGTTCCCCTTAAACCTTCGCCGGTGGCGGTCAGGACCGTATTGCGAAGATCACTCGGAATCATGCATGGAACTGTCAAACAGCGGCATCCCATTGTCAAGGTAAAGCGGGTCACCAGAAGGTGGCGAGAGCTGGCTTCCAAGCCCTTCTGGATAAACTTGGCACGGTGGAGCATTTAAGTTCATTCATCAGTATGAGAAAGGTAAAGGAACCCATACCGAAGAACGCCGGAAAATATTAAAGAATTTCAGACTGGAGAATTTAAAGTTCCTGCACCCGCGAAAGATGCAGACAGGCATGCATTTGTTTGGTCCTGCGATAAGACGATTGATGAACAGCGGAGAACTGAGATCAAAGAACTGAAGCGATGGAACAAAGTAATTTTGCATTCAAGCAGTTCGGCGGCTCCCTTGATCGCAGTGATAGGCATCTTTAATTCGTGCATGATCGTGGAGATGAATTCCCGGTTATGCCGGTTGATACGCTGAATCTCTGTGACCATCTGGATGATGGTTTTGACGATGTTCCCTGTGTGCCGTGATATATATGCAACCCCGCATACTTGCCCATCGCGCATGATCGGATATGCGATGTAGTAATACATATATTTCTTGTCGTCGGTCAGAGTGGAGCGGGCGCCGTACCTTCCCTCCAGAGCCGACTTTACTTCCGGAAAATAGGATAGATCGGTGTTCTCGTCGGAGTTGGTGGCTGAATCGGCAAGCACAAAGCCAATTGACGATAGCACCTGGATTCTGGATTGGATCTCCCGGCCGTATGATCGTGCCAGTTGCGTTAGACGGGGTGTTTCTGATTCGGCAATATGCCCGTCCCCATTAAACATGGCCTTGTATTGCTCGCCTACAATAAAGGCGCTATGTATCATATGGTCATCGAGATCGCGGCTGGTGAATTTGTTGAAAGTGTGGATGCTGTAGTAATTCAGAAATAGGACAGGTATCAGGACGACGATCACGCCAAGGAATATGATTTTCCAGCGTATGCTTTTCACTGAGTGTCCTCGATCTTCTGGTTGAGTTTGTATCCAAGGCCGTGGACGGTCTCAATTGGATCGATGTTGCGTCCGATTTCAAGGAACTTCTTCCGCAGGCGCTTGACATACGCGTCAATGCTGCGATCAGTGGTTTCATAATTCATATCGTGGCATGCTTGGAGTTAACGGCAAAAAGAATATTAACGGGCGGGCCGTGTCTTGCCTTTCAGAAGCGATTTGCTAGCATACTGAATTCGTTTGTTTTGTGTCAGCAAAGTCCAAGGAGAGATGGCGGACATGTCCTTAACAAGTGCGTTGGAAAGTCAATTCGATCGGGGAGTGCGACTGCGCGGCAGCAACTATTTTTTCGCGGGCCGGGTCAAGGTCAACGATAAAGACGAGAATCATGTGAGCGCGGTTGTGCGCGGCAGCACGCGTTACCATGTCAATCTTGACTATGAGCACGGGACGTTGACTGCCGATTGCACATGCCCGTACTTCGAGGGCGGTCGCCCATGCAAGCACATATGGGCCACCGTACTGGCCGCTGATGGCAGCGGTTTTGCCCCGCAAACCAAAAATGCATCCAGAATTCATCTTAAAACTGGCGACCGGAGTGATGATGGACAGGATGACTTGGAAGCGTGCAATGAAAATGGCGAATACGGAGATGACGACAAGAACGACGCGCTTGGAAGGGTCAGGCATTTAAGTTCGCAAGGATGGAAACCGGTATTTACGCCGAACTTTACACCACAAAGAAAAACGACGTCACCGCCAAAGCCTTCCTGGAAGAGCCTTCTGGCCCGGCACATCAATCCGGGTTATGTCGCCCAAGTAGAACAATGGCCTTCGAACAAGGAGATCATCTATCAGTTGGACATGGATGAACTCCTTATCGGTGGCGCATTCACGTTGAGAATAGCCTGCCGGCAAATCAAACAGAACGGAGACTGGAGCAAGCCAAAGCCGCTCAAACTGACACATGGCGAGGCTGACGCGCTTCCGTTGCCTGCCGACAGAAAGATCATAGCACTGCTGGCTGGTTCGGAAAAATATTACTCTTATACAGGGGCCGTTCTCGCCGAAAGATACACATTGTCGAATTCGCTTCGCGATGTTCTGCTCCCCATGCTCTGCGAAACGGGCCGGTTCTGGCTTGGCAAAATGTCTTCGCAAACCATGTCTTTGCTCCGTTACGACGATGGGGCTCCATGGGAGTTTCGCATAGAGCTGGTTCGCGACGAAAAACGCAAGGAATACATTGTCAGCGGTGTCCTTGTCAGGGGCGAAGAAAAGAAGGAAGTGTCGTCGCCAGAACTGATTCTGCAGGGCGGCTGGGGCTTCTGGCCCGGTGTCGTGGCGCGGCTTAATGATGCGAAGGCATTTGATTGGATCATGACGTTGCGGCAGGAGCGCGAGATAAGAGTGGCGTTTGATGAGGGAGGTGAGCTTGCTGAAGCGCTTTACGGCGGGGCAGTGATGCCGCCGGTAATTATGCCGGACGAGCTTCGTTATGAGGAAGTTTCCATGCCCCCGCAGCCGCACCTTACGATCAGACGGCCCAAATACGCGAGAGACAGTTCATGGCTGTGGGCGCAGTTGCGTTTCAATTACAAGGATTCTGCCGTCGATCCGCAACGACCGGGCGGCTTTGTGCTGTTGAAAGACCGTCGCATTGCGATTCGCCGGGATTTGGCGGTTGAGCAGGATGCGAATCAGAAGCTGATGGATCTCGGCATGCGGCGTCTGCGTAATCCGTGGGAGACGGAGGCACAGTGGGAGTTCGCCGGTCAGCGGCTGAACCGGATAGTGCCGGGCCTGATTGCCGATAACTGGATGGTCGAAGCGGAGGGGAAGCTCTATCGCAGACCCGGAGATCTCAAGATTGACGTGACGACAGGGGTGGACTGGTTCGAGCTGCGCGGGATCGTGGATTTCGACGGGGTTTCCGCCAGATTGCCGGCCCTGCTGAAAGCGCTCAAACACCAGGAAAACACGATCGTCCTCAGCGACGGCACGATAGGAATGCTGCCAGACGAATGGCTTAAGAAATACGGAACGCTCGCAGCCTTGGGATCGATCGAAGGCGATCATGTCGAATTCCAGAGAAACCAGGCCGGACTCCTTGACGCGTTGCTGGCCTCGCAGCCTGACGCCACTTGCGACGATACATTTCGCGCTGTGCGTGAACAATTACGCGGGTTCGAAGCCATCAAACCCGCGAATCCAAGCGGTTTATTCAAAGGCACGCTGCGGCCGTATCAATGCGAGGGTCTTGGCTGGCTGGAGTTCCTTCAGACGTTTAAATTCGGTGGATGCCTTGCGGACGATATGGGGCTCGGCAAGACGGTCCAGGTTCTTGCTTTGCTGGAGTCAAGACGAGTGTTGCGGGAAGAACGGAAGAAAGACGGTTCGTCAATGTCCATCGGACCATCGCTCGCCGTTGTTCCAAGGACGTTGATCTTCAATTGGAAACAGGAGGCTGCGCGTTTTACACCGTCACTTCGCATCATGGATCATACCGGAACCGGGCGGCAACGCGGCATGCCTGACTTCGGTAATTACGATCTTGTTCTGACTACGTACGGCACGCTGCTTCGCGACATCGCGCATTTGAAGGATGTGCTGTTCGATTACATCATACTCGATGAAGCGCAGGCTATAAAGAACGCCAATGCCCAGACCGCGAAGGCGACGCGGCTGTTGAAGTGCGAGCACAGGCTGGCGCTGAGCGGAACGCCGGTTCAAAATCATCTTGGCGAATTGTGGAGTCTGTTCGAGTTCCTCAATCCTGGAATGCTCGGCACGGCATCGGTGTTCCGGCTTACGGACGCAGGGGGGCGCAGTTCGGAACCTGAAACGAGAGAACTTTTATCGCGGGCTCTGAGACCGTTCATTCTCCGGCGCACAAAGTCGCAGGTGGCTAAAGACCTACCGGAGCGGACCGACGAAACGCTGTACTGTGAATTGGATGGTGCCCAGCGAAAACTCTACGACGAATTGCGCGAGCACTACAGACGGTCGTTGCTCAAGAAGGTGGATGAGGAGGGGATGGCCAAATCGAAGATCATGATTCTTGAGGCGCTGCTGAGGCTGCGACAGGCGGCATGCCATCCGGGTTTGATAGACAAGACGCGCGTTGGCGAGTCCAGCGCGAAGCTGGAAGCGCTTATGCCCCAGATGTCGGAAATCATGGAGGAGGGACATAAGGCGCTCGTCTTCTCCCAATTCACAAGCATGCTGGCCATAGTACGGAGGCGGCTCGATAAAGAAGGCGTCGTCTACGAATATCTCGATGGCAAGACCCGTGACAGGGAGGAGCCTGTCAGGAGATTCCAGGAAGATCCAGCATGCAAGCTGTTCCTGATCAGTCTAAAGGCGGGCGGGCTTGGGCTCAATCTCACTGCGGCGGAATATGTTTTCCTTCTCGATCCATGGTGGAACCCGGCGGTCGAAATGCAGGCGATTGACCGGGCCCATCGAATCGGGCAGACGCGACAGGTATTTGCCTACCGCCTCATTGCCAAAGACACAGTAGAGGAAAAAGTGCTCGAACTTCAGAAGTTCAAGAAAGATCTCGCCGATTCCATCATTAATGCCGACAACAGCATCATCCGCGATCTGCGCAGGGAAGATCTTGAATTGCTGTTGGGATAAAGCATTTGCGCTGGTATGATGTTGGGAAGGACTTCGAATTCATACGTCCAATGACAGGAAAGGAACACCGTGAATGAAGGCTAAAATGCAGTCCGAGCCAAGGATACAGCATTCGTACAACGGTGTTATGACTGTTCTTGAAGGTGCTGAGCTGGCGTCGCTAACGAAGATATTTATTGTTTTGATGAAAACAGAGGCGCAGAAACTTCAGGCTGATCCCAAGGGCAAGGTGCTTTATTGTGCGCTGCGCGCGTATCGAAAATTGCATCGGCTTCCTGTTCGTTTCTTCGGAGAAATAAAAAAACTATCGACGCCCGATGCCAGGAAAGCCGATCTTTTCTTCAAATACGCCTGCGCCAGTCCGGCTCTTTCCGGCTTTTTATTGTCCGATGTTCGTTTTTACAGGGATCTTTATTCCAGTTAAACTTTGCCGGCATTTCTTACACCGCTTCTCTTCAGCCCCGGTAGGCAGGCAGCGAGGGCGAACGATGTAGCCGCTACGCTATCTGCCGCGCAAATCGCCACTCTGGAACAAGATCATTTGCGCCTTTTCAGAACTTGTGAGAAAAGCAAGCTGCGTTTTCTCGCGCCAAGCACGCATTCTTTAACAAGACTTTGTGTCATTTCGCGGGAGCGATTCTGAAAGGCTTCTTCTCTTCGTAAAGGAGAAGACGTCCCTTGATAGCCTCGAAATCGCTGGAAGCCGACTTCGAATTCCCCGCAAGTTCCAAGGCCAGACGCCCGGTCTCTACCGCATTGTCGAATCGTCCCGATTCGGCGTATGCCGCCGCGAGAACGTCAACAGCGTGGAAACTGACGTGTCGAGTTTCTTCGTTCACGGCCAGCGCCAGTTCAAGGCCTTTCCGTCCGTCCCGGACGCCGTCGTCGGGGCACGTTGCGAGGAGCCATGCCAAGCTTTCCTTCGCGGATAGAGTGGGTTGCGGCGATTCCAAAACTTGTTCGTAGTGCCGTTCAGCCGCAGCATATTCTCCCTGTCTCGCAAGAATCTTTCCAGAAAGTTCGTGCGCCATCGAGTAGTTCCTGTCCAGCCGCAAAGCCGAGTCGAGTTGGTCTAGCGCCTCGCGGTCCTTGCCAAGAAGAATTAGCGCAAGAGCGATATTATAACGATACTCCCTTCGACTTGGATCCAGCCGTATGGCTTCTTCGAAGTGCTTCTGCGCTTCGAGCGGCCGGCCGAATCCGATCAAAGCGCGGCCAAGATGGTCATGGGCGGGGCCAAGAAAATAAACGGCGCTTGCCGGTCCTCGCTGGTAGAGCGGTTTCCCGCTGTCGATCTTCTCGTTGATGCGCGTCAGCATTGCGTTCCCAGCGGCCACGGCTTCGGCATATCTCTCCACGTTCAGTAACTCCATCGTATAGGAGAGGCGAGCCCTGAAGTTGTCGGGTCTTTTGTCGACGACGGATCGCATCATCGAGACCGTGGAAAGGTAATCGGAGTTTCTTGCGGCGGTCCTCGCGCCGAGCGCTATCATGCAGCCAACCGCCATGCAACCGGCGCATGCCGCGAACGACTTGTCATTCGAGATTACACGTTTCAGAAGGTAGTGAATCGAAAAGACGGTGAATACGACAATGCCTGCAAGTGGTAGATACATGCGATGTTCCACGGCGAAATCGGCGATGGGGAACACGCTGGAACTCGGCGCAAGCGTCAGGAGAAACCATGTTCCAGCAAACGCCAGCGGGCGTTTTCGCAATGCGAACCATGCTATCGACAGCGTGCCGAAGGCGACGGCGATTGCATACGGCGCGAGGTCAACAAGTGATTCCGGCGGAAGCCACACGTAGTCAATACACAGGTCGGCCGGCCAGAATGCCAGTCGCACATAATGAAGGATTACCTGGGTTTGGATGAGCAGATACACCAGCGGCGGGGCGATGTTCAAGCCCGGACCTGCGGAGGCCGAGGACTCGTTGGGAAACGCGAAGATCAACGCGGGAACGAGCCATGTTGCCGCCACAGCGCAATAATAACCCTTGCGTTGTCTAATGGCCGCGGCAATCGAGCCCGCGGCGAAAAAGGCATCAAACATAAGAATCAATGCTGGCGTGACCACCGCGACGGCCTTCGACAACATCGCGAGAACGCACGACGCCACCGATATCGTCTTCAACCTTGTTGTAGCCGACGAATCCAGACTACGCACAAAACAGTAAAGAGAAGACAATGTAAACATTCCGGCCATGGACTCGGCACGTTGAATTACATACGTCACACTCTCCGTTTGCAGGGGATGTGCCACCCATAAAGCGCCGACTACGGAACCCATTATGGCGGCGTTGTGGTCCCACTTACCGAGGAACATGGGCAGACGCAGTGTGCGCGTGACAAGCCCCGCGAGAAACAAGCCGGCAAAAATGTGAATTACAACGTTAAAAAGGCGGTATTCGGCCGGTTTGAAACCTCCAAGGGCATAATTAAGATGAAGCGTCAAATTGACGAGAGGTCTGGACGATCCGATCATGCACCGGTCAAGGCGTCTGATTTCAGGATTGCCCATGATGCGCCCTGCGTCGTCGAAGACAAACGAACCGGAGAAGCAATTAGCGTATGCCATCACGCCGGCGATTATGACGACGAGCCATGACAGTTTCTTCAGCGTATTAATCGCTTCACCTGTACTTTTTCGGCGTAACGCCCATGTGCATGATTCGATAGTTGAGGATGCGCTGGGTGGTGCGCAGTTCGCGGGCTGCTGCTGCCGCGTTGCCTCGATGTTTTTTCAGTGCATCAATGATCAATTCGCGCTCGTAGGATTCGACCATCGTAGTAAGGTCGGCTCCTTGCGGTGGCAGGAGGGAAGTATTCGTTTGATCGCTAGTTTGCAAAGACGGCGGCATTGAATAGCCGTGGATCACGCCGTCGGTGCTTGTCAGCACTGCGCGTTCGATGCAATTCTCGAGTTCGCGCACGTTGCCTGGCCAGTGATACGACATCATCATGTTTATCGCGGCTGTGGAGATGCGCTTGACGTCCTTCTTGTACATTCCATTGTATTTCTGCACGAAATGGTCGGCCAGCAATATGATATCCGAGCGTCTTTCGCGTAGCGGCGGCAGATGAATGGGGAACACGTTCAGGCGATAGAACAGGTCCTCACGGAACCGCCCATCCTTCATGGCCGTTTCCAGGTTTTTGCTGGTGGCCGCGATGACTCTGACGTTCACTTTGATGGTGCGGTCGCCGCCTACCCGCTCGAATTCCCGCTCCTGCAGGACACGTAAGAGCCGCACCTGCACGGATGGCGCGATATCGCCCACTTCATCGAGAAAAATAGTACCGCCGTTGGCCTGTTCGAAACGGCCCCGCCGTTGCTGGAGAGCTCCGGTAAAGGAGCCTTTCTCATGCCCGAATAGTTCGCTTTCGATCAGGTTCTCTGGCAGCGCGGCGCAGTTGACGGCTACAAAAGCGTTGTTCCTCCGTGAGCTGGTGAAATGGATGGCCCGCGCGACAAGCTCTTTGCCTGTGCCCGATTCGCCCCGTACAAGAATGGTGGCGTTGCTGTCGGCGACTTGTGCGATCTGGTCATAAAGCGTCCGCATGTTGCTGCAGTTGCCGATGATGTTGCCGGGCCGGTACTGGTCGCCGAGTTGCTGCCTCAACTGTCTGTTCTCGGCTTTCAGGCTGTCGTGCTCGGCAATCTGTTCTCTTATGCTTGCCACCGCTTCCGCAATCAGGCTCGCAACGAGGTTGAGAAAATCGAGGTCACGCTTCATGGCTTTTTCTTCGGCAACCGGACGATCTATGCTGAATGTTCCGATCACCTGGCGGTGGTGGATGATCGGCACGCACAGGAAAGCCATTTTCGCGTCCTTCCTGGATTTGGTGCGGTTGAGGAAGTCGGGTTCCTTGGTTATGTCGGGCACGAGCGCTGGTTTGCCGGTCTTTGCGACTCTGCCGGTTATTCCTTCGCCAAGTTTGTATTGACCTCTTGCCGTCTCTTCCGGGGTAAGTCCGCGGGATGCTTCTATCGCAAATATGTCTGTATCGGGTCTGCGCAGTGTGAGGGTGCCTCTGGATATGGACATTTCCTTTTCCATGATGTCCATGAAAGTATTGAGCAACGCGGGAAGATCGTGATGCTGTCGCGCCATTGCCTGTGAGATAAGATAAAGAATCTCTATTTCGTTGCCGGCCCCGTCTTTTGTGCTCAAGAGTTCACCTCATTTCTTATTTGGAGGCGTTACAATAGTGTAATGCCGTTGTTGTGACAATACATAAATGTTCTGACCCGATTGTGAAGTTGTTGGCAGGCTGTCGATGTGTAACACATTGTGGATTAATATGTTGCAGTTTAGTGAACGTCTTCCGGCTCAAGTTGGCATTCAAGTTGCGTATAGAAATAATCGTCGGGCTGGTTGCATCGAAAGGTAAATGGCGTGTAAAGAGAGGAGTGGTTGATGCGAATTAGAAGGTTGGCAACGGTATTGGGTTTATGCGTTTTCGTGACTCTATTGGCGTCGGGCGCGGCGTCGGCGAAAGCCGATGTTCCTGCTGCAACCGGGCAAATTGTAGCTGCCGCTCCGGTTCCTGCAGCAGTTCCTGTGAAGATTGACACCGGCGACACTGCGTGGGTCCTTGTCAGCACGGCGCTGGTGATGCTGATGACGCCTGGGCTCGCATTCTTTTACGGCGGGCTTGTACGCAAGAAAAACGTGCTGTCCATATTGATGCAGTGTTTCATCATTTTGTGTCTGATCAGCGTTCAATGGGTACTGTTCGGCTATAGTCTCTCGTTCGGTCCCGATAAACGCGGCATTATCGGAAGTCTGTCGTGGGCTGTCTTGAAAGGAGTCGGTCTTGAGCCGAATCTCGACTATGCCGCTACAATTCCACACCAAGTCTTCATGATGTTCCAGATGATGTTTGCAGTGATTACTCCCGCGCTGATTCTTGGCGCATTTGCGGAACGAATGAAATTCAGCGCCTTTTGCGTGTTCACGTTCCTCTGGGCAACGCTTGTCTACGATCCGATCGCGCACTGGGTATGGGGTGTCGGCGGTTTTCTGCGGAATCTGGGTACGCTTGACTTTGCCGGAGGCACGGTGGTCCACATAAATGCCGGCATCGCCGCGCTGGTATGCGCGCTTACGCTCGGCAAGCGTATTGGACATCCCGACCGGTTGTCGCCTCCGCACAATCTCCCATTTGCGGTGCTCGGCGCCGCCATGCTCTGGTTTGGCTGGTTCGGATTCAATGCCGGCAGCGCGCTTGGCGCTAACGGTCTGGCGGCCAGTGCATTC
Organism: uncultured Victivallales bacterium; assembly: GCA_964487695.1. Classification (GTDB taxonomy): domain Bacteria; phylum Verrucomicrobiota; class Kiritimatiellia; order UBA8416; family CAZASC01; genus CAZASC01. The sequence continues at coordinate 45,722 of CAZASC010000010.1, forward strand.
ACCGCTACACACGTTGCTGCAGCCACGGCTGGGCTTACCTGGGCCGCACTTGACTGGATCATTGCGTCGAAACCCACGATGCTTGGCGCAATCACAGGCGCTGTTGCGGGGCTGGTTGCAATTACGCCTGCCGCTGGATTCGTCAATCCGGTGGGCGCGCTGGCAATTGGCGTTGGCGTGTCGGTGATTTGTTACATATTTGTTGCGGTCATCAAAACGAAGTTCGGATATGACGATTCGCTGGATGCGTTTGGCGTTCATGGAATCGGTGGCATCTGGGGCGCGCTGGCTACCGGCATTTGGGCTACGAAGGCTGTCAATCCGGCGGGCGCCGATGGAATGCTGTACGGAAATCCGGCGCAGTTCATGATTCAACTCAAGGCTGTGCTTGTGACCGTTGTGTACTCCGCAATCGTGTCATTTGTTCTGCTTAAGCTGGTTGACATGGTGTTCGGCCTTCGGGTCAACGAGCAGGATGAGCGGATTGGATTGGATCTCACTCAACATCGTGAAGTCGGTTACACAACACTCGATTAGAAAGGAACATAATAGATATGAAATACATCGTTGCAATAATACAGCCTGACAGAATGGATGAAGTTCTTCGGCTGCTGATGGACAAGGAGATTCACCTAGTGACAGTGTCGAATGTCGTGGGGCGCGGCAGGCAGAAGGGAATAGCCGAGGTCTACCGGAGTCACAAGGAGGCGGGCAGCCTTCTAAAGAAGGTGAAACTGGAAATAGCCGTGAACGACGCCTTCGTCAAGCCGACGATTGATGCGATACTGGAAGGCGCGCGCACAGGCAAAGTAGGGGACGGCAAGATATTCGTCATGGATCTCTCGGAGTGCATGCGAATTCGCACTGGCGAAACTGGAGTAGTGGCGATAGGGTGAGGAAGCCATGCGGATCCATTTCTTACTGCATCACCCGGTGGAAACGCCGGGCTGCATCAGCGAGTGGGCGCTTTCAAGTCACTGCACCATGACAGAGACGAGGCTGTATCAGGCCTCGCCTCTGCCAAAGGTCTCGGCGTTTGACTGGCTGGTTGTAATGGGTGGACCGATGGGCGCTTGCGACGATGCGAAGTATCCATGGCTCATCAAGGAAAAGCAGCTCATAGAGCGGGCCATTGAAAAAGGAAAGACCGTGCTCGGGATATGCCTTGGCGCACAATTGATCGCAAATGTGCTTGGAGCTGCCGTGCGTCCGAACAAGGAGAAGGAAATAGGGTGGTTTCCGATAGAGCTCACGGACGCCGGACGGAGTTCGCCGCTCATGTGGTTCCTTCCGGGAAGATTGAACGTCTTCCACTGGCACGGCGACACATTCGAGTTGCCGTCCGGTGCGGTGCATCTCGCGTCCAGCGAAGCTTGCCGCAATCAGGCGTTTACGTACAACGAGCGGGTTATTGCGCTGCAGTTCCACATGGAGATCACCTCCAGCGGATACGATTTAATGAAGAGGCTGGAAGCTCCGGAACTTAATGCTGGCGGCAGGTATGTGCAAAGCTGGGCCGAGATGGAAGAGCGCAGGGGAGGCTTCGCCGAGATGAACAGGCGCATGAGAGAGATGCTTGACCGTATTCGCGGATTGGGCATCGAGGAAGTTGTTACAAAGGAGAGAAGAAGATACGAGCAATGATTGATTTGTCGCATGCCGCTGTGAACCAGCATCCAATCGAAGAAGTGCAAGAATCTCTTCTCAGACTAATGCGGATAGAAGTAATCGCACTCCGCTCGAGCAGACGACACCAGACGATATTTGGCGGATGGTAAGTTGCCTGAAACGAAGAGCTCCGAGTCGTCCGCCGAGTTCTCCACCAGCCCAGACGGTTAGCAAGAGGGGCCAGTAATGCTCCATTACGCTACACATCGCACCGTCAGCTCTTGCGACGAGCCCTGATGCCGAGTTTAGAAGGATGAAGATGGCACTTATGGCAGCCGTTTGTTTGGCAGATCCCCATCGGCGAAATGTTAGAATGGGCGTGAGGAAGACGCCACCGCCAATGCCTGTGATTCCTGAAAGCATTCCCAGCCCCGCGCCAATCAATGCCGCTGTGGCACGGGGCATTACTCGCAGCGCGCCCCGTTCCAATGGGTGGGCCTGAATGTAGATCGCGGCGCCGGATATAAGCAGCACAAATCCCAGAAGAATCTTGTGTGGGCTTGCAGGCAAATGGATGTGACCGCCCGCCCATGCTAATGGCACGGAGGTAATCAGGAAAGGCCATGCATCATGCCATCGGAAATGGCCGTTGCGAATGTATGAACAAGAACTGGCTGAAACAACCATGATATTACAAGCCAGCGCTATAATAGTAATCTGCTCGAGCGGGACACTGGTGAGCGTCAGGATGGCCAGATAGAACGACGCTCCGCCGAATCCGGCTATGGAATATAGAAGTGCCCCTGCGAAGAAAAGAATGGATGTCCAGATGAGACTCATGTCGATGCCCCCTTCAATGACTGATTGCCCGTGAATCGATCCCAGAGTTGAGCAAGTTCATGAACGTCAAATGCGCGTTTCTGGCGACAAGCCTCTTTTTTGACGAGTTCGCAAAAGGAATCGCTCTCTCGGTCCGATGGGTTAACTCCATTTTGTCGAAGAAGATGATGGAGCACGTGTTTTCCCGTAAGCATGCCGGCACGTAATTGATGTTCATTACGACCAATTTGGCATGCCGGAAATGGCTGATAAGCGAGGCCGTCCTTTAATTGCGCGGCTCCGTGGATGCCGCTTTCATGGGTGAACACCAGTTCTCCGCTGATCGGTTTATCAGGCGGTAGCGGTCGCTCGCTCAGCCGTGCGACCATCCGGCTTAACTCAACCAATCGAGTTTCGTCGATACCGGTGGAAACTCCGAGGCACAGGCTCAACGCAACCGCGACTTCTTCCAGCCGGGCGTTGCCTGCCCGTTCTCCGATTCCGTTGACCGTGACATTTACGCTGCTGGCTCCAGCCTCCGCTGCGGCGATGGTGTTCGCTGTCGCCATTCCAAGATCGTTGTGCCCGTGGAAGTCGATCTCCATTGATCCTGCCCTTGCCTTCACGAAAGAGATCAAATCGGCCGTGCCGGCCGGAGTCAGAATTCCCACGGTGTCAGCCACTCTCAATCTGGAAGCGCCTTCCGCCACTGTGGCATCGATAAATTCCCCAAGAATCGAGCGATCCGCCCGCGAAGCATCCTGCATTCCAATGGATACATAGCTGAACTGCTTCTTTGCCAATCTGATGAGTTCCGCAAGCGTTCGAAACATCCAGTCTCGATCCTTGTTGAAAGCGTTAAGCAAGCGATTCGAGACAGGGAAGGATATATGGACTGACGAAACGCCGCAACGTGCAGCGCCTTCAATATCGGATGGAATCGCCCGGCACCAGCAAGACAATCTCGCTCGCAGGTGTCTCTTTCCCAGCGCCCTGATGAAAACGCATTCCTCTGCGCCGGCACCAGGAAACCCCACCTCCAGCTCTGGAGTTCGCAGTGCATCCAACTCGTCGGCCAGAAGCATTCTCTCATGCTGCGAAATGATGAGATCCGGCGCTTGAAGTCCGTCGCGCAGCGTGGTATCGACAATCCAGACGCTTCCTGGAATGGATTTGAACATCGCCGTTTCCTCAGATATCCAAGTCTAAGCCATTAACAAATCGGAAGCCGGCTCACCCTTTTCGAGAGCGTCGAGAATAGTGTCGAGACGCCCCTCGTCAAGTTCGCCGTACCACCACGCGCCCGGATAGACAACCATCACAGGCCCTTTTTCGCACGCCTTGAGGCAACCCGAACTCGTTACCATGGCGTTCAGGCTGCGATCGATGATTTCGTTCTCCAGAAACTGCAACAGATTGACGGCTCCCTTCTTGTTGCACAATCCTTGCGGATCGCCCGCCAGCCTGAAACTATTGCAGACAAATATGTGATAATCCGGTTTTTCCATTTGAGTTCTCCTTACCTTTGTTTATGAGCATCCCTGCCCGCCTCCATTGCAAGCCTCGCCGCAACCCGCGAAACGCCGCCTCAAATGTGCCGGAAGTTCGCCGCTGTCGGAAAGAGAGTTCAATCCTTCCTCGATAAGACCTTCCATTTCCAGAACCAGCAGGCCTTTTGCGGAGAGGACGCCGCGAGGAGAGGGGCCGACGCCGCTGACCAGAATAGCGCGGCAATCTTTCAGCATATCTCCCATGTCCGACCATCGTTTGATTCCAGAACCCGTCGCTGGGGTGGGGCGCGTTGCAACGACATTCCATCCGGCATCGCTCTTTCCAAAGATCGTGAGAGCTGAAGCTTCGCCGAGGTGCTGATTGACCAGCAAACCCTCCTTTGTCGCAACGGCAATGTACGGCCGGCCAGCCGATTCGGGTGGAGAAGCATGAGAGAATCGTCGCAATTGGAGCATATCTTCGGCCGTGTTATCCTCGCCAACAGTTCCGCACGCATCGGCCCGGCATTGTGCGCAATGAGACATCTGCGGCAGGATCTCGCCGGCCATCTTTCTTACAGCGTGTATCTTCTCAGGCGCGGGAGTGGGCATGTTCTCGAAATCAGACCCAGGCGCAGGAATAAGCGGCACACAATTCATAATCGTTGCGCCCCATGAAGCCACGGTTTTCGCCACATCCGGAACATGGTCCTCATTGATACCCGGAATAATAATCGTGTTGACCTTGATAAGGATTGATGTTTTGTGAAGCTCCTTCATGGCCTCGCGTTGACGACTGAGGAGAATCTCAGCGCCTTCACGTCCACGATAAGGTTTCTTTTCGGGGCGCACCCAGGCATAGATTTGCGCGCCGATATCCGGATCGACAACGTTGATGGTCATCGTCACATGACTGACTCCGAGGCGTGCGAGTTCTTCGACGTGCGGCGCAATACCCAACCCGTTCGAAGCCACACACAGAAGTAGATTCGGAAATTGCGCGTGAACGAGGCGAAGGGTTTCCATCGTTTCGGCGGCATCGGCAAAAGGATCGCCGGGGCCGGCAATTCCGACGACGGAAATGTTGGGTCTGCGTAGGCAGGCGTTTGTCAGATACATGAGAGCCTGACCCGGATTCAACACTGCCGTTGTTACGCCTGGACGGTGCTCGTTCATGCAGTCGTATTTCCTGTTGCAGAACTTGCATTGCACATTGCAGTGAGGCGCCACAGGCAGGTGGATGCGCGCATGAGTGGAGCGGGCATCGCGATCGAAACAGGGATGATTATGGAGATTCGGGTTCATAGATAAGCATACCCCACGTTTCTTGAAGATTGTTTTCGTTCCAATATGACATTCACAATGCGATCGAAGAGCTCTTGCGTTCCGGCGTAGCCAAACATGCGGATGCGTTGGGCGCCAAATCGGTCGTGTATTGGAAACCCAACCCTGATAAGGGGCACGCCAAGTGAGAGCGCCGTCGACATCCCCTTGCTATTGCCAATCAGAATGTCCGGCGCCATTGCACGCGCAGTTTCTGTTATCGTTGCGAAATCGGTGTCTTCCATGACGCGGGTCGCCGAAGTTGCGCCACCCGTTGCTTCGTTCAGCAAGGTGTGAAGATTTCCGGGCTGACCGCCGGTTGCACAGAGTATAACTTCCATTCCTATCTCGCTAAGAAAGCCTGCAAGCGCAATCACCAAATCGTCTTCGCCGTACAGCACCGCGCGTTTGCCAAAGACATACTTGTGTCCATCCGCAAATGAATCCAGCAATCGTCCCCGCTCTCGAATATGTCGCACCGGTGTGGGTAGCGAGCTTCTCGATGCCAGAACTGCAAAGAACGCATCGGATGCGCGGAGTCCAATCGGCAAGCCCAGTTTGATTACAGGCGTTCCGAAACGGTCGGCGAGAACCTCCGGAGCGGTACGACGTGCGGACAGAGCCGCGCCAAGTTGCAATACGAGCCCGCAGTCCCCAGCGTGTCGAATCTCATTCAAGGGGGTGCCGCCTTCGGGTAATGGCCGTTCATGGTCCCAGAGCGGAGCATCGAGCGTCTCCGAATAGTCTGGCAGGAGCGTGAATGGCAGTGCGAAATCGGTCATAAGTGCCTTAACATGTCTGATGTCTGCTGGTGACGCCATGCCGGGCAATACAAGCACGCGGTCGGTTCGACCGGTAGTTCCCACGGCGAGTTTCTCTACGATGGCCCGAACCGTGTCATGGAAACCATCGACGTGTGTTCCCCTGTAACTTGCTGTCGAGACATGAACGAGTGCGGGAAGCGCAATGTCGGATTCATGGGCGCGGCAGTAGTCGCGAATCATCATGGCCATATCTTCTCCGATGGTTTCGCTCAAACATGTCGTTGCGATACCTATAAGCTCCGGATTGTATTGTTTGCGTACGTTATCGAGACCTCGCGCAAGGTTTGCCGCACCTCCGAACACAGCGCTGTGCTCGCTGAAGCTGCTGGATGCTATGTCCATCGGCTCCCGGTAATGGCTGATGAGGTATCGCCTTATATAGGTTGCGCAGCCTTGTGAGCCGTGAAGGAAAGGCATGGCATTTTCGATACCCCGGAAGGCAAGGCAGGCGCCGAGAGGGGTGCACAGTTTGCATGCATTACGCGTCACTGCCAGCGGCTCGTTATCTTCAGAAATCGTTTCCGTTTCCAAATTAGCCGCAAGTAGCGTCGGCCCCTCCGACTTGTGCAGCGATTGAAAGTAGCTGACGCTGGATTTTCCCATGCCGAGAGAGCTGCCGTCTGGAACTTGGCCGCGAATCACGCGCCAGACCGGACTGGAGACCGTAGAATATACCTCGCGTGCGAAGTGCAGCATACCCTCAAAACCGGCAAGAGGAATCTTACGCTCATGATTGTGGTCGCAGAATCCGATGCCCAACTTGTAAGCGATTGGACGCTCCTTGACTCCGCCAATGAAGAGGTCGACACCTTTTTCTCGGACAAAGCCAGCCAGCTCGATTGGATTTGAATCGTCTGCAATGATGGTGCCTTCGCTGCAGAGTTCCTTGAGTTGGTCATAATCTTCGGCATTGCCGGTTTGTGACCCGACCATCACCGTTTCCATGCCAAGCAACCGCAATGCGCGCACCAGAGAAAACGCTTTGAATGCGCCGCCCACGTAGATGGCAGCTCGCTTGCCGATCAGCCGCGCCTTGAATTCGTGTAGCGACGGCAGGATCGCCTGTAACTCGGACCGGACCAAATCGCGAGTTCTGGCAACGATGTCCGGATCGCCGAAAAACTCGGCGACGTCATAAAGAGCTGCTGACATATCCTCAATGCCGAAATACGAGACACGTTTGTATGGAATCCCGTATTTGTCTTCCATCATCTTTGCCAGGTGCATCATCGAACCCGAGCACTGGACGACGTTTAACTTGGCGCCGTGGGCGCGGCGTATGTCGTCAACGCGTCCGTCGCCCGTCAGTGTTGCATTGACGTGGACGCCCATTCGCTCGAAGTAGCGCTTGATAATCCACGTCTCGCCCGCGAGATTGAATTCGCCGAGAATGTTGATGCTGGTCGGAGGTACATTCGAGATGTCGCCGGTCCCGATCAGTTGAAACAGAGCCTCACATGCAGCACGATAACCATCCTTCTTTGTGCCCTTGAAGCCCTCCGACATCACTGGAATTACAGGAATGCCGAACTCCGCGGCAACTTTGCGGCATATCGCATGCACATCGTCGCCTATCAATCCGACGATGCATGTGCTGTAGACAAAAGCCGCGCGTGGCTGATGTCTGCGTATAAGTGCAATTAGAGCGGCGTACAGTTTCTTCTCACCGCCTCGAATGATATCCTGCTCACGTAGATCGGTCGTATAGCTGTTTCGATGCAATTGCGGTCCGGATGAGAGGGCGCCTCTTATGTCCCAGGTGTACACAGCACACCCAACAGGGCCATGCACGATATGCAAGGCATCTGCAATCGGGTAGAGCACCACGCGGGAGCCGCAGAAGACGCATGCGCGCTGGCTTACCGAACCGGACGCGCTGGCTTTGCCGCACGTCAAGTCATGCTGGTCTGTTCCTTTCCGAAAGACCTGCGTCTGTCGCTCTATGAGTACTTGGGACATGTTTTCCTTTGCTCATCCGTGTTGTCCGCAATCGCATTCATTCCGGCCCTGGCAGACTCCGATCATGACGTCGGAAGCCTTTACCACCGCGCAGACGCAAGAGCCTTTCTTGAGCCCGAGCTCCTTGGCCGACGCGGCGGTGATGACAGAAACAATCTGAGCTCCGCCAGGCAGTTGAACAATTACCTCGGCATTTACAGGTCCCGAGATGATCTTGCTCACTGTTCCTGCCAATTGATTTCGTGCGCTGAGTTTCATGGTTGGAGCCTCCTTGCATTACATGACGAGTTCGAAGGTTTCTTCAGTACAGTTACGATCCTTGTGGTCGAGCAGAACGTCGAGCATCTTTTCCAGCAACCGCAGGCCGCCCGTATATCCGACTGTTGGGAAGTATGAATGCCCCACACGGTCCATAATCGGAAATCCGTATCGCAGGAATGGAATGTTCTCATCCCTGGCGATGTATTTGCCGTAAGTGTTGCCGATCAGTAAATCCACCGATTCCTGTTTGATCCACTGATGCATCAGGAACATATCCGCGCACGAGCCTTGTCTGATCTTTGGATTCGGCACGCGTCCACGCATGGCTGCTGAGATCCTGTCGTCGAAATCCTTGCATGGAGTCCCGGTCAGAACATAGACCGGGAACATGTCCAGGTCGCATAGGAATTCGGTGAGCGACACCAGCTGATCTGGATCGCCCCAGAGCGCGACGCGTTTGTGATAGAAGTACTGGTGCATATCCGAAATCACATCCGCCAGGCGTCCACGTTCGTCGTCAAGCGCTTTAGGCACATCTACCATCGCCGTGCGGCGAAGTGTCTCTATCATGCGATCGGTTGCGCGCATGCCAATGGGAAGTTCAATGATTTCGCCAGGCACCTTGCATTTTGTTTCGAGCATTGCAGCGGCCGGGCCTGAAGCCGAGGGGCCCAGGGCAAGCGTCTTCTGGCTCTTTCCTGTTTGTTGAAGCGTACCCACAGTTACTCCGCCTGAAGGAAACATGGTGAAGCGGCCAGTATGCGGAGTGTCGAGAACGCCGGAGGTATCGGGGAAGACGATGACATCGACACCCATCATGGAGCAGATACGCTTCAGTTCCCTCATATCCGATGGCTCAACCCAGCCCGGGATGAGGTTGATGGCGCGCAGTCGTTGGGCCGATGGCTCTGCGAGATAATGAACCATGCCTTTCACCATGTTCGCGAACCCGGAGACATGAGAACCGACGTAACTGGGCGTATTGGCATGGATGACGGTCTTGCCGGGCGGAATCTTTCCCTCTTCAAGGGCCTTGGCGATGATCTGAGTGAGATCGTCACCGATCGTTTCAGAGAGGCATGTGGTGTGAACCGCAATCACATCGGGTTTGTAAGTTGAAAAGATCGTTTCGATGGCTTGAAAGAGATTCGCCTGGCCTCCGAAGACTGCCGTTCCTTCTGTAAAGGAACTGGTGGCGGCCATCACAGGTTCCTTGTAATGCCGGGTCAGCGTGCTTCGGTGGTAGGAACAGCAGCCTTGCGAACCGTGGCTGTGCGGCAGGCAGTTATGAATACCGAGCGCGGCATACATTGCGCCGATAGGCTGGCAGGTCTTTGCCGGGTTTACGGTCAATGCGCTCCGTTCGACCTCATTCGGCGAGGTATGTCGTAATAGTGTCATTGTTTTCTCCTTGCGGCATTATTGCCGCCTAGTTCTTGACGTATTCCGCGTCGAGCGTGGGTTTGCTGTTTTGTTGCCATGGAGGCGAAATCATGGACCAGATGCTCGCGTTTACCATTCGGTCTATTTCACGATAAAAATTGATGGCGCCCTGGAAACCGGCATACGGTCCGCCGTAGTCGTAACTGTGAAGCTGTTTGCAGGGTATACCATGCTTTTGGACCACGTACTTCTCTTTGATACCAGCGCAAAATATGTCTGGCTTGTATATTCGAAGCAGTTCCTCAGTCTCGTGTTCGCTGATGTCGTCAATAACCAGGGTCTCATTGTCCATCTCCGGCATCATGCCTTTGTAATCATGGTGGGGAAAGCCATCGGCTTTGAGCGCCTCCATCTCGGACGGAGAGCGCCGGGCCTTGAATTTGACCGGATCCGGTTCCACGTCCAACTCCTCGATGTTCCTGCTGTCTGCGTCAACTTTAATGGTGGGCAGAACGTTGCGTCCTTCGTAATCGTCCCGATGGGCAAACTCGTATCCGGCCGCAAGAGTCTTCATTCCAATCTCCGCGAAAAGTTCCTGGTAGTGATGCGCCCGCGAGCCGCCGACAAACAGCATCGCTGTTTTGCCTTCGCAGCGGGATCGCACATCGGCGGCCACGGCAGCCACTTTGGCAAGTTCTTCGGTGACCACTTCCTCGACACGTGCAATGAGTTCCGGATCGGCGAAATATTCGGCTATCTTCCGAAGGGCTTTGGCTGTTGCATTCGCCCCTATGAAGTTTACCTTGATCCACGGGACGCCGTATTTCTTTTCGATCATATCGGCGACGTAGTTGATGGAGCGGTGGCACATCACGCAGTTAAGATCGGACGTGTGTGCGCGCTCGAATTGTGCGATGGTTGAGTTGCCGCTCAACGTTGCGGTAATTGTGATGCCGCAACGTTCCATAAGGTCTTCCAGAACGAAAGCATCGCCGCCGATATTGTATTCGCCGAGCATCGTAATGCGATGTTTGCCGGGAACGGGTTCGTCGTTGAGTCCTATGACATGCTTGAAGAGCTGGTTGTTGGCGATATGGTGCCCCGCCGATTGGGAAACGCCCTTGTAGCCTTCGCAACTGAAGGCGAACACGTTGCAGTCCCCGAGTTTATCTTTCATCTCCCGCGCCACGTTGTGAACGTCATCGCCAATCAGGCCTACGGGACAAGTTGCGAACACGCCTATTGCTTTCGGATGAAACAGGTCATATGCCTCCTGAATGGCCTTGCGGAGTTTCTTTTCTCCTCCGAAAACAATATTCTCGTCCTGCATGTCCGTCGAGAAACAGTAGGGCATGAAGTTCGGCGAGTCGGCGGTTTCGGGACGCGTCTGATTGCGGCGTGTCAGCCACGCATAGAAACTGCACCCAATGGGGCCATGCACGAGATTCACAATGTCCCGTGTCGGGCCCAGCACCACTCCTTTGCAGCCTGCGTAACAGCACCCCCTCTGAGTAATGATGCCCGGTATGGTCCGGACATTGGCTTTCATCTCCGGCACTTTGCCGTCAGTGTCCTTCCTGTTGACGACGATTTGTCCGAGACGCTTCTTTGCGACTTTTGCAGGATAAGACTTAACCAGATTCTCCCTTATTTGTTCAGGGGCAGGATGTGATGTTCCGCTCATGGCGTTCTCCTTTTCTCGTTCAAGTTTGCTCGTCCACCGCAGCATCGCCTTGCTCGCCGGTGCTCACCCGGCAGGCATCGATGATCGGCATGACAAAGATCTTCCCGTCGCCGGATTTACCGGTCTGGTTGATCTTTATGATTGTCTGTATAACCTTGTCTTTGCTCGCATCGGGCACGACGATGGTGAGCATCCGTTTTGGGATCAACTTGGGCCCGCACTCCGAGGGATTCTGTGTTTCCTCGAACTCAGTGGAAATATCCGGCTGAATGAGGTATTCCACCTTGCCGGTTCCGCGGCCGAGCACCTTTTTTGCGGTTACGGAAGGAATGCCGGCGTCAGCCAGAGCCCGTTTAGTCTCGTTTATGCGGTTCATGCGAATTATTGCGCAAACTTCTTTCATATGGATTCTCCTCGTTGCATCAATCGGTCTGCCGGTTACCGGAACTGATCGTGTATGACTCTTCGACAGGAGACACAAACACCTTGCCGTCTCCGAACGCGCCTTTACCGCCCGTGCGTGCAGCCTTCATGATCGTTTCGACTATCAATTCCTTGTCCTTTGCCGGCGCGACGACCATCAGGAGCTCTTTGGCGAGTTCGTCGTAGGTAACATCGCCGATCTTGATGCCTCGTTGCTTCCCGCGACCGTATACATCCATTTTCGTGACAGCGGGGAAACCCGCATACATCAGCGCAGACATAACGTCAGCCACTTTCTCCGGTCTTACAATTCCGCGTACCATGATCATTTTCTGGTCTCCTTGTGTTGTGTTAATTTAAGATGCCGAACTCCATGAGAAGATGTTCCAACTCCTCGATCTTGAGCGGTTTTGGAATGACAAAGTTCGTGTTGGCGTCGATGGCCCGGGCCAGTTTGCGGTATTCATCGGCTTGTGGAACCTTGGGATTCCATTCGATCACCGTCTTGCGGTTGATCTCGGCGCGCTGCACATCATTGTCCCTCGGCACAAAATGGACGAGTTGGGTGCCCAGGCTTGTGGCCAAGGCGCTGATCAATTCGAGCTCATTGTCCACTTTGCGGCTGTTGCAGATCAAGCCACCCAGCCGGACCTTGCCAGCCTCGGCGAATTTCACGATTCCCTTGCAGATGTTGTTGGCGGCAAACATGGCCATCATTTCGCCGGACACCACGATGTAGATCTCCTCGGCCTTGCCATCACGCATCGGCATGGCGAATCCGCCGCACACCACGTCGCCGAGCACATCGTAGAACACGTAATCCAATGCCTGGTCTTCGGAATAGCCGCCGAGTTGTTCCAGCATATTTATCGAAGTAATGATTCCCCGTCCTGCGCATCCAACTCCCGGTTCGGGGCCGCCGGATTCGACGCATAGCGTTCCGCAATAGCCTGGGCGACGGATTTCGTCCAGCTCCACGTCTTCGCCCTCGTCGCGCAATGTGTCCAGCACAGTCTGCTGGGCCAGACCGCCAAGAAGCAATCGGGTCGAATCCGCTTTGGGATCGCACCCGACCACCATTACTTTCTTGCCCATCTCAGACAAGGCTGCAACGGTGTTTTGCGTAGTCGTCGATTTTCCGATTCCACCTTTTCCATAGATTGCCACTTTTCTCATTGTTCACCTTCCTGTTCACATCCACATAGAATTGTTCAACTGCGTAAGCTCATTCGCAGGAGGTGTGCCAAGGTGGGAAAAGTGTCGACACGAGAATGAGTGCGGCCCCTGTTTCGCTAATGCAGACAGCCACCTGATGCTTATAAAGAATGGTCAGTGACATCCGATCGGCATTAGCGCGGTCGGAAAAAAGATAACTGCGCGGTTGCTTTTTGAAAGCTAAAGCTACCGAATGGTAGGGGCCTCAATGACGCGATAGCGGCATGCTTACTTGGCATGATTCATGCATCACATTCTTGGCGTATCGATGTGATCGCTTCATGCGTATCTGGCGACAAGGCTTAAAGGTGACCAGGAAAGGAGAGTGAGATGTTCACGTTTGAAGGGACGAAGGAAGACACAGAGGGAATGGTTCAGCAAATTCGCCGACTTCTTCAAGATCGGCATGCGATGTACATTGGCGAGTTGCGCATCCGCCTTGACGTAACGGAAGACGTCTTCCGGGAACAAATTGGAAAGTTGATGGCATGTGGCGAAGTCGAACGGTTGCGTCCTGTTGGTTATCCCAGGGACGATCATGACTTCTTTCGTCTCAATTTGCCGGCTACTACGGCAGTGTGGCGTGACGACAGTCCCTACGGGCAAAGCACTAAGGATGGGCCGTTACTGACGGTCTCCCATCAGTATGCATGAAAGCTATGACCGCCATTATCCGGAAAGCGCGAGCTTCAGATCTGTCGGACCTCACGAAGCTTCTTGGTGAGCTTTTTTCGATTGAGCGGGATTTTGCCCCGAATTCACGCCGCCAGCGACGAGGACTGAAGCTGATCCTGTCGGCTCCGACGCAATGGCGGATATTGGTGGCTGAATTGGGTGGGCGGGTCGTGGGTATGTGTTCGATTCATCAGCTCATTTCGACTGCGGAAGGCGCAACATCAGGGTTAATCGAAGATGTCATCGTTCAAGAGCGATATAGAGGCATGGGCATAGGTGGCAGACTTCTGGCAGGGGCGGAAAAGTGGGCGTTATCGAAGGGGATGCATCGACTTCAGCTTCTGACGGAAAGGAATAATAGCAACGCCGTTGCCTTTTATGCTCGAAGCGGGTGGAGCAAGACGCATCTTGTTTGTCTTCGCAAAACGGTTTCGCGACACAAAAAATGGTCAAGATTCTAAGTTACAAAAGTGTATGGTATGTGTACTTAAAATACAATTGTGTGACTATCATGGAGAACACAGCGACAACCAAGCTTGTTAGCGTTGAACTTGAATTGAAGAAAGTGCAGCTTCTGTTCGATGTTTCCCAGGCTTTGAATACCTTCGTGAACTTGGAAGATTCGCTTCACCCTATCTTGAAGAAGATGGCGGAACATATGGGTATGATGCGTGGCACAATTACGATTCTGAACAGGGAGACCGGTGAATTGGAAATCGATATATCCTACGGCTTGTCGAGCGAGGAGCGTTCCAGAGGCCGCTACAGGGTTGGCGAGGGCATAACCGGCAAAGTCGTGGAGACCGGATTGCCTGCGGTGATCGAACGAGTTTCGGAAGAGCCGCAATTCCTGGACCGGACACGGACGCGCATGCGGGAGATTAGCAGGCAAAAGAAAGACATTTCTTTCCTTTGCGTGCCCATTCGAATCGGAACGCAGACCATCGGCGCGATGAGCGCCGACCGGCTATTCTCGGAAGACGTTGCGCTTGAAGAAGATGTCAGGCTGTTGACGATCATCGCTTCGCTGTTGGCCCAAGCCATCCGCCTGAGGGGGCAGGCGCGGGAGCGCGAAAAGGTGTTGAGAGACGAGAAGGACAGGTTGCAGGGCGAAATCCTTGACCACTTCAAGTCGGTCAATATTATCGGAAATTCGCATGCGATTGCCCAGGTCTATAGGCTTGTCAATCAGGTGGCGGCAAGCAGCGCCACAGTGCTGATCAGGGGTGAAAGCGGAGTGGGCAAGGAATTGGTGGCCGAAGCCATTCACATGAACAGTTCCCGGTCGGATAAACCGTTCATCAAAGTGAACCTGGCTGCTCTGCCGGAGAACATTCTGGAGAGCGAATTGTTCGGACACGAACGAGGCGCATTCACGGGCGCTGTTTCCATGCGCCAAGGCCGCTTCGAGATGGCCAACGGCGGAACCCTCTTTCTTGATGAGATCGGCGACATGCCGCCGTCCACACAGGTGAAGCTTCTGCGCGTGCTGCAGGAGAAGGAATTCGAGCGGGTAGGAAGCAGCAAAACCATCAAAGTTGACGTTCGCGTCATCTCGGCGACGAATCGAAATCTTGAAGCTTTGATCGAAGTCGAACGTTTTCGTATGGACTTGTATTACCGGTTGAACCTGTTTCCAATCTTCGTTCCACCACTGAAGGAACGGCGAACTGACATAATGCTTCTGGCAGACTATTTTGTGGAGCGGGCAAGCAAAAAACACGGCAAGAAGATAAAGAGAATATCTACGCCGGCCATTGACATGTTGATGAGTTATCACTGGCCTGGCAACGTGCGCGAACTCGAAAATTGCATAGAACGCGCCGTCCTTGTGAGCGCTGACGGCGTTATTCACAGTCATCACTTGCCGCCTTCTCTTCAGACAGCCGAAGCCAGCGGGACGCCGCCGCGCGGCAAACTGGAAGCGTCTCTTTCGACCTTGGAATACGAGATGATTGTGGACGCTTTGAAATTTGCCCGTGGCAACGCAGCGTCGGCCGCCCGACTTCTCGGTGTCAGCGAGAGATTAATAGGGCTCCGCATTAGAAAATTCGGTATTGAGCCTGCCCGCTATAAATCCAAGACCAACTAAAGTCGGGCTTTTGCTGTATTTGGCGGTTAGTTCATTATTAATGAGGCTTCGATGAGAATTAATGTTCTTCAACATCACCCGGCGGAAACGCCGGGCTGCATCAGCGAGTGGGCGCTCTCAAGTCACTGCACCATGACAGAGACGAGGCTGTATCAGGCCTCGCCTCTGCCAAAGGTCTCGGCGTTTGACTGGCTGGTTGTAATGGGTGGACCGATGGGCGCTTGCGACGATGCGAAGTATCCATGGCTCATCAAGGAAAAGCAGCTCATAGAGCGGGCCATTGAAAAAGGAAAGACCGTGCTCGGGATATGCCTTGGCGCACAATTGATCGCAAATGTGCTTGGAGCTGCCGTGCGTCCGAACAAGGAGAAGGAAATAGGGTGGTTTCCGATAGAGCTCACGGACGCCGGACGGAGTTCGCCGCTCATGTGGTTCCTTCCGGGAAGATTGAACGTCTTCCACTGGCACGGCGACACATTCGAGTTGCCGTCCGGTGCGGTGCATCTCGCGTCCAGCGAAGCTTGCCGCAATCAGGCGTTTACGTACAACGAGCGGGTTATTGCGCTGCAGTTCCACATGGAGATCACCTCCAGCGGATACGATTTAATGAAGAGGCTGGAAGCTCCGGAACTTAATGCTGGCGGCAGGTATGTGCAAAGCTGGGCCGAGATGGAAGAGCGCAGGGGCGGTTTCGCCGAAATGAACAGGCGCATGATAGAGATGCTTGACCGTATTCGCGGATTGGGCATCGAGGAAGTTGTTGCAAAGGAGAGAAGAAGATACGAACAGTGATGGTTTTCGCCACAGCTTGACCCTGTTGTCGAAGCTGGCTATGTTAGCCCGGCTATGAAAGATGAGCGGGCAGATGGCACAAAGATCGGCAAATACACCGGGACGATTGCCGAAACATACAGGGAGCCTGCATTTCTATCGTGGCTCGAAAATATCAATGAACTTGTGGCACAGGCAACAGACAAGACCGCTCCAACTGGCCGCAATGTCAATGTATGCCTAACATTTCAGGGCAGGACGCCAGTCCAAATAGCCGTCAAATCCTTCGGACAAGAATCAATCCTCAAAGACTGGATTGACCGGGACCGCGGATCGAAGGCGAGGCGCACCTGGCTTGCCGCGTGTTTTCTGCGTACGCGAGGCGTTGAAACTCCGCCGCCGATCGCTTATCTGGAACTTCGGCAGGCCGGATGCATCGTCGAAAGCTACTACCTCTCCGAGTTCCAATCCGGCGTAACAACGTTCACGGACGAACTCGTCCGCTTGTTCCGTGAGGATCAGGATTGCGGAAAGTTCATGTCCATAATGCGGTGCGTGGCTGAGGCAATCCGTAAAATGCACGAAGCAGGCTTCCGTCATAACGATCTTGGAAATCAGAACATTCTACTGAGATACACAGGCCAGTCACTCTGGAGCGATGTTCAGTTCGTGGATCTGAATCGCGGACAGATGAAAGAGCGGCTCTCGATGGTGGACAGGGCGCGCGATATATCGAGGATTTATCTGCCCTCCGATCTTCTGCGAGTCTTCAAAGAGATGTATTGGGGTGATATGCCTGCGCCAGACAACTTTCAGCAATGGGAGCATCTCTTCCGCAGGCAATATGCGCTTCACTCGTGGACACGGCGGTTTCGTCATCCAGTCCGGACATTCAAAAGCCGGGAGCGGGAGCAAAGAAGAATCACATATCCGTCAGAAAAAGATATGTGGATATGGGATGAAAAATCCGCTCAGCCCATCAGCACGATGCGGCCAAAGGATCGCCGGCGTTTTAGGAAGTCCTGCGACACATTGAGGATAGTCGCCGCTACCCTGGGCGCAATGCCGGGCGTGTGGCAGGAATATCGCTCTCTGCTGCGCGACTGCTATGGGAAACCGGTGGAGATGAGGAATCGGGTTGGCATTTCAATAAGTCCTAACCCGAAGACTCTCGACCGCGAAATGTCGCTTCTGGAAGAGCTTGGCAGTTTACCGGTGCTGATTCGGTTTTGCTGCCATGAAACAGAGGAGCGTCGTAACTTTCTTGCGCGTTTAGTGGAAGATCTTCACAAGAACGGGCATCCAGTGTCCATCTCGCTGGTTCAGAACAGAAGGGCTGTCATCGAACCTGGCCAATGGGCGCTATTCGTGTCGGCCGTGCTGGATCGCGTCGCCGGACATGTAGAACAAGTTGAAATTGGCCACGCAATCAACCGTGTCAAATGGGGCATTTGGAATTTGGATGAACACCGCCGCCTGATTGATGGAATAGCTAAAATCAAGGACACGTATCAGCGACTGTCTTTCATTGGTCCGGCTGCGATTGATTTTGAATATCCGTATCTGTTGGCCGCGTTGAAGAATATTCCAGACTCGCTGCACTTGTCGGCGTTGTCGCACCACCTTTATGTGGACAGGCGCGGTGCGCCGGAGAACGCGCAGGGCGGATTCTCAGCTCTTGAGAAGTTCGCGCTAGCGCGCGCGATCGCCCGAAACTCCGGCGTCTGCGACGACAAGCTGATAGTGTCGGAAGTGAACTGGCCACTGAAAGGAACCGGCGAGTATTCCCCCGTGACTTCGCCTTACGAATCGCCGGGCCCGCGCTTCAACGATCCGAGTGTGAGCGAGAGTGAATATGCGAATTACATGATCCGGTATCTACTGATCGCTATTTGTTCAGGCATGGTTGATCGGGTTTTCTGGTGGCGATTGGTAGCGCGCGGATTTGGACTTGTTGACGACACCGATCCGGAAAAATGGCGAAATCGGTCCGCGTTTATTATGTTCAGGCATTTTCTTTCTTTACTCGGCTCTGCCACATTTGCAGGAAAACTTCCCTCGAGTGAAGGCGCACATCTGTTCGTGTTCACGTTGCCAGACAAAAGAAAGGTATGCGTCGCTTATTCCTGCGAAGGCGACCGTCAGATCGGGCTTCCATTCGAATGTTCACACGTCACAAATACCGAGGGAGAAACCATCGCAGGTATTGGACCAAGCGTTCGCATAAGTGGAGCGCCGGTATATTTGTTCGGGAAGTAGCAGCATTCTCCAAACACCAGTCAATTCAGAGAGCCATTTATTGGAGCCGGTGCGCCCTCGCGCCGGTGGTCAGGAGGATGCGACCGGGACGAGGGCGTCCCGGCTCCAGTATGGAATGCCGGTTAATGAGCGGTTATATCTCGATGGATTTAAAAGGCAACCCCGTCAGTTAGCGCGCCTTATCAGATAGGAGCCGAGTGCAACGGAAATAACGATCGGAAGCCATGCGATCAACTGTGGATGGAGCGAAGGATGGTTCTCAAGCGATTCGGCAATTATAAGGAAGAGATAGAAGTTGAACACCAGAAAAAGGCTCATGCCAACTCCGGCTGATGATTCCTTGCGATGCGTCTTTATGCCCAGTGGAATGCCAAGCAACACAAATGCGAAGCATGCCAATGCGAGCACAAACCTTTCGTTAAGCTCCACAACGTAAGACATCCGCTGAATCTCTTTCTCTGCAACCCCCAGATTGGCGTATCTTGCCGGCAGGCGATCAATGCTTTCCGACAACTCGAGGAGATCCATGTCGCTCGCCTTCTTATTGTATGTACGCTTCGTGAGGACATTTTCAATTTCTATGGGCAGTTTCTCGCACCTGGCGGCTTCATGGCTGTCACCGTAGAAAGGATCGACCAGGACATCGTTCAACTCGATAAGTATGTTTGCCCCATTGCTGGATGTGCCAATGACGCCTGAGCTCGCGACTATCTCGCGTCTGATCCCGGCCTGTCTCATATCGTAGATTCTGACGTTGGTGAGCTGGTTGCCTTTCTTCTTGCCCACGTACACCGACATGCCCGGCAAATCCTGGATGAACCGACCTTCCTCGAGAAGGTCCGCCGGCGATTCCATGCCAAGTCTGGAGACCATGACACGTTGTGCGGCATGGCAGCGCGGCCCGATTTCGCTGTTGATGAACAGGCAGGCAACGGCCAGGAGAAACGATACGACGAGAGGGCCGCCGATCACCTGCCACAAGCTCAAGCCGCATGCCTTCATCGCTGTGATTTCCCCGTCGGCCGACATTCTGCCGAATACGAGCAGACTGCCGACCAGCGCGCTTATGGGAATGGAAAAACCGAGTGCGAAGGGAATTGAGTACAGGAATATCTGCACGACCGGCAGCCATGATGCGCCCTTTGCCAGGAGTTCCGTAACCTTGAAAAGGGCCCCAATCGACATCACAAAGGTGATGACGCACAACGCCACAAGAAGTGTCATCGTAAATGTCGAGGTTACATATCTGTTTATCGTTCTCAAATCGAAGCTCCGTCAGAACCGGGCGAATACGAATCCTGGTCCAATATCTTCATACACAGGCCGGGGCAAATGCTGCTTCCATTCCTTGTAGCTGTCTGTATCTACAATGATAACCAGGTTTCCGCTTTCCCTGGTCGCGTCAGCCATACTGGCAAAGTTATCGTAAGTCAGCAGGCGATGCCTAGAGTCGTCGTAGCTTAGTCCATATGTCAGCTCTCCGCTACCTTCAAGCAGCCGGACATCGCTTCTTTTGCAGGACCAGCAGACTGCGGGCGCCAGTCGAGGGTCTGAAATCAAGACATCGGAGGGGCGCAGCTTTTGCGAATATTTATTCATGAATTCGCAAGGCGCCCGGTCGTTGTCAATGCTGTCAGGCACCAGCATTTGCGCGCAGACGAAGAATATGGCTGGCGCTGCGCAGTATAGCGCCAGCTTTGCACCGGCATTTGTAGCGCGGGACGCGCATAGTGACATGACGAACCACAATGCGGATACTGCCATGGCCAACTCCCATTTCCCGTTCTCATCAGCCGCAAATATCTTAAGGCCATGAATCGGATAAATGCGCGACACAATCAAGACGGCACAGCCGGTCGCTCCCAGCACAGCGCACGCAATGGCGCCGCCGTTGAATGCCTTTTTGCGTCCGCTATCGAGATATGACGCCAGCCCAATCGCCGTCAACGCAGCCAGCGGCGCATAGCATGGCAATATGTAGGTGCCGAGCTTTCCGCGCGAGGCCGAGAACAACAGGAATGGAAACGCCATCCAGCAGACGGCGAATCGCACAAGTGAGCGCGACGTCCCGTTGTTCCTGCGAAAGCCGGAAACAGCCGCTGGAAAAAGGAAGCTCCATGGAATTGCGCCGAGAAGCAGAACTGGCACCATGAACCACCATGCTTCGGGATGCTGACTCTTTTCGGAAGGCGAGAAGAAACGCTGAACATGCTCCGTCCAGAAGAAGTAATTCCAGAAATCGTGATCGCGGAGGTGAACCAGCACTGCCCATGGCAGCGCGACCAGCACTGCCGCGGCTATCGGAATCCACGGCAAAGTTAAGATTCTACGCCACTGCCGCTCCCACAAAAGGAACGGGACGATCACCCCGACAGGCAATGCAAAAGCCAGAAATCCTTTTGTCAGGAAAGCCAGCCCGCACGATAATCCTGCCAATACGAGGTACAGTACTTTTTTGGGAAGGTTGGTCTCGCTGTACCCGAGAAAGAAAGCGACCATCGTTCCTGTTACAAAAAGAGAGAAATCGGCGTCCAGAACGCCGAATACTCCGATGGCGAAGACTTCGCCGCATGTGAGGAAAATAGCGGCAGCCAGCACCGGAATAAAACGGTTTTCGGCGGGTCTTCTCAGTAACAGAATGAGAAGCAGGGCGGCGAGCGCAGTTGAGAGGGCCGATGGAAAACGCGCGGCAAAAGCATTCTCGCCGAAAATGTCGATGGAGATCGCATTGAGCCAATACCCCATTACCGGTTTCTCGAAATAGCGCAGCCCGTCTAAATGTGGCACAACCCAATCGCCGGCGGAAATCATCTCGCGAGGAATTTCTGCATACCTTGTTTCATCGGGTACAAATAATTCCCGCTTTCCGAGGAGTGCGATATATGACAGCAGGAACAGCAGGAAAACTCCGAGATATGCTTTCCAGAGATTGTCTTTCATAACTAGATCTCCGCCTGGCAGGCAACCCAGCCTTCGCGCCCATTGATTTCGCCGGCGACAATTGCGCCACGTTCTATCTGCTTTGCTTCTGAAACGAGTGTTCCGAGGGAAACAAATGTTACACCTCTCGACTTGGCTGTCTTCAGGAAGGCATTGAACATGTCGGCACACGCAATACCTTCGCTCTCGGCGTGAATCGTTAAAACATTCAGCTTGTCCGGCACGGCCATGGAAAGCAAGTAGTCATTGTAGTTCCCGTTCGTTACGCCGTTGCGACCGATCACCTCGTCGTACGTAGGCATCGTGACCGGTACTTGAGGCTGGGAAAGCTGCTGCCTGTCAACAACCGGCAGGAATATCGAGCGGCCCCTGCAATCGCTGTTGAATCGAAATGGGAGTTTCGCTTTTTCTTTGAGTGTCAGAGAGTTTGATTTCCAGCCAGGATCGGCCGAGCAAAGAACGTCCTTGTTTAGAATTCGCTTTAGTTCGCGGCTACCCTTCTCAAGGAAGTAAAAAATACGTGCCGAATCCATTTTCTCGAGATGGCTTTGCCAGGCGTGATGATCCCACGTATGCAATCCTGCCTCGTGTCCGGCGACGGCTGCGGCCCTGATTATCGGTGCCAAACGTTCGCCGATCAGCGGGCCGGGCCAGAATGTGCCCTTGAATATGATGTCCCATCCGTAAAGACTTGCGGCATGGGAGCGCAGCATCTTGATTAGAAACGCCGGCTTGAGAAGGCGCCAGAGGTGGCGCCCCATGTTGTCCGGTCCGACGGAGAAGAAGAACGTGGCCTCGATGGAATGATCGGAAAGAATGTCGCAAAGTTTCGGTACGCCCAGTTTTGTGCCCCTGAACGTATCAACATCAATCCTCAGGCCTATCTTCATCATGAAAGGTCAAACTCTTTGGAACTCACGGCCTGCTTCAGGAAGAAATCAAGTGTCTCCTCAACGGACTGTTCCATGCCGATTTTTGGCTCCCAGTTCAGCAGGCGCTTTGCGTTGCGGATGCTCGGCTTTCTGTGCTGCGTGTCCTGATATCCGGCGCCGTAGTACGACTCGCTTTCCACTTCTCTCATACCGGCAAACGGCGGGAACTTGGAACGCAGTGGATGCTTCTCGAATTTCTTCACCAGCATCTCGGCAAGTTCCTTGATACTGGCTTCGTTTTCCGGGTTCCCGATGTTGACAATCTGGCCGTCGCAAACACCGTCCTTGTTCTCGATGATGCGGTACAGACATTCCACGCCATCCGATACATCCGTGAAGCAGCGCCGCTGGTTGCCGCCGTCAATAAGCTGGATCGGCGTTCCTTCGACGAGATTCAGGATCAACTGCGTGATTGCGCGTGAGCTGCCGATACGCGCCGAGGTGAGACTGTCGAGCCGCGGTCCTACCCAGTTAAAGGGGCGGAACAACGTGAACTTCAAGCCTTGCTTGTCGCCGTAAGCCCATATCACACGGTCAAGCAATTGCTTGATGCAGGAATAGATCCAGCGTTGCATTCGGATCGGTCCGAGAATCAGCTTTGAATTATCCTCGTCGAACTCGTTTTCATCGCACATTCCGTAAACTTCGGACGTGGACGGGAAGAGAATGCGTTTCTTGTATTTCACGCAATGACGAATTACGCGCAGGTTTTCCTCGAAATCGAGCTCGAATACCCGTAGCGGATTGCGTGTGTACTCGATCGGCGTGGCAATCGCGACAAGCGGTATCACGATGTCGCACTTCCTGATGTGATATTCGATCCACTCGCGGTGAATCGAGATGTCGCATTCGTCGAAATGGAAATTCGGATTCTTCAGGAAACGCTCGACATGGTCGCAGCGCAGATCCATTCCATGTACTTCGTACTTCCCGCTTTCGAGAAGCCGCTCGCTAAGCGCATTGCCGATGAAACCGTTGACGCCCATGATGAGCACACTCTTCTTGCGTTTGGCAGCCGCGCGTTTGCTCGCGTTTGGCCCGAAGCGCATTCCATCGGTCAACAGTAATTCCTTCGCAAGCTGTGCGCCTGTGACATAGACGCCGTCTTCGGCCTGGGCGAAATCGACGCGGATGGCGCCTTTGCAGCACGCGACCACGAGCGGCGATGTGGAAATGATCGTTCCGGGGGCAAGCTTCTTCTTAGCCGCAGGCATTTCCGTGACTGCCCAGAACATGCACTTCTTTGTGCCAAGGAAACTGAACGCGCCCGGATATGGACGTGTCACGGCCCGCACAAGGTGTCGGATTTCGGTCGCGTTTTTTACCCAACTGATCTCGCCATCCTCAGGACAGCGTCCGCCGAAATATGTCGCCTTGGAGTCGTCCTGTTGCTGTCGTTTAGCCGTACCTTGCTTCAGTTTTGGAAGGACTTCGTCGAGCAAGCTTGCGGCGGCTCGGACCGACTTATCGCTGAGTGTTCTGGACGTGTCGTCATTTGCGATCTCGATTCGCTTCTGGCCCACGATGTCACCGTCGTCGGGTCTCGGGGTCATGTAATGCAGCGTCACGCCGGTTTCCTTTTCGCCATTGACGAGCACCCAGTTGATGGGGCAGCGGCCACGATATTTTGGAAGCAGTGAGCCATGGAGATTAAGACAGCCCGCTTTCGGTATTTCCAGTATCTGCTTCTTCACCATCTTGCGATAGTAGAAGGAGAAGATTATGTCGGGTGCCATGTCCTTGATCTTCTTGACCCAGATTGGATGATTGACATCCTCGGGCGCGAACACGGGAATGCCTTTTGACGCGGCAAGCTCGGCGACAGAGCCGAACCAGATGCTCTCACGCGGATCGTCCTTGTGCGTAATGACGGCGACGATCTCGATACCATTCCTGAGAAGAGCCTCAATGCCCGCGCATCCGATGTTGCTATATCCAAGCACCACAGCTTTCATATTATTTCCATGCTTTGTTTGTTGTTTCTTGTCAGTTGCTTTTTGCATCTTTGTTGCCTCTATCTCTCTATCGTTCCTATCTCATTTTGTAGGAGCGGCTTTATGCCGCGACGGCATATCGGTCGCGGCATAAAGCCGCTCCTACATTGCACTTCGCTCAGAGAAGGTCTTTGGCTGATTCGTTCTCCATCGTCAAAATCTTTCTGGAATGCAAGTACCTCGTGAAAAAACCAGACGAAATAGCCAGCCAAAATGCCACAATCCATATTACATGGTCTAAAGGCGATTTCTCCACAAAACCCAGGCCGATGTGCGCCCCCGCAAGAACAAGAAAGAGAAAGGAGAATGTCTTGTCAAATTCCATCTTGTTTCGAATGAATTGAAATGTCTCTGCTTTCATTTCGTTCATCTCCTGGTGGACGCCGCAATCCGTTGCGGCGTCAGACTGTGCGCGGCTCGTGCTTTGTAGCGAAGGAAGCCTTTGCTTACTTCGCAGAGTAGCAAGCGCACGGTTCACCTCTGAAATTACGCATTAGAACCCGTCTTCGGCGCGTTGTTTGCCACGCGGCTCTGACCTACGACTGACTGCACAAAATAGCGGGGACGGGCGCGAACATCGTAGTACATGCGACCGAGGTATTCGCCGAGCAGTCCCATGCCTACAAATTGCGCGCCGACGAAAATGAACAATATGGCGAACAAGGTGAAGACGCCCTGCGCGCCCCATGCATCGCCGTATATGAGTCGCATGATCATCAGAAACACGCCGAAGCCCATGCCGAGGAGCGATATCACTCCGCCAAGAACGCTGAGCAAACGAAGCGGGAAAGTTGTCATGCTGGTCAGCAGATCGAATTGCAGGTTGATCAGCTTCCAGAGCCCGTACTTGGAATCGCCGGCGGATCGTTCTGCATGATGCACTTCGATTTCGGCGGTTTTGTGGGCAAAGGTGTTGGCGAGGACAGGAATGAATGTGCTTCGTTCGTGGCACTGCATCATGGCGTTCACCACGTTGCGACTGTACGCCCTGAGCATGCAGCCATAATCGCGCATCGCCACGCCGGTGGTTTTCTGAACGACACGGTTCACAAGCCATGACGAAATTTTACGGAAGACCGTGTCGCAACGCGGAACCCGGATGCTGCCGACCACATCGAAACCTTCTTCCATCTTGCTGACCAGCTTGGGAATCTCTTCAGGCGGGTTCTGGAGATCGGCGTCGAGCGTGACGATAATATCGCCCTTTGACTGGGCAAAACCGGCCATGACGGCGGAATGCTGACCGAAGTTGCGGTTCAGCAGAACACCGATGATCTTGCCTGGGTTCTGTTTTGCCGCTTCAGTGATCAAACTGGCCGAGCCGTCGGCGCTTCCGTCGTCAACGAGAAGGATCTCGTACGTGTTGCCTGTGGAGTCACACGCTTCGAGACTGCGGTGGACCAATTCCTTGAGGTTTACCTCCTCGTTAAAAACCGGAATAACAACCGAAATTGTGAGATTACCAGCCATAGATGTTGTACCTTGCCATTTCAGACGGCAGGCCGCAACCGAAATTCTTGGACAACACTTTACAGCAGCACGGGGGCATCGGGAACAGCTTTGCGGATGTTGTCTTGGAGCCGGGACGCCCCGTCCCGGTTGTTTCTCTCCGTGATCAAAAAAACTGGGATCGTGCCTGGCTCAGACCGCGGGCCGAAGGATTTCCTTCATGGCGTCAATGACGTCGTCAACATCTGTCTGCGTCATGTCGGGGAAAAGCGGCAAGGAGCAAATCCGGTCCGAGTTCCACTCCGTATTCGGCAACATGCCCGGATACATGCCCATCTTCTCCCGATAATATTTCTGGAGATGCGCCGCCTTGAAGTGAAGACCGGTTCCAATATTCCGCTTTTTCAGTTCTGCCATAAAATTGTCCCGGTTGATATTGGACCTGTCTGTGTCAAGCCGCACGATGAAAAGATGCCATGCATGTTTCATGGGGTAGGGCGGGTCGGCCAGCGGGAGCACTTCATCCAGTTCCGCAAGACGCTGGCGATAGTACATGGCCAGCTCTGTCCGCTTCCTGTTGAATTCGTCAACGCGCGCCAGTTGCCGGACTCCCAAAACCGCGGCGATGTCGGTGAGATTGTACTTGAATCCGGGCTCGATGACTTCCGCTTGCGGCGATCTGCCGTGTGTCTGCCGGTCGTACGCATCTACCCCGAGTCCATGGAATTTCAGGCGGCGGATTCGGTTAAGCAGCTCCTCGTCGTCCGAGCAAAACATGCCGCCTTCGCCCGTTGTCATGTTCTTGATCGGGTGGAACGAGAAAATGGATGTGCCCTGGCGGCCAACGCGTTCGCCACTATATTCAGTACCAACAGCGTGTGCCGCGTCTTCGATAAGTTTTATTTTCTTCTCTGCTGCCATCTTGCGGATCGGTTCGATATCAACAGGCGCGCCGGCGAAGTGGACTGGAATAATCAGTTTGGTCTTCTTCGTGATGCGCGCTTCTATCGCTTCTGGTGTGATCATCAGCGTGTCCTTGTCAACGTCCACAAGCACAGGAGTTGCGCCAGCCATGACGATGAGATTGATGGTGGAAACCCATGTCATCGACGGCGTTATGACTTCGTCGCCGGGTCTGATTCCCAGCGCCTTTAGCCCGATATGCATTCCTGCGGTGGCGGATACCAGGGCAACTGCACCCTTGCAGCCTGTGTACTCGCAGAACTTCTGTTCAAACTCGGTGTTTTTGGGGCCTGTCGTAATCCAGCCGGAGCGCAGCACGTCAGCTACAGCGGCTATGTCCTCTTCGTTGATTGACGGCTTGGAAAATGGTAGAAATTCTTTTCTCATAGTTTTGTCCCTCTCGTGATCGACTAAAAAAGCCGCCAAGTGCTGTCGCCGGATCTACAAATGGATCTCTTCTGTAGACCGCGTGATCCCACGCGGCGGGCCTTTCATTGCAATTCCTGCTATCGTGTGACCAGATCCAGTTCTCTATTGTGAAGTTTGTCGCCCATGAATGCCTGTAATGCAACTCGAAATGGGACATTGAACAACGGCTTTAGAGACGGTTCGCGCGTGACGATCACTTTGTCGAACTCGCCATCCTGTCCTGAAACGATCCGTGAAAGACGGCTCTTTTCTGTGATGCGAGGGACGCTCCATTCCGAATAGCAATAGAAACATGCCAGGGTTGTCTCGTCGAAATTCCAGCCGGCCACGCGCGCCCGCTCCGCTTTGGGAATGTGTGAAATGAAAGTCATATAGTCGTCACGCATGCTTTTCTCAGTGTCCGCGGCCCGGCCCGCGACTGCAAGACCGCCGATCCAGAAAAGAGTGGTAGCGACAACAACTCGCCCAAAGAAGCTTACGCTGACCTGTCTTCGATCCGCCAGCAGTACGCACACAACAAAGCACACCAGAGCAACCAGATGTCTGTGCGTGAAGTCGGCCAGAAATGGTTGCATCCTGCCAAGATTGAGTGTTTTCGGGAGTGCCGGCGCAAAATGGCCTGCAAGTGGCAGCATGAAGTCCACTGCAATCAAAACGAATGAAGATGCGGCGAGAAGCGCGAGGATCAACACGACAATAGAAATCCAGACATCGAGGAAAAGTTCGCACCAGCGCGGGATTCCGTCGTGAACGGCTTCGGCGCACATGATCGCGAATACCGGTAGAGCCGGCAGCAGATAGATATCCCGCTTGGTGACGGATAGCGTCAACATGATCACGGAGCCTACAGCCCAGACGAGGAGAAAAATGTGAGCTGGTATCCGCCCCCTGCGAATCCGTGACGTGGTGTCGGTGAGTGGTGCAGCAGTTTGTGGTTGGCGCTCGCGATTAGCCACTGGCGGAAAGGTCCTGGGCCCCGCGAAGCGAGTGGTGGTTCGCCAGACCCATACAAGGATCAACGGCGACCACGGCAGGCAGTACACAAGGATGGTTCTCAGGTAGTACAGCGGTTCGCCTTTCCTTATGTGGCCCAGTTCGGTTGCTGTGCCTGAGAGCCTTCCGAAATGATTCTCCCAGAACCATTCGTGCCATACTTGCGGGCCACCGGTCTTCCAGAAAAAAAACATCCAGAGCGAAGCCGGAACCAGGAACGCGAGCAGTGCGGCGATGTGCGGTCGAACGAAGAAATCCATTTCCTTCTGTTGGCGCTGACAGACGAGCCACGGCACTGCAAGTCCCAGCCATCCTATCGCAATCAAGACCGGCCCCACCGCGCCTTTAACGAGAAACGCGCCCGCCGTGAACAGCCCGCCGAGTGCGCAGAACCATTTCCGTTTTCCGATATACGCTTCGGAGAAGGCCCACATTGCCGCCGCGACAAAAAAGGCCAGCGCCGCGTCAACCCTGATCCAGTGCATGTTTTCGACAAAGCCCTCCATCGTGGCCATGATAAGCACGGCGACGAGAGCTATTTCCGGCCCCAGCAAGCGTCGCACAAGGAAGAACATTGCGATCAACGTGCAGATTCCCCACGCAGCGGTGGAGAGCCTGATTGCGCCAATGCTTCCGACGCGCGAGCCGATCGCTTTCACGAATCCGGCAGCCACGGCAAAATAAAGCGGAGGCTTTTCGACGAAGGGTTCGCCCGCAAGGTGTGGAACGATCATCTTTCCTGTATCGCTCATCTCCAGAGATATAGCCGCATCCCTCGGTTCATCGGGCGTCCACAAATCCCGATCCACGACCCCGACAAAACTGACAAGCAGGCAGAGACCAGCCACCCACAATGGAAGGCGCGTGGTCTGAAAGAGATTATTCATCCGAGGCATCGTAGTATCGCCCGCCAATAAGGCAAGCGCAAGTTTGGACGCCAGTCTAATTGACCTTGGGCCGCAGTTCGGCTACTTTACCGGCTTGAAAGTCCGGCGTTGCTGTTGGAAGGAGAATAGTTTTTATGACAAAGATGTGTCTCGCTACGGTTCTGGTTTCATGTCTCGCAGTGTCGAGCGGGTTATCGCTGCAATACTCCGACCTTTCTACGCAGGCGCAGGCGCTGGTTCCTAACGCCGGGATGGCTTCCATCGTTCTCACCAATGGCATCGCGCTGAAAGGACTTGTGGACACACAGACTGAGCAGAGAATCACCGTCAGAGTCATGAAACCAGGCATAAGGATGCCCATGCCGAAGACGATATTGAAGAAGGACATCAAGTCCATGCAGCTGGACGTTACGCCGGCTTTTGCCGCGACACTGCTGT
>CAZASC010000011.1:0-28554 GCA_964487695.1 uncultured Victivallales bacterium
CGGAAGCTTTCACGGCATCGAGCATCGTCTTGACGCTTGAAAACTTGCCGGTTCCCATCAACAACCGCGAATCGAACGAATACTTTCCAATCTTCAATTTGCTATTCATGTTTTCTCTGTTCCGATTTAGAGAGTTCTAACTACGAAACACGCGAAAATCGCGAAAACGAAAGACATAGTTGTTTCGCGTGTTCTTGCGCATTTCGTAGTTAATCTTGTTTTGGTGCAGTTGTTTCTGACAATTGAGATACTACCCGCCGCCCGCGAACATCAGCAGTTCCACCCTGTCTCCAGTCTTCAGGACGATGGAAGCCCGCTTGTCTTTCGCGACAACGTCATCGTTTACCATAATGGCGACGCGATTGCCATCAACCTTAAGTTCCGTGAGGAGGGCAGGGAGGGTCGCATTGCCTTTATGAACATGCGTTTCGCCGTTTACGGTCAGTTTCATGTTTCGTTCTTTCCATTTCCCCCTCACCCGTCCCGCGCAAGCGCGGGACGGGTGAGGGGTGAAAACCGCGATTCACAACCCGCAGCACGTTTTTCCGCTTTTGTACATGCGCTTGACCGCACGCGCAACGATAGAGACGGTTTTCAGCACTTCCTCTTCCGTGGTGCGATAACCCAGACTGAGGCGAACCGATCCACAGCAGCGATTTCCGTCGAGCCGCATGGCTTCGAGAACGTGCGACGGCCTTCTCGCGCCCACGGCGCAGGCCGATCCAGTGGACACAGCCACACCATCGAGATCGAGCGCCATCATTATGTCCCCGCCGCCCAACCGGCTGAATGACACATTCAGCGTGTTCGGCAGTGAATTACTCAAATCGCCGTTCAGAATCGTATCCGGCAATTCTGATTTCAGATGTTTCCACAGCAGAGTCTTGAGCCGAAGGAAGCGCTTTGCTTCAGCGGCTTGTTTCTTCACCGCTATCGCCATGGCAGTTGCAAATCCGGCGATGGCAGGAACGTTTTCCGTGCCCGCGCGCCGTGCCCGTTCCTGGCGGCCACCGTACGTCATTGCCCGGAACGGTATTCCTTTTCTGACATACAACGCGCCAATTCCCTTTGGCCCGCCAATCTTGTGCGCCGAGATGGATAGCAGATCAACGCCGAGCTTTCGCACATTCACAGGCAACTTGCCGAGACTCTGAATTGCGTCGCAGTGAACGAGTATTCCCTTTTCCCGCGCACGTGCTGCAATCGCCTCGATGGGCTGGACGGTCCCAACCTCGTTGTTGGCGTGCATGATGCTGACAAGAATCGTATCGCCGGTAAGGGATTGCGCCACATCGTCGGCGTCGATTGAGGCGGTCCCATCGCATTTGACGAACGTGACATCAACATCCTGCGACTGGATGAAACGGCACGCGTTCATAATTGCCGGGTGTTCTATTGTCGAGCTGACGACATGCCTGCGTTTCCGTCCATTCTCCGAAACAACGCCAAGAATGGCGAGATTATCGGCTTCGGTGCCGCCGCCGGTAAAAATAATGTCGAGCGGTTCTGCGCCAAGCGCGGCTGCAATTGCGCTGCGCGCGTCTTCAATTATGGCCCTGGCTTTCCGGCCTTCGGAGTGTGCGCTGGATGGATTACCGAAGACGTTTGCGTTTACATCCGCCATGCGATCCAGAACTTCCTTCCGCAACGGAGTCGTTGCGTTGTAATCGAGATAAATACGTTGTTTCATAATTCGCCTACTCTCCTTTTTCGATCCAGCCTCCGCCGAGCAATTCGTCGCAGTCATAAAATGCGGCGATTTGGCCGGGTGTGATTGCAAATTGCGGTTCGTCAAACGTTACGACAGCAGAGTGGTCTCCCGTTGGCTTGATATGGGATGAGGCGGCGGCATGGTTATAGCGGATCTTTGTGGTGGCGGCGAATGTGCAGCTGGGAAAGTCGCCGGCTATCCAATTGATGTTTTCTACACGAACCATCGTGCTCAGCAGGCAGTCTTTGCCGGCAACCGTCACAGTGTTCTTTTCCGAATCAATGTCCGCAACATATAAAGGTCTGCCTTTTGCGATGCCGAGTCCGCGCCTCTGTCCGATTGTGCAGCGGTGAAGCCCCTGATGAGTGCCGAGCTTATTTCCCCCCACATCCATAACATCGCCCGGACGGGTTGCGCCGGGCAGGAATCGCTCGACAATGCGGTAATGCTCGCCGGACTCGGCGAAGCATAAATCCTGGCTTTCCGGCCTTCTGGTAACAGGCAGATTCTTTTTCTTCGCGCATTTGCGCACTTCGTCCTTTGTCATTTCGCCAAGCGGAAAAATCGTTGCCGCCAACTGCTGCTGTGATAAGTCAAAAAGGAAATAAGTCTGGTCCTTCTTTGAATCCATACCGGTGCGCAAGCGAAAGCCCCCTTTCGCATCTTTCGCTATCCTTGCATAATGACCGGTCGCCATGAATGAGGCATCGAGCGGCGAAAGTTTGTCCATTAGCAGGCCGAACTTGATGGCACGGTTGCAGACTGCACATGGTGACGGTGTTCTACCGCGCGCATATTCGGAGACGAAATAGTTGATGACCTTCTCCTGGAATGCTTCGTGCAGATCGACGACATAGTGCGGAGCGCCGAGAAAATCGCAAATCCTTTGCGCGTCACGAATATCCTCGTCGGAACAGCAGCGTGAGCCGTCCGGCCATAGCTTGGCGGTAAGGCCGACGATCTCACTGCCCTGTTCCTGGAGGATCGCGGCGGCAACAGAGCTGTCCAAGCCGCCGCTCATTGCGATTGCAATCCGTTGTTTCATGAAGGAATATTATCACGCAGTTCCTGAAGCAGCAAAGCCGCAACCAAGAAGAAATAAAGTTCACCGCGGAGTTCACGAAGGTACGGAGAGAAGCATCATCATTATGTTCTCCGTGTCTCTGTGGCCTCCGTGGTTAGAAATCTTTTCACTTTACGCTCTTTGCCAGCGCCTGATCGAAGTCGGCCTTGATGTCCTCAATATTCTCCAACCCCACGGCCACGCGGACAAACTCCGGGGTTACACCGGCAGCGCGCTGGGCGTCTTCCGACATCTGCTGGTGACTGGTCGAGGCCGGATGCAGCACAAGCGTTTTGGCGTCTCCGACATTTGCCAGATGGCTTGCGAGCTCCACGGAATTGATGAATTTCTCACCCGCTTTGCGGCCGCCTTTGATTCCGAATCCCAGCACCGCACCGCAGCCGCCTCTCAGATATTTTTTAGCGGCCTTGTTCCATTTGTGGCCAGGCAGTCCGGTGTAGTTCACCCACGCAACCTTCGGATGTTTTTCCAGCCATTTTGCCAGCTCGAGTGTGTTTGAGCATTGCTGGCGGATTCTCAACGGCAGAGTTTCCAGTCCCTGCAGGAACAGGAACGCATTAAACGGACTTGCGCACATCCCGATGTTTCTCATTCCGTCAACCCGCGCCTTGATGATGTACGCGACATTGCCCATGCCGGGGACATTTTTCAAAGCGTCCCAGTAAACGATCCCGTGATAGCTCTCGTCCGGCGTGGTAAAGTCCGGGAAGTTGCCGCGCGACCAGTCGAACCTGCCGCTGTCCACAATCACGCCGCCGATGGATGTGCCGTGTCCGCCGATCCATTTGGTGCAGGAGTGCACTACGATGTCCGCTCCGTAATCGAAAGGACGGCAAAGGATGGGCGCAAAAGTATTGTCTATGATGAGCGGTATGCCTGCGTCATGTGCGACTTTTGCGAGCGCGGACAAATCCGCGACGTCGCCCTTGGGATTTCCGATTGTCTCGGCATAGACAGCCTTGGTGTCGGGAAGTATCGCAGCTTTGACCTCCGCCGGTGTCGGATCCTCGATAAACGTAACGCCGATCCCGAGTTTCGGCAGGGTATAACGGAAAAGCGTGTCGGTTCCGCCATAAAGCGAAGACGAAGACACGATATGATCGCCTGCTTGCGCTATGTTGTGAATGGCCAGGAAGATCGCCGCCATCCCGCTGGATGTCAGGAGAGCGCCGGTTCCGCCCTCCAACGCAGCGATGCGTTTTTCAACCACATCGTTCGTTGGATTCATCAAACGCGTGTAGATGTTTCCGAATTCCTTCAGTGCAAAAAGATTAGCGGCCTGTTCGGTGCTTTTGAACACATAGCTGCTTGTTTGATAAATCGGCACAGCCCTTGCGCCTGTGGTTGGATCGGCAACCTGTCCGGCGTGCAGCGCCAGTGTTTCGGGATTTGCAGTTTTTATTTTGCTCATGCTCGCTCCTTGTTTTCTCGTCTTTTCAAGACTGTGAAGCGATGCGCTTAAAGAATCAATATAAAATCGCAACGGTCTTGGGGCGCATCTGCGATTTGGTGATACGCAATTTGAGCCCCTTCGCGCGGCCTCTGGACCCGCCGCACCCGAATCGCAGATGCGCCTGTCTTCTTGCTGACCACGCGCCAATGGCGCGCATTTCCACTATCTCCTGCATCTCATCTCTGAAACCGGCTGGAATATGTTGCACGGGTTCACCACCGTCATTCATCATCGCTTTTGTTCGCGTCCAAAGAAGATGCTGGACGCAGATCCATCATGTCTGTTAAAAGTTTCACAAATCAAAGATATGCCACACTGTGGTATCCAATATAAGAAGGAAAAAGCGTAATCAGAGTCTCCCCGGAAGCCGTGCCTTCGCCCGTCGGTAAGTCTGGAATATGAACATTGCAGAACAGGAGAAAACAAACAAGACCATGAGTGACCGCGACAAGCAGCAACTGTCGAAAAGGCGACAAAGTAACGGGTTGGCAGGCACGAGCATGTCCCTTGCGGCGACAGTCAGACAAATCCGTGCCATCCTGAACCGTACGCAAGTCGAGCTTGCGCAGGTATTGGGCATATCCGAAAAGGCCGTGCAAAGCTACGAACAGGAGTGGAGGACAATTCCATGCCGGGTTATGATCCAGCTCCTGATATTGCTGGCGCTGTATCGCAGGCAAACGATGCGAGACGTTCCCTGTTGGGCAATCAGACGATGCAAACCAGAAATCCGTGAACAATGTCCGGGATTTACGGTTGGACTCGGCCAGTTCTGCTGGTTTATCGCCGCAAAGAACTGTGTCCCGGATGGGGTCCCATCCAAAATGGGTATTCTCCATTGCATGAGTTGTGATGTCATCAAACGTCTGCTCAACGGTCCCCGGCATGCTGACGATTGAGTGTTCCTGTCACGGAAACCGCAAAGAAACAGATCGACATCGTGCTAACTGTTGTTCTTCGCAAAAAGTCGCTTCTGGCGTAATCCTAGCCTTTCTTGCGACTAATCAACCAATTCCTTCGAACAGCACGGTAGACAGGTAGCGTTCACCGGCATCAGGAAGAATCACTACAATGGTTTTTCCTGCGAATTCCTTTTCACGTGCCAGGCGCAGGGCCGCCGCTGTGGCCGCTCCGCTTGATATCCCAACCAGCAGCCCTTCCTCGCGCGTCAACCTGCGTGCGTATTCCACGGCTTCCAGGCTGTCTACTTGTTCGACTCTGTCAACGATCGAGAGATCCAACGTGTCGGGAATGAACCCTGCGCCGATTCCCTGTATCTTGTGCGGCCCCGGTTTGATCTCCTGCCCGGCCAGTTTTTGCGAAATGACAGGGCTCTCCTTCGGTTCCACTGCAACGGACAGAATACGTTTCCCCCTGGTATTTTTGATGTACCGGGATATGCCGGTTATGGTGCCGCCTGTGCCCACACCGGACACCAGCACATCAATTCCGCCATCCGTATCGTTCCATATTTCAGGGCCGGTGGTCTTCTCGTGAATGGCAGGATTTGCCGGATTCTTGAACTGCTGAGGCAGAAAGTAGCGTTGCGGATCGGATGCGGCGAGTTCCTCGGCGCGTTTGACCGCTCCCTTCATTCCCTCGGCGCCTGGTGTGAGAACTAGATTTGCGCCGAAGGCGGCCAATACACGTCGGCGTTCAATGCTCATCGTTTCCGGCATGGTCAGCGTCAGCTTGTAGCCGCGGGCGGCGGCCACGAAAGCCAGAGCAATGCCGGTATTGCCGCTCGTTGGCTCGACAATCTCGACTCCGGGCTTCAACACGCCACGCTTCTCTGCATCCCAGATCAGCGCGGCTCCGATGCGGCATTTGACAGAGTAGGACGGATTTCTGCCCTCCACTTTACCCAGAACCACGGCGCTGCTGCCTTGCGTAACCCTATTCAGACGGATCAATGGTGTGTTTCCGATGGACTCAGGATTGTCTTTGTATACGCGACTCATGTTTCACTTCTCCTATGTGTTATTGTTTCGTTATACCGTTCGCTCCGCACAAAATGCAATTGATGTTTCGCTTCACCGGTATTCGGCGAAACGTCATCTCCAATGCCTCGTAAACAAGCAGCGTGTTTGTCAATGGCTGGCCGACGCCAAGGATGCTCTTGATTGCTTCCGTGGCTTGAATGGCGCCAATCACGCCAGGGACTGCGCCCAACGGGCCTTGCGGCGGATTGCCGGCAGGCGCCTGCGCATCTGGTTCCGAGTCGAACACGCAGCGGTAGCAGGCGGTTTTGCCCGGAAGGACCGTCATCGTCTGTCCAAGAAAACGGAATATGCCTGCATGTGAATATGGTTTTCGTGAACCGTGGCACGCGTCCGCGATCAGGAACTTGGATGAGAAATTGTCCGTCGCATCCACAACGAAATCATAATCGCTCAGCACTTGCTCTGCGTTGAGTGGCGAGAGCCGTTCCTTATGGCCAAGCAAACGAACATGAGGATTCAACGCTCGTAAAGTCCGGATCGCAGAATCCACTTTATGTCGGCCAATATCGTCCGTCGCATGGAGTATCTGTCGCTGAAGATTGCTGATTTCCACCACATCCCCATCCATGATGCCGATGTTTCCGACACCTGCGGCAACCAAGTAGAATGCCGCAGGCGAGCCCAGGCCACCTGCACCGACGATCAGAACTCTTCCAGCTCGCAGTCGTTTCTGCCCCTCTTCGCCGATCTCAGGCAAGGTCAGTTGGCGCGAATAACGTTCACGTTCTTCCGCTGATAGGGGCATGGTTCAGCCTCCTCCCGCAAATGTCAGGATTTCGACATGATCGCCTTCCTTGAGAAGACACTGCTTGAACTCAGTCTTGCCGACAACGCTGTCGTTAATCAAGACCGCAGTGCGTGCTCCATCCGGATTGACCGATTTCAGAAGTTGTTCAACCGTGGTTACGCCCTTCACTTCGGTCTTCTTTCCATTGATTGTCAGTTTCACATTTCCCCTTCGCTCGGGTCAACCAAGCGCATTCCTTAAATCCTGTTCTAAATCATCGACGTTCTCTATGCCTACGGAAAGACGCACAAGGTTATCATGAATTCCGCGGCGATGCCTCTCTTTTGCTGGAAACGACGAATGTGTCATGCGCGGCGGATAGCAGACCAGCGATTCGACGCCGCCGAGACTCTCGCCGAGAATGAAGATCTTCAAGCGCGCCACGAATTGTTCCACAGCTTCAAAGCCACCATTCAACTCAAGGCTGATCATCCCTCCGAAGCCTGACATTTGTTTCGCGGCCAACTCGTGTTGAGGATGCGTCGCAAGCCCGGGATAAAAGACCCGTTTCACCGCCGGATGTTTTTCGAGAATGAGGGCAAGGTGCTTGGCGTTGCGTTCGTGTTCGCGCATACGCACAGCCAGGGTCTTTAGACCGCGTAAAATCAGCCAGCAATCCCAAGGGCCGGGGATTGCGCCAGCCGCATTCTGATAAAACTTCAGGTCGTTGAACTCATCGTCCAGACTTGTGATGACAGCCCCGCCGACCACATCGCTGTGTCCGCCGAGATATTTTGTTGTGCTGTGAACCACAATGTGTGCGCCTAGTTCCAGCGGCCGTTGGAACCATGGGCTTGCGAATGTGTTGTCTACGGCAAGCAATGCGCCGGCTTGCTTCGCCACTCCGGCGAGCGCTGCGATGTCAGCGATCTTCAGGAGCGGATTGGTAGGAGTTTCCACCCATATCAGTTTTGTATTTGGCAGAACAGCCGCGGCAAAGGCGTTGGGATCGGTGGTGTCCACATAATCAACATGCAGGCCCCATGGCGAGTAGACCTTTTCGAGAAGGCGATACGTTCCGCCATAGATATCATCGCCGGCCAGCACATGATCTCCCGGTCGCAGAAGCTGGAGGACGGCCGTTGTGGCGGCTACACCCGATGCGAAGGCAAGCCCGTGCTTGCCGCTCTCCAGCGAGGCCAGCGCTTCTTCCAGCGCATGGCGCGTGGGATTGCCGGTCCGCGAGTATTCGTAACCGCGCGGTTTGCCGATGCCATCCTGCTGATATGTGGATGTTTGAAACACCGGAATTGTTACCGCTCCTGTGGCCGGATCAGCGGACTGTCCGTCATGTATGGCCCGTGTTTCAAATTTCATGTGTTCCTCCAGTGGTCGTAGTCTTGCCGCGCACCCATGCCGCGATGAGATCGGTTCTTGTAATGAGTCCTATGCCGCTTCTCGCCGGCCCCCGAGTCACAATGATTCCGGGCGCACCGGACAGGAGTAGCCGATAAGCTTCGGAAGCATCAGCGTTGATGTCAAGACTGGGCATCAAGTTTGTCATCACGGCAGCGACCTCCTGATTGGCAATGTCCAGCCCGTCATGAAGGCCTTTCATAATCGAGGATTCGTTAAGACTGCCAACCACTCTCTCGCCGTCCAACACCGGCAGTTGGGAAATATCGTGAGTCTCCATCAAGGTGATTGCGCGACTGAGCTTGTCCGTGGTCTTGACGGCTATCAAAGGTGGTCGTTGCCGCTTGCCGGCAAGAATATCGCCGACGGTCAGAGGTTGGGGCGCGCTGTCTTCCCAGAATCCATTTTCCTGCATCCAGCGGTCGGAGAATATCTTACTCAGGTAATTGCGACCTGTGTCGGGGAGAAGCACGACAACGTACTTGGGATGCGTAAGCCGCTGCACGTACTTGAGAGCTGCTGCCAACGCCGTGCCGGAGGAACCGCCGGCCAGAATGCCTTCCTCGCGGGCCAGACGCCGGGCCGTGTTGAAGGATTCCTTGTCGCTCACCCGGATCATCTCATCAACGATTTGCCGGTTGAATGTTTTTGGGATGAAGTCCTCGCCTATGCCTTCGACCTTGTAGGAATGCGGACTGTCGCCGGAAAGAATCGAACCTTCCGGATCAGCGCCCACGATCGTAATGCCGGGGTTCTTTTCCCTGAGGAACTTGGCTGTGCCTGAAATGGTACCACCTGTTCCCATGCCTGCGACAAAAACGTCCACTTGTCCGTGACTGTCTTCCCATATTTCCGGACCAGTTGTCAGCGAGTGAATCAAAGGATTGTGCGGATTCGCAAATTGGTTGGGACGAAACGCGCCGGGGATTTCGCGCGCAATGCGGTCAGCGACTCCGTTGTAACTTTCCGGCGACTCCGCCGGAACGTTCGTTGGCGTAATAACCACCTCGGCTCCATAAGCTCGCAGGAGGCTGATTTTGTCTTCGCTCATCTTGTCCGGCAGGACAGCGATCATGCGGTAGCCTTTGACGGCGGCGACAAGCGCAAGACCGACACCGGTATTGCCAGCGGTGGCTTCCACTATGGTGCCGCCGGGTTTGAGCAATCCCACTTTTTCAGCCGCTTCCACCATCGCCAGGCCGATGCGATCTTTGACGCTGCCACCAGGGTTCAATGTCTCGACTTTTACGTAGATCGGGGAAGCGACGTTTGCAACCATGCGGTTCAAACGGATCAGCGGCGTTCTGCCTATTGCCCCAAGTATATTGCCGTATTCAGCCATGATGTCTTCGCTCGCTTTCCTTCCGTTCGTGCTCTCTCACTTCCTTTTCCAAGTCTCGCTTCGGTCACTTTTCTCCAGATGCGATGAATATGCCTACAGCGGCGCTCCCTGCCCCGAAACCCGATGTAGCGCAGCAATTCTCGCCCACACAATCCACCCTTGCATTCCTCAATCCAGCTTTCTCAAACCACAGCCGGACATCCTCCCGCTTGAATCCCATCCACCGATCGTGATGCTCCGCTCTTAGAAATTCGTGACAGTGTTCATCCAAATCCGTGATCACGACCTTACCGCCCGTTCTCAACACCCTGGCCATCTCCCGTAAGGCGTCCGAGGGCTTCTCAACGTGATGCAAATACATGTTCGCGAAGACATAGTCCACGGCAGCGTCCGCGATAGGCAGGTGCGCTGACTCGCCGGCTCGACAGTCAACTGCGTTGAAATCTCCAAACTTCTTCCGCAACTCCTCAAGCATCGCTTCCGACAGGTCCACTGCAATGACTCTGAGGCCTTTCCGCAACAGCCCTTCCGTAATGAACCCCGTTCCTGCCCCGATGTCGGCGGCCAGTTTACCGGGTTGCACATTTGCAGTGTCATAAACCACGGCCCGGACGTTTTCGGAGAAGAAACGCTGCCGCATTTGGTCCCACTGCGGTGCAACTCGCTCGAAATACTCTCCACCATTCACATCTTTGCCCATTGTCTTGCACGGCTCCGTGCTGCGCCGTGGCTTTTTGTTCCCACAGCGGCCGGGATGGGACACCGTTTCTTCACGCGGCGCCCATCCCGTAGTTCGTCGTTCCATCATTTTGTCTTATTCAACGCCTGTTCGATGTCCTCCTTTATGTCGTCGGCGTCTTCCAAGCCGATGGAAAGACGAATGTAATCCTCCGTGACTCCGGTTTCCTGCTGTTCCGCGGGGGTCAACTGCTGGTGCGTCGTCGAGGCCGGATGAATCACGAGGCTTTTCGCATCGCCGATGTTCGCCAGGTGAGACAACAGTTTCACCGAGTTGATGAACTTCTTCCCGGCTTCCAGTCCGCCCTTGATGCCGAACCCGACAAGGCCGCCAAACCCCTTTTTCAGGTATTTGGACGCCACCTTGTAACTTGGATCGTCTTCCAAACCAGGATAGGTCACCCAGCTCACCAGCGGGTGTTTCTTGAGCCAGCTCGCAATTTCCAGGGCGTTGGCTGAGTGCCTTTGCTGTCTCAGCGGCAGCGTCTCCAGACCCAGCAGAAATTCATGGGCGTTGAACGGACTTAGCGCCGCGCCAATATCGCGCAGGAGCGTGACGCGAATCTTGATGATGAACGCCACGTTGCCGAGACCCGGCACGTTGCTTAGCGCGTCCCAATATACAAGGCCGTGATAGCTCGGATCGGGTTCCGTGAATTCCG
This sequence comes from uncultured Victivallales bacterium, assembly GCA_964487695.1. Taxonomy (GTDB): domain Bacteria; phylum Verrucomicrobiota; class Kiritimatiellia; order UBA8416; family CAZASC01; genus CAZASC01. Next base: position 11,137 of record CAZASC010000011.1, read on the forward strand.
GGAACTTGCCATTGTTCCATTTGAACTTGCCCGAGTCCACGATCACGCCACCGATCGAAGTGCCGTGTCCACCAATATATTTCGTGGCCGAGTTGGCCAGAATATCCGCCCCGTAGTCAATGGGGCGGACCAGGCCGACGCCGACCGTGTTGTCAACTACCAGCGGAATCCCAGCCTCGTGGGCGATTTTGGCCAATGCCTCGAAATCAGGCACGTCCAATTTCGGATTCCCGATTGTTTCAGCGTATATGGCCCGCGTCTTTGGTGTGATGGCTTTTTTGAAAGCCTCCGGATTGCGCGAATCTACGAATTTAACCGTCCGCCCCAGTTTTGGGAACGTGTGGTGGAACAATTGGTACGTTCCGCCATACAGATTGTTCGCCGCGACAATTTCGTCGCCGAGCCGTGTAATCGCCAGGAGCGCATAGCTGATCGCCGCCTGTCCCGACGCCACTCCAAGCGCTCCGGTGCCGCCCTCGATGGCGGCCACCCGCTGCTCGAAGACATCGGTTGTCGGATTCATCAGCCGAGTGTAGATGTTGCCGAACTCCTTCAATGCGAACAGGTTGGCCGCATGTTCGGTGCTCTTGAACACGTACGACGAGGTCTGATAAATCGGGACCGCCCGGGCCCCGGTTGTCGGGTCAGCAACCTGACCCGCGTGCAATGCCAGTGTATTGATTCCTTTTGTAGACATTCTCTCTTCTCCTTTTCTTCCGTTTTGTTGCTGTTCTTCTGTCTGTTTCCGACGTCCAAACAGAAGATCCAGAAACACCGTCAGCGCGGATCGTTCTGTCTGGCCCGTGGGTTCGTTACTCATGTTCCAAACCTTCTTTGTTGTGTGTCAACCTCAGAACGCGTACTGCGCGCTCACTACCGCGCCTTGACCGAGTCCATAGGGCGTGGTTTTATTCTTGTCTCCTGCATTCACGTAAGCCCCGATCAACGTGAGATTCTTGCTTGCCAGCCATGCCAGATGTGCATCCCAATAGTTGGCATTTTCGAAATCGTCATACTTCTCGCCCTGTTTGAATTCGGCGCCGACAGCGACGCTGATCGGCAGGATCACGTCCACGTTTGCAAAGCCGGTTATTTTCCTGTTGTCATCGAAGCCGGCAACTCCGGTGATGTATTCACTGCTGGACAATGCGCCGCCTGATATCAGCACGGGCAGGGGCAGTTGGGTGACCAGCTTCGTTGCCACTGCGTAGAAATCCACACCGTTATCGTCCGAATTCGGCACCACAACTTGCGAGGTGGATTTATGGATGGCACCGATCGCGATGGCCGGAACGAATTTCGAGTCGCCAGCGTTCTCGGGAACGAGAAGCACCTTTGCGCCGATGCTGTTCTTGTGAATGTTAAGCGCGCCACCGATTGCGACGGCTTCATAACCATACGACAGTTCGAGGCGATCCAAGACGGTAACTGAAGCGCCAATGGCATTCCAATCAATGTCCTTTGCATTCAATCGGACGTACCATGTGCCGAACTGCGGCTTGCTGAAAACCTGTTCCAAGGCGTTACTGTTGCTGGTGTCCTTGTTCTGTCCCGATGGATAGGCCAACGGGTTGAATGCCGCTCCGCCAACTCCCTCCAGATTGTTGAACGGAACACCGCCTTGTGCAGTATACGCCAATGGGATGGCTACGATAGCTGCAAGAAAACCGTTTCTGACAAACTGACTCATGACTTGACTCTTCATTTTATTTACTACCTTCTTAGACAATTTCCATTTGAACTGTTACCTGAAAGACTTAACCCTATGTCCGACCCTCGGATATGGGCTACGCTGACGCTGACCTTACCTGTTCAACAATGCACCATGCATCCTCCTTCCAGACGAGACCGCGTTCTCGTTGTGGCTTCCACCGTCCTCCTGATTTCCAAATTCACAGTCAACCCGCACCATAGACTAGTATGTCTATTACTATGCTAGACTATCGCATAAGACCTTCCGACTGTAAAGAAATATTTTCATTATTTTTTTTGGTACCCAATCGAGGCGCAATCTCGCGGGCAGAAGGCATGCTCTATTGAGGCGCGGGCCAAGGAAATCCTCAAGTATTATGCGATCTCACGTAGACCGAGTAACTTGGCGCAGTTGCCGCCGCGAATTCGCGCCTTTTCGGTCGAAGAGAGCCAGTTAATCTTCTCCATGATGATCAAGTCTTCCTGCGGAGAGCCGATGGGGAAATCGCTTCCAAAGAGAATCCTTTCCGTGCCGTGCTTGGATACCAGTGCACGAAACTTGTCCATCTCCAGATAGGGAAAGACGCTGGAAGTGTCGAAATAAACGTTGTGACCTGCCAGGACGTCATATGCTTCGTCCCAAAATCTGTAGCCGCCCATGTGCGCGGCGATTAACCTTAAGTTCGGGAATTTCTGCGCGATAGCCGCAACCTTCTCGGGTGTGCTGAGATTGGTTCTTCGCGCAATAGCGTCGCCAACATGAATTAACACCACGAAATCCCGCTCCACCTCCGCAAAGAAATCGCACAACGCTGGATCTGCCAGATCGATCTGCTGAAATTCCGGATGCAGTTTGATGCCTTTGATGTTCGCCGCCCGCAGACGTTGGATTTCCGCTGGCCAGTTTGTGTCGCCGGGGTGGAACGTGCCAAAAGGAACAATGCGCGGCACATGCGAAACGCCGAACTCCCGCCGGATGTCGTCATCGGAGAGACCGGCCAATCGGAGAATCCAGTCGTTAGCCGGTCTGACCTGCTCCGGTTTAGTGGCGGCCACCAATAGAACGAACGCGTCCAGTTTGGCTTCCTCGGCGGCAACGAGTAAATCGGCCAGGCGTCCGCCGCGCGTAATCTGGATCTTGTAGTAATCGTTCAGATGCGTAACGGCTCTTTCCGCGATCTTGTCGGCGAAAGCATGAGTATGGCAATCGATCAACATCCGTTACCCCACGCGCAATCCAAGGATGCAAAGACTGTATTCCTTTCCATCCATTTCAGCTACATCGGGCAGTATTCCCCATGACTTGAATCCGAAGTATTCCAAAAGGCGAATGCTTGGTTCGTTGTGCGCAAACACGAATCCAAGCACTGTCCTGATATTCAACGACGGGGCCATGTCCAGAGCCTCGGCGAGGAGCTTTCGCCCGAGCCCTTTGCCCTGGCGATCCGGTGCAATGTAGATGCTTATCTCGGCTGTGTGGTCGTAGGCGGGGCGCCCGTAGAAAGACTGAAAGCTCACCCAGCCGATAATTCGACCATCCTGTTCGTGAACCATAAGCGGTCGTTTGTCGGGAGTGTGCTCATTGAACCATCCCCTTCGGGACTCCACCGACACTTCCACTGTATCGGCGGTGGATTGCCGGGTTGGCACCGCCGAGTTGTATATGGCGACGATCGCTGGAAGATCGCTTTCCATTGCAATGCGCATCTCTATTCTTCTCCCGCCACGGCCGGAGGTGGGGAAATGCGAATCCACTGCTTGCGGATTCGCGCCCACTCGCGGTCGCGATGTTTGACGATCTGCTCAATGTCTTCAGGCAGCAAATGTTTGAACCGGCCCTGTTTGTTGAAATAGTTTTGAATGGGCGTGAACTGCTTCGGGTCGCGGTTGAGCCGGAATTCTCCATTCTCGAATTCCGCGAGATACCACAAGCCGCAATCGACAATGTCCTTGGCGAGTTCGATCGAGACGTCGCTGCCCGTGCCCCATCCGGTTGGGCACGGAGCGAAAACATGAATGTACGACGTTCCGCTCACCGATTTGGCCTTGTCGATCTTGTTCAGATAATCCTGCGGATAGCCAACGCTTGCCGTTGCCGCATACTCGATCCCGTGCGCGGCCACAATTTCGAACATATTCTTCTTTTGGGTGAGCGCGCCGCGGAGGCGACGACCTGCAGGCGTGGTTGTCGTTCTTGCGCCGAACGGCGTCAAACCGCTCTTCTGTACGCCGGTGTTCATATACGCCTCGTTATCGTAGCAAATGTAAATGATCCGGTCATGCCTGTCTATCGCGCCGGATAAGGCCTGAATGCCAATGTCCGCCGTGCCGCCATCGCCGGCAAACCCGACAGCATGGAAATCTGGAATGCCCAGCGCCCGCGCTCCAGCGGCGATGCCCGATAACATCGAAGCCGTTCCGGGAAAAGTGGAAATGATGGCATTGCTGCCGAAAGCGAGTTGTGGATAGACAAATCCCACCGCCGACATGCAGCCCGCCGGGACTGCCGTGAAAGTTCGTTCGCCAAGCACTTTCAATGCCAGCCGCACAGCAAGACTGCCGCCACAGCCACCGCACGCTTTGTGACCGTAGAAGAATTCCCGCTCGTCGAGTGTCGATGCATTCAATGGCCTTGAAACGGTTTGGCTCATGCTGTTTCCACTCCCAGATTGACGAAGATCACGCGATTGGCTGGATGTGTTGTGGCAACGGATGACAGGCGTTCAAACATTTGCGCGATGTCTCCTCTTGAAATATCCCGGCCCCCCAAGCCTGCCACAAAGTTCAGAATTTCCTGCGTTGTCCCATTTTGTGACAGCGCCGATCGAACATTTGTGAAGACAGTACCTTCGTACCCGATGGAGATATTCTTCTCGAGAACGCCCAGCGCCCATGCATTGCGAGTGAGCGATCGCAATTCTTCCACCGGGAATGGACGCAGGTATCTGAGTTTGATCACCCCCACCTTCCGCCCTTCCGCGCGCAGTTGGTCCACGACAACCCTCGCTGTGCCGGTGACGCTCCCGAGTGTTATGAGGACGAATTCCGCATCTTCCACGCGGTAGGCATCGAGCAAACCGCCGTAATACCGGCCTAATTGCTCGCCGAAGGAATGGTCCACATCGGCAATAACTGTTGCCGCATCGAGGATTGCCTGGTGTTGTTGGAATTTGAATTCGGTATAATGGGCTGGCGTGGCGGTGAAAGCCATGTTCTTTGGGGCTTCAAAGGACATTTTGTTGGTTGTCTTAAACGGAGGTAGAAACCTGTCCACAGCTTCCTGTGTCGGCACTTCGACCAGTTCGTAGGTGTGTGTCAGAACGAACCCATCGAGGTTGACCATCACAGGGGTGAGAACTTTCTCATTCTCCGCGATGGCAAAAGCCTGGATGATCATATCGAGGGCCTCCTGGGCATCTTCGACGTAGACTTGGATCCATCCGCTATCCAACTGAGACAGAGAATCGCGCTGGTCGTTGTAGATGTTCCAAGGCAGCGCAAGCGAGCGATTGGCATTCATCATCACAACAGGAAAACGTCCGCCACTGGCGTAGTGCATGCACTCCACCATATACAGCAATCCTTGGGACGACGTGGCTGTGAAAGTTCGTGCGCCAACAGCGCTTGCCCCGATGCAGGCTGACAAAGCCGAATGCTCGGATTCCACGTGTAGGTATTCTGTGCGCAAGGATCCATCCTCGACCATCTCTGCGAGCCGCTCCACGACGGCAGTTTGCGGCGTGATAGGATATGCGGCAATCACATGCGGCCGTGCCAGCCGGACGCCAAGCGCCACCGCGTCGTTGCCCGAGACAAAGACTCTGGAGCCATTCGCGGTCATTCTCTCCTCGCGATCATTCGGATGGCGTCAGATCTGCACTCATGCGCGCAGATGCCGCATCCTTTGCAAAAGTCGAACTCGATCGCCACCTTGCCGTTCTTCTTCACGATCATACCTTCGGGGCAGAGCAGGTAACATCGCAGGCAACCGGTGCAGAGTTGGAGATTCACTTCCGGTGTGGAGGTGCGCCAGCTCGAAAGTGTCTCCACTAAATGCCCTGCCTCGTCGCATGTGCCGCAGGGGAAATCGGCGATATGTTTTGGCTGAAATGGCGGTCGAACAGTATGGCGGCTCATGAGTTCTCTCCGGCGATCGCAAATGCCTGGCGCAACACTTCGACGTTCTTTGCGGCCAGACGCTGCGGCATTTCCTCCTCAATCCCGCGCAAGGCCGATTCCAGTCTGACCAAGCCGGTCCAGGCAATCAATGCCCCCAGCATGGCGGTGTTGGCGATCGGGCGGCCAATGATCCGAAGCGCCAGAGATGTAGCGTCAAGGGCAAGTAAGTCGCCCGCTCCAGCCCAATCCCGGTACGGGGCAGGGGATGCCGCGTTGACGATCAGCTTGCCGCCTGCCCTCAGCCCGACGGCAATTTTCGGACTCATAAGCGTTTCGTCCAGCACGACGACGTAATCGCACTCGGTCACGGCGCTCCGGTCGGTAATCTTGTGGTCATCGATCTTCGTAAACCCGAGCACCGGCGCGCCGCGCCGTTCCGGCCCGAACGATGGAAAGGCCAGCGCGTGACGGTTCTCGAACAGGGCCGCCGCGGCTCCGAGGAGTCGCGCAGCGGTAAACGCGCCCTGTCCTCCGCGCCCATGCCAGCGCACTTCAATCACGGGCGTTCCTCGCTTTCTCCCGAAGCTTCAACAACCGCTCGCCGGCGGCGTGCAGCGTCTTGGTCTGTTTCGCGAAGTGGAATCGGATGAGGTGTCTCACCGGTTCGCGAAAGAAACTCGATCCGGGCACTGCCGCCACGCCGACTTCACGCGCCAGCCATTCGCTGAACTCCGTATCGTCGCTCCAGCCGAACTCGGATATGTCCACCATCACGTAGTAAGCGCCCTGCGGTTTTGTGTATGTCAGTCCGGCCTGATCGAGGTATTTCAGGAACACGTCGCGTTTTTCAGTGTAGATAGCCTGCAATTCATCGTAATAGCTGTCCGGCAACTCCAAACCGGCAATCGCCGCTTCCTGCAACGGGGCTGCCGCGCCGACCGTGAGAAAATCATGCACTTTTCGGGCCGCGTCGATAACTGACGGCGGAGCGATAACATAGCCAAGCCGCCAGCCGGTGATCGAATATGTCTTGGACAACGAGCTACAAGATATCGTCCTCTCGAACATGCCGGGCAGAGACGCAAAATAGACGTGCTCATGCGGCGCATAAAGTATGTGCTCATACACCTCGTCCGTGATGACAAAAGTGTCGTGTTTCTCCGCCAGCCTCGCGATGAAGATCAATTCCTCGCGGGTGAACACCTTGCCGGAGGGATTCGACGGATTGCAGAGCACCAGCGCTTTCGGTTTCTCCTCGAACGCCTGCCGCAGCTCGTCAGGATCGAAGGCGAAATCCGGCGGGCGCAGCGCCACATAAATCGGCTCGGCGCCCGACAGGATCGTATCCGCGACATAGTTCTCGTAGAACGGTGAGAACACTATGACCTTGTCGCCGGGATTACAGGCGGTCATCATCGCAGCCATCATGGCCTCGGTGCTGCCGCATGTCACGACAAGGTGCGCATCGGGATCGAGTTGCAACCCCATGAAACAGGATTGCTTTCGCGCCAGGGCTTTTCGGAAATTGTGTGCGCCCCAAGTAACCGCGTACTGGTGCGGGCCATGGCGTGCGGCGCGTTCGGCGGCTTTCAACAGCGCCTCCGGCGGATCGAAATCAGGAAACCCCTGGGACAGATTGATCGCTCCGTGCTCGTTGGCGACGCGGGTCATCCGTCGGATCACGGATTCGCCGAACGTGCTCGTTCGTTGACTGGTTTTGGGCATGACATGACTCCTAACCCGGCATAGCCGGAACCAAAAGATTGGACGATTTCAAAACATTCATTCTAACCGCACAAATGAAGCCCGGAACGAACATATTGTAATGCATGTTACACATATTTGTTTAACATTTTTCGATAAGGTACTAAATGTTAGCGCCTTTCACAACGCCTTCGACGTTGCGCTGGTCGATTAAACGTTTGGCTTTGTGCGTGGCCCTGGGCAACGTGCCCGGCGGCAGCACTTTCACATTCTTCGGCCTGATGCCAAGTCGCTGCTTGGCGTGTTGGACGACCTGCTCAGCGAGCTGATCGCCGAAGTTTTCTGGATTGTTTGCCGCTTCGACTTCGACGTCGAATCGCGTCAGCCGGTCTTCCGTATAAACGATAATGCGATATTCGCCGGTCAGATTGGGAACGTTCCGGACAACAAACTCAATGTCGCTTGGGAATATGTTTACGCCGGAGACAATGAACATGTCGTCCAGACGTCCCTGCACAACGAAGCGAGAAAACGTGCGTCCGCACGGACACTCATCGGGGAATCGTGTGACAATATCGCCGGTACGGAAACGAATCATGGGCCGCGCCTTCTTAAGAAGCGTCGTCAACACCATCTCGCCCGGCTGGCCGTCCGGCACCGGTTCCTGCGTCTTGGGATCGAGCACTTCGAGCAGTATGTTGTCTTCGGCCAGATGCAGACCGTTCTTCTCAGGGCACATGCCGGCGCACGATCCGAATATATCCGACAAACCGTAATAATCATAGAGATCGGCGCCCCAGATTCTCTCGATGGCTTCCCGTGTGGCTGGGATCGATCCGCCCGGTTCGCCGGCGACGATGATTTTGCGGATGCTAAGATCGCGTGCCGGATTTATTCCCTGTTTGATTGCGGTCTCGCCCAGATACCAGGCGTAGGATGGAGTGGTCCATGTGATCGTCGGTTTGAATTGCTGAATGATATAGAGCAATCGGTCCGAAGGCAGTGTACCGCCCCAGATGCAAAGGGCGCCGAGATTCTGCGCACCAATAACATCGGGTCCGCCGACGAACAACGAGAAATTCAACGCGTGCAGGTAACGATCCTTAGGCCTCATGCCTATGCTCCAATACTGACGGGATTCGACATTCTGAAAGTCGTCGAAATCCTGCTTCGTGAACGGGCTCAGCGTTGGCACGCCGGTCGAACCGCTGGAAGCGGAAACGAAGACAATCTTCTCTTCCGGCACGGCCACCATGTCGCCGAGATCAGGCACGGCAAGCTGGCGGTCGCGTTCAATCTTCTTGTCCGTGAAGGGGAAGCGCTGCAAGTCCGCGAGATGCTTCAAATCGTCCGCCCTTACGCCAGCTTCACGGAATGCCTGGCGGTAATAGGGCGAGTTTTTGACGGCAAATGCCAGATGCTTCTTCAAGCGTTTCAATTGCAACTGTTCCAGTTGAGGTCGGGGCAGAGTTTCAAGTTCCTTTTCCCAATATTTTCTCTCGGACATGGAATTATTCCTTTCGCGTTTGGATTGTTTTTCTTTCGATCATCGTCTTTATCCCAACTGCAAAAGCCTCTGGTGTTAGAAAGCGGCAGTTTAACGCGCCGCACCCGGAGCATGAAAACGTCTTGTGCGTGGATCTCCGATTCATCGGGTCTCCCCGCTTTTGCGGACCGCTATGGCATCGATTTCGACCGAGGCGCCTTTCGGCAATGCAGTAACCTGGACGCAAGCCCGCGCCGGATACGGATCATTGAAGAACTCGGCGTAAGCCTCGTTCATTTCTCCAAAATCTTTGATGTCGGCGAGATAGATTGTGGTCTTTGCCACATCGCGCAACTCCAGACCCACATCTCCCAGCACCGCGGTCAGGTTCTTCAGACATTGCCGTGTGGCGTCCCGGATATTGTCTGTCACCAGGTGGTTGGTCTTCGGGTCCACAGGAATTTGCCCCGACACAAACACGAGGCCACTGGCCTCCACAGCTTGCCGGTATGGCCCCACAGCCTGCGGAATCGATTCGTACGGTCTCTGACTCATTGTGCTTTCTCCTGTTCTTGTTTCTCCTCCGACTTGCAATGTCCGCGAAGCCGATTGCCTCCGGGAACATTGTGGATAAAGAAATCGCTCCTATTCATGGTCTTATCGTTCATATTTCAGGAAACGCCGGCCGGTGCACTCCACGGCGAGATCGGTTAGTTTTCCGCAAATAGCGAAGAGTATAATGCTGGCAATGATGATGCCGGGGCGTCCTGTCATTTGTCCGTCGTTCATCAGAAACCCTATCCCTTTGCTTGCTCCCATAAGCTCTGCCGCCACGACAAACATCCAGGCAAGACCCAGCCCGCTTCGCAGTCCTGTGATATACGACGGCAGTGTGGCGGGCAGGATTACGCGCCGGATGAGATTAAAGCCACTCAGCCGGAAGACTCTGCCCACCTCAACCAGCTTCGGATCGACGTGCTGGATGCCGCTCATTAGATTCAGGTACACTGGAAAGAACGCACCCACGGCGATCAATGTGATTTTAGACGCTTCCTGAATTCCAAGCCATAGCAGGAATAGCGGAACCCAAGCCATGGAAGGAATGCTTCGCAGCGATTGCAAAAGCGGATCCAGCAAACGACGGCAGATCGGGCTGTAGCCCGTGAGAGCACCCAGCATCGTGGCGGCGAACACGCCAATGGAGAAACCGGCAACGACACGCCATGTGGTAATCATGACATGTCGTGCCAGATCGCCGTGGCGCGCGAGTTCCACTGCCGTGGACACAACGGACGTGGGAGCCGGAAGCCAGTTGGGCGGAAAAACTCCCAACCGCGACAGAATCTCCCACGCCACCACCAGAAACCCTGGAATGATGAATCCGATCAATACGTTCACTTCACCGCTTTCGTCGCAAAACCAGGTTCTACGAGTTCGTTCACTGTTTTATTTACATCCACATCGGCCCCGATGACCGAGTTCTTCTTGAGCACATCTCCTGCCGCTCCGATGGCCTTCTTCTGGTCGTCGCCGATGAGTGAATTGCTCAAATCCGTACGTTCTAGCACCTTGGCGGCTACTGCCTCGTTGAGCTTGGCCTGCGTCACAACAAGCGCCTTGAATTCGACCGGATTGGCCAGCGCCCAGAGGCGCGCTTTCTCGTAGGCTTTAAGAACCCGCACGATCAACTCCGGATGGTCCTTTGCAAAGTCGTCTCTCACGTTCAGAACGCCGTACGTGTTCAAACTCGCGTCGCGAAAGAGGAATTTCGCCCCGGAATCGACCTCGGCTTGTGCCATCAATGGATCGAGACCAGCCCAGGCATCCACGTCGCCACGCAGCAGGGCGTTCTTGCCATCCGCGTGCTGGAGTGCGACGAACTCGACGTCATTGATCGTCAATCCGTTGGCGCTCAGCGCTCGTGTCAGAAACACAAACGGATCGGTGCCTCGCGTGGCAGCGACCTTCTTCCCTTTCAACTCCGCCACGGAAGTTATCTTGCTGTCCTTGGCCACCAGCAGCGCCGTCCACTCCGGCTTCGAATAGACGTATATAGATTTCACGGGATTTCCGTTGGCCCGCGATATGAACGCAGCGACTCCGGCGGTAGAAGCGAAGTCCACACTCTTGCTGTTCAAGTATTCCAGCGATTTGTTGCTGCCCTGACTGAACACCCATTCGACCGTTGCCTTGTCGCTGGCAAGATCGTCTTCAAGAAACTTCTCTTCCTTGAGCACCAGGCTGACCGGATTGTAGTACGCGTAATCCAGTGTAATCTTGGAGGGAATGGTTTCAGCGTGAATCAGCGAAACAACCGCTGTCAGCACGGTTGCTGACAGTACTATCTTTAATTTAGTCATAATCAATCTTCCTTGTCCTTTGCCAGGCGTTGCGGATTTGTTTGTTGCCGACTAACGCCTAAATTGAAGTTTAATAGCGAGCGATAATGTTCCCGTTCGTCTTGCTGCGCGGTTGAGGCCGACTCCCCGGACGAACGTCGCGGAGAATCGGCTCAATACAATCGAGCCGTTGAAATCCAGTTGCCTTCACTTCAGTTCCTTGCCGGCGTTTTCAGAGCCATGTGAGCGCATGTGTTTCCACGCCTTGTATGTCGGGTTCTCTGTGTCAATCGACTCCGACTCGCGGAGATAGAGTTGGGCGCTTGTTCGTCCGTAAAGTTTCCGGTCGGTGCCGACGGGACAAACTTTGGCACAAATGCCACAGGGCCAGCGGTTCTCAAGACGAAGCTGCTGGTGACGCGCGGTGCATGGATCCTTATCCATATTGGCGATCAGGTGTTTCTTAACCGGCGTGAATGCCTTTGCCGGGCAAAGCCGGATGCACAAACCGCACCCGTTGCAAAGTTCGCCTTTGACAAGTCGATCGCCGGGCAAGTCTGCGGAGGTGAACACAGATACGAGTCGAACTCGGGGCCCGTACTCCGGAGTCAACAGCATGTGACTCGCTCCGATCGTTCCCAATCCGGCATATTTCCCGGCTATCGCATGACTGAAACTGGCCACTGGTTTGCGGCGGAGAATATCGAGGTTGCCATAGCCATCGCGCGGTAGGTAGATGGCCGCGTGGCCGAGCCCGTTGAGCCATGCGGCCAGACGGAAGGCAGCCTGATCCAGTATCTGGTTTGCCGCGGTGTACATCTCCTGGTAGTTGATCGAAGGTGTGCTCTCTATGATCGGCAGAAGCATTGGAACTCCGAGCACAATCACCGTCTTCGCCTGCGGCCAGATAGATCCCGGCCAGTAGGATTCTGCCAGTTCGCTGCCAAGCCAGCGAGACGCGGGCGCATAACCCACCAGATTCGCACCAAGGCGCAAGGCTTCGCGCGTGATCTGTCGCCTGAGTTTGACAGCATTGTTCGATGTTTTCTTAGATGGCATAGGCAAATGGTCTTTCCGCCTGCGTAAAGAACTCGCGATAGATTTGCCGGCGATGCTCGACAAATTCATAGCTGTTTCGATCGCGGGGTCGCGTAAGGTCTATGGAATAGTCCCTGCATATCGTGCCGGGCCGATTCGACATGACTAACACGCGGTCACTTAAGAAGACTGCTTCGTCAATGTCATGCGTCACAAGAATGACCGTTGAACGCTCCGTGCGCCAAATCTTGAGCACCTCCTCTTGCATTTGTATCTTTGTGAATGCGTCCAACGCCCCAAACGGTTCGTCCATTAACAGTATCTTCGGACGATTCACAATTGCGCGCGCGATGGCAGCGCGTTGTGCCATACCGCCGGAAAGCTGGCTGGGATACGCAGCGGAAAAGCCATCGAGACCGACGAGTGCGATGTGTTCGCGAACAGTTCGCTCAGACTCCGCTATCGGCCCGGCGAGGCCAAACGAGATATTTTTTTCGACGGTCAGCCATGGGAAAAGGCGGTGTTCCTGAAACACCAACCCGCGATCAGTGCCGGGCCCATGAATGGGCTGCCCGTCCAACTGAATCGTCCCGGTAAACGAATTCTCAAGTCCGGCGATGATTCTTAACAGTGTGCTCTTACCGCAACCGCTGCCACCAACAATGCTGATGAACTCGCCGCGTGCTATGGCAAGATTGACCGAATAGAGCACCGGAATACGTTTCGATCCAACCGTATATTCTTTGCCCAGATCCTGAATGATCAGTGCCGGTTCTTGAGATTCAGTGCTCATTCTCACTTTCGTTCCGCTTCTTTTTATCGGTTATCACGCGGTTTCCCGCTTCGTGGACACGCGAGCCCATCTTAGTCCCTGATCTTATGGTCCTTCTTGTCGGCAACCCAGTCGCCAACGGATTGAATGGCTTGCACGACTATGACCAATGCCACGACGGTAACGAACATCACTCCTGTTTCGTAGCGATAGTAACCGTAGTTGATGGCCAGGAACCCGATGCCTCCGCCGCCAACGACACCGGCCATGGCGGAATAACCGATGAGACTCACCGCTGTGACTGTGAATCCACGCAGGAGTCCCGGAAATGCCTCGGGCAGCAGGACATGGCGAACGATATGCCAGTGCGTGGCACCGCAGGCCACAGCAGCTTCGATCACTCCACGATCCACTTCTGCGAGCGATACCTGCACCAATCGCGCGTAAAATGCGACAGCCGCAATGGCCAGTGGAACCGAAGCCGCCAGCGGACCGGTGCTCCTGCCGGTAATGAGACTCGCGAGCGGCAGCACAAGGATCAACAGAATTACGAAAGGCAGCGAACGAACGAAATTCACCAGGATATTTCCTCCAAGTGCCAGGATGCGATTCTCCCACATCAGACCTTTGCCGGTCAGAAACAGAACCAGTCCCAGCGGAACGCCCAGCAACAAAGACAGGATCAGCCCGATACCGGTCATCTGTGCCGTCTCCACGGTCGCCTTTAGCAGATCCTGTAAGAGGACCGCTGTGTCGAGGTCATGAAACATGGATAAGCTCCAATCTGGCGACATGCTGCCGCAGGTATTCCAATGCATTTCTCCGCGCAACTGGCTCGCCTTCAAGGTCGGCCATCAAAGTCCCGAGTGCCGCGTCGCCGATGTATTCGATGTTTCCATGCAGTATATTGATCGTGACCGGGAAGCGACGCAGCGTTTCCGCGATAATGGGCGCCTCGGCTCGTTCCCCGCGATAGTGGATTTCCAGCAGATCGCCTTTATGGCTCTTCAACAGCCGATCCGGTAATTTGAGATTCTGAGTCCGCTTGACCAGATCCACCGTGAAGGGATGTTTGGGTTCAGCGAAGACGTCGTACACAGAACCCATTTCGATCACGGACCCGTCCAGCATGATCGCCACACGGGTGCAGACTTTCTTGATTACTTGCATTTCATGGGAAATCAGCACAACGGTAATATTCAGTTTGGCGTTGATGGTCTTGAGAAGTTCAAGAATCGCGCTCGAGGTTTCCAGATCCAGAGCCGATGTCGGTTCGTCGCACAGCAGGACACGCGGATGATTCGCCAGTGCGCGCGCGATTCCCACCCGCTGTTTTTGGCCGCCTGACAGGCACGAAGGAAATGCGTCTTTCTTGGGTGTCAATTCAACCAGTTCAAGCAACTCGTCAACGCGCCTATGGATTTCCGTCTCGCCGACACCAGCGATTCTCAATGGGAAAGCGGCATTCTCGAACACGGTCTTGGACTGCAGCAGGTTATAGTGTTGGAAAATCATCCCGATGTGCAGTCGCGCTTTTCTCAGCTCCTCCGGCGCGAGGGTGCCTAGATCCTGTCCTGCCACTACCACTCTGCCGGAATCGGGTTTCTCCAGATAATTGATGGTCCGGAGCAATGTGCTTTTCCCCGCGCCGCTCGTTCCAACGATCCCGAAGAAGTCGCCGGGACCCACTCGCAGGCTTACGTCCCGCACCGCATGCACGTCCGGAGCCTTTCGCGCATGAAATTTCACATTGACCTTTTCCAGGATAATCATGGTAAACCATCATCGATTCCCGACATTTGACGCGAACGCGCCGGCCGTATGAGAGAATGGTCTCTGGCGCAACCGGCGTACGCGTTTGCGCCAGAGACGTGTGTGTTCCGTTGACTTGCTATCGACTCACTTCGCTTCGGTCTTCGCGGGCGCGTTCCATTTCTTCACGTACCACTCCGGCTTCTGGAAGCTGGAGAACACATTTGACTGATCCTCCACAACTTTATGGAAGTCCTCCGATTCCACCACCTCGACGATGTCCTTCGCGAATTGCTTATCCTTGTCTTCCGCGCGGACAACCACCAGGACCTTGAGATTCTCATCCAGTTCTTCCAGCACAAGGGCATCGGAGAGTTTAAGTCCGGCCGCAATGGCATAGTTACCGTTCACGACGGCGATCGCGGCGGTATCCAGCGTTCGGGGAACCTGCGCCGCTTCCAAGGGCGTGATGCGCAGGCCGATTGTATTCTCCGCAATGTCTTTCTCCGATGCCTTGGTGGCGTCGATCGCGGGGTTGATCTTGATGAGCCCCACTTTCTGGAGGAAGCGCAAGGCTCGCGCCAGATTCGTCGGATCCTGTGCAAGCGTTACCTCGTCGTCCTTCTTGAGTTCCTTCAGGGACTTGACCTTCCGCGAGAAGATTCCGAGTTCGGCGGTTGGTACTCTGATCAGCGGAGCAAGAGCCAGATTATGGTCCTTTGCAAACTTCTCCAAGTAGGGCTGGTGTTGGAAAAGATTCGCTCGCGTTTCCCCTTTGGCAAGTGCGAGATCCGGCTGAACGTAATCCTGGAATTGGACCAGCGTTACGGTATAGCCTTTTTTCTCGAGTCCGGGTTTGATCGCCTTGGTGATCAAATCCCCGTACGGGCCAGGAGCCACTCCAAAGGATATTTCCTTATCGTCCTGAGCGGCATTTACATTCGTAATAAGCGCGCCCAGTGCAATCGCGGTTGATAGAATTGACAGAACAATTGTCCGTTTGATGTATTCTTTCATGGTTTCCTCTTCGTCTTTCTTTGTGTTTAACTTGGTTAGAATTTGTACTGCACTCCGACTGAGGCGATCTGGTCATTGAATTCGCGCTTACTTTCAGGCAATTGCGAGGCTGGGAGACCATCCTGTTCGTTGCGCGCCAGATTGGCGGCATAGGCAATATCCGCACTGAGGCTTGCCGTAAACGCGTACTTCAATCCGGCCGAAAAGGTGTAGAACCAGTCGTTGCGTTGGTTTTGTGTGACGACCGGTTTGGCAGTCGTTCCGCTGTAACTATCGCCGCTGTTGTAGTCAGATGACTGCAGGCGGGCTCCGAGATTCCCTGATAGTTGGTCGGTTAATTTACGTTTGTAGCCCAGGTCGAAGTTGCTGTCGTAATAGGGCACTTTGCCGGTGCTGGAGACCCATTGCCACTGGCGATAATTGAACGTAATCGTATCGCTCTTGGAAGGCGTCGCCGCCAGTGTCGCCTCGCCATAGAACTTCGTCGGATTGCGGTCGTTGACAGGAGCCGCATCGGTGTACTGCCGGAAATCAGGCCCAGCCTGCACCTTGGCATCAAGCCAGCTAAACGTCTTGCCTTCGAAACCCAGCAATAGACGTTGATAATCACTGGAGGAAGTCTGCCCGAAAGAGTCAATTTCCGCGGAGTACTTCTCTTGGTATTGGTGTCCATACCGGTAACCGAGTGTCACAGCCAGATCTTTATCTACTTTGTAGCCAAGGTCGGCACCGCCGTTGGCATCGTACCTGTCGGCATAGTTCTGATATCCAGTTATTCCCGCGAGTTGTTTGGTGAGAAGATTATAATCGAGCAGGGACGCCGTCGGTCGCAGAAACCAAGCTTCTTGATCATATTGGAGTGTGAAGGTTGTGCGGTCTTGCCACTGCTTGCGCCGTTCACGCAAGTAGCCTGTGCCGTAGGCGCTAAGGAGGCTGCCCGGATACGTCGGCCCCAGATCACTGCCGTCTATGTAAGTGAAGCCCTCATCCAATTTGAATGAAAGGGCGTCGGCGTTGCCTTTGACTGCAGCTCCCAAGCGATGGGCGGTGTAATTCTCCGTGGATGCGTCGCCGTATCGGACAATATCTGGAGCGTAACTCAGAGACAGAGTCTGCAGAGCGCTGTTAGCATCCAATAGTTTTGCAAAATCGACGCCTATCTTGGGTGATATCGTGGTGAAGAAAGAACCGTGTCCCTCTACCGCCGCCACACTCCCGTCCGGCACCTTGTAAGTCGCGGGCAAGAACTCCTTGTCTGCTCCCCCCAAGTACACGTTGTCATCGTGACTTTCTCGAACTCCGACCGACAGCTCCGTCAGCCATGCTGGCTTTTGAAGCCCTTTGTCCTCAATCTTGGCCGGTTTGACGTCATTACCGGTTGATGCGGCTGTTTGAGCCACTAGGCTGGTTTGCGTTGCCAGCAATTGTGCGACCGCCATCGCGATGACCGCCATGCCGCGTCCGCCTTTAGCGACGTAAGCCTTTAGCGACGTAAGCCT
>CAZASC010000011.1:28654-72146 GCA_964487695.1 uncultured Victivallales bacterium
TGACCGCCATGCCGCGTCCGCCTTTAGCGACGTAAGCCTTTAGCGACGTAAGCCTAGGTAGCGCTATGATGGCCCCAAGAAAACCATTTCTACCGAACTGAGTGCTGCTCGAATTATTATTCATGTCTCCTCTTACCTTCCTTTGCTTTGCTATCTCGATTGTTCTCAAACAAACTTCATTCCAAAATCGATCCTCCGGAGTGGGCCTCCGTTACTGTGGCTGGTTGCTTCACCAGCGCCGCATCGCTCCTCCTTCCGGGCGAGACCGCATTCTCGTTGTGGCTTCCACCGTCCTCCTGATTTCCAAATTCACAGTCAACCCATGCCATAGACTAGTATGTCTATGGCTAAGCTAGACTATCGCGCAACCCATTGAAGTTGTAAAGCGATATTTTTATTATTTATTTCGGGAGCATTTCGTAACCGCTATTACGATACAAATGATCGCTTTCGCCATGATACTACGCCGGGCTGATCAAGGGAGAACTCGGACGTTGGCAGACCAAGAAGAGAAGATGAAATGAACGACACTGAAAGGGTCGCATTCCATAGCCCAGGGCAATGCCCTGAGGAAAAAGGAAACGCAGAGGAAATGGAGGCCGGTGAGAGCGAAGGAGGGACGAAGGTCTATCTTCGCTCCATTTGGACTTTTGGGATCTATGGTTTGGGCTGGACGTGGTCCCGAGGTTGCACCTCGGGCTTAAGAATTGCACCCTTTCAGGGTGCTTGGAGAATTGGTAGGGGTATGCTGCAATCTACCAGCAACGGTAGCCAGATAACGTCGCAAAGCTCCGCATCTTGCGCGGAACCGCTGTGGAATTGGCTTCTTCGTTGACCGAAGCGCCAGCATTGTGCTAGTAAAACCACCTTGTCGCGGGCAATGACGCGATAGCGTTAAGACGTTTTACTGGGCATATTTGGAAGTTCATGAAACTTCGAGACCAAGGAGATAACGACACATGAAGGAATTCTTTCCCAGCGTGAAGAAGATAAAGTTCGAGGGGCCTGATTCAAAAAATCCGCTGGCGTTCAAGTGGTACAATCCAAAAGAGGTGGTGGCTGGCAAGACTATGCGGGACCACCTTCGCTATTCCGTCGCGTACTGGCATACGATGAAAGGTTCAGGCGCCGATATGTTCGGGGCCGGAACGCAGAGTCGCCCATGGAATGGCGGCGATCCGATGGTTCAGGCGGAACAAACAATGCAGGCCGCTTTCGAGTTCTTCACGAAGCTCGGCGTTGACTACTACTGTTTTCACGACAGGGATATCTCGCCCGAAGGAGATAATCTCAAAGAGACCAACAAGCGACTCGACAGGGTTGTTGCGCTTGCGAAAAAGTTGCAGGACGAAACCGGCGTAAAGCTTCTCTGGAATACAACCAATATGTTCAGCCATCCACGCTTTATGCATGGCGCTGCGACCAACCCGGATGCGCACGTTTTCGCTTACGCTGCGGCGCAGGTGAAGAAGATGCTGGAAGTGGGCCTCGAGCTTGGCGCTGAAAACTATGTCTTCTGGGGCGGAAGAGAGGGATACGAGACGACTCTAAACACCGATATGAAACGAGAGCTCGATCATCTTGGGATTTTCCTGGGAATGGCCGTGGAATACGCGAAAGAAATCGGTTTCAAGGGACAGTTCCTCATCGAGCCGAAACCAAAAGAGCCGACAAAGCACCAGTACGACTTTGACGGCGCGACAGTGATCGGTTTTCTCAGGAAATACGGGCTCGACAAGAGTTTCAAACTTAACATCGAAGCGAACCATGCAACGCTTGCGGGGCACACGTTTGAGCATGAACTGCTCATGGCCTCGATAAACGGAATGCTGGGCAGCGTTGACGCCAACCGCGGCGATCTGCTGCTCGGATGGGACACGGATCAGTTCCCGCTGGATCTTTATGATGCGACGATGGCGATGTGCGTCATTCTGAAGCAGGGCGGGTTGGGCACAGGCGGGTTGAACTTTGACTCTAAAGTCCGGCGCGGCTCGATTGACTTGGAGGATCTCTTTCTCGCGCACATCGGCGGAATGGATTCGTTCGCGCGTGGTCTCAAAGTGGCCGCGAAGATGAACAAGGATAAGGTGCTGGACGATTTCAAGAAAGCCCGTTATACCTCATACGACACAGGCGTTGGCGCCATGATTGAGAACGGAGAGGTGAACTTCAAGGAGCTCGAGGCGTTCATTCTCAAGAAAGGCGAGCCAAAACGTATCAGCGGAAAGCAGGAAATGCTGGAGAATATCGTCAACCAGTACCTGCTGAATGTGTGAGTGGCGGGGACGAGCGAGCTGCTTATTTTATCCGGAATAGTCCTTACTGAGAAAAAGCATGGAGACGAAGAAACATTACGAGATAGTGTACGATAGGTTCCACAAGCGATGGGCATTCAAGCCGCAAGGCTTGCCTGGCGCGCTTCAGGTAGGCAAAACAAAAATTGAAGTCATCGACAGAGCAATTCCCATCTGCAAGAACCAGCCATGTGATATGCGGATTTATGACGAAAGCGGCAAGTTCGAGGAGGAACGCGTGTTCGGAACCTCAGGGGGCCTCAGTTCGTAAAGAAAGGGAGGTTTTTACCCCTTCTTCTTTCTTAGAATACTCTTTGCCCAATCAGTGGCCTTCTGGGTCACGCCAACTTCCCTATCCACAATCGCCAATATTCGTCCTTCCAATTCCCGGTACTTCTCAATCGCCCGATTAATGTCTTCTCCCATGTCCGCAGCTTTGAACAATTCTTTCGGATGAGCCTCCGCAAAATCCAGACTGCCCTGCATGGATTGGCCAAGTGGAGAATCTTCAAGCTCGAAATCCGTCAGCATGAGAACGAATGGCTTGTTTCTCTTTAAATACCGGTCCGAGCAGTGATCCAAATACCATGTTGGACTTTCATTAAGGGAATCTATTTGCAGGAGATGCAGGATCGTCTTCTCCAACACAAGCAGTTTGACTATGTCATCGCTGCTTACACCAAGGGTTTTGAGGTTGATAATCCTTTCAAGAAACATTTTGTGCCCTTCGGAATACTTTTCATCGGCCTTCAGAACTGGCAGAGAGAAGTATTTTTGGATGTTATGGACATAAAGAGACGGTTTTCCCAGGGCGGCGCATAATTGATTGTGAGAAAATGACATGCCGAAGATTATCCTAGAAAGAGCAGTTCAATCGCGCTGTGCGCGCTCAAACTGTTGTTTTGTATAGTATTTACAACCCCCTGAACCATTACTTGTCGTTGAAATTATGCGCCAATTTGGTGCAGTCATCCAATTGCTTTGTCTTTGGCTCAGCCTACTTGCTGTCAATGTTAACAAAGAGCAGGGCGACTGCGAAGCAGTTGAACTGCTCTCTTTAGGATCAAATATCGTAACTTTGTCCGCTGCGACTGTCATGCTCGTTGTGGGTGTTGACGAGATCCCGAAGAGTGATTCCGCGCATTGCCTCATTCAACTTCTCCTGGATTTCGCACCACGCATCGCGAGTCGTGCAGAAAGTGTTACGGTCGCAGTTCTTGGGGGCGGCGACGCAAGGCGCAATTGAAACAGGTCCTTCGAGAATATTGACGACATCGAGGATGGAAATGTTCTCAGGCGAACGGGCCAAAACATAGCCGCCGCGCGTGCCGCGCGTGGCGTTAAGAAGACCCGCTGCTTTCAGCGGGTTTACAACTTGCCACAAATACTTTTGGGAAATGGCCTGTCTGCGGGAAATATCGCTCAGCGCCACAGGGCCCCGCTCTTGGTGCAGCGCCACGTCGAGCAATATCCTCAATCCATATCGTCCTTTTGTAGAGACTTTCATGATAGACGGTTACACAGCATGCGGCTGGAACGCGTGTCTTTCCGATCTGTACACGCAGATATTACGATCTATTCCGGGCGATTGAATATGCACCGAGACTTCAGTTATGGCTGCATCGGAATACGCGGCTGCGATCGCGGCAGCCAGTTGAATTGTCTCGTCCGTAGCCTCGCCTCGAAGCAGAACTGTCGGGCCCGGACAATCGAGAGTTCCCAGAATGGAATCGTTTTCGTGCCGCAATCGTTGCAGAGTCTCGTTCTCGCTCTTATTGCGTCCGCATACGATTTTGGTTGTTCCAGATCTAAAATGGCGGCCCACCTTGAGAAGTTGAATGTCATGCATGGTCACAAGTTCATTATGCGCGAAAAAGTCCCGCAATTTCGCCGCAAAGTTCTTGTCTGTGAGCAGGCATCCGCCCGCAGGACAGGGGTAATCCGTGACATTGCGCTCCTTCGCCAGCGCGATTTGTTCCTTGCGACTGCGGCCCTGAATGGCCGGAAGTTTAGTACGATCTACCCATCCCTTCGACTCGGCTTCCGTGGGCGGCAGGCATTGCGCCGACAACGGCCTGACAATCTGGCCGGCAAGACCGGATTCGCGCTCGATCAGATCGAGTGCGCGACGGTGCTGGCTCATCGGTCGCTGGCCCAGCACTTCACCGGTAAAAAGAAAAGCCGCCCCAATTTCTTCCATATAAGACTTGGTCTTTTTCAGCATGAAAATGCGGCAGTCAATGCAGGGATTGATCGCCGATCCCCATCCATGCCGCGGATGACGCACCACTTCGAGGTAGTCGTCGCCCTTGGCGAAGAGTTTGAGCGGAACGCCCATGCGCTTTGCCTGCTCGGCGGCATGACAGCAGCCACCTGAATCGCACAGGCAGAAGGGCGAGGTGAACTTTACAGCGATGACTTCGACGCCCTGGTCCAGCATGATTCGAACCGCCAGCGTTGAGTCCAACCCGCCTGAAAGCAAACCAATGGCCTTCATATGCCACCTTTGCGGTGGATTGTCATTTTATTCATGGTCAAGACAGCATTCATATTGTTTCTCGTGCGGCTCTACAAGTCATTGCCATCGTATCCTTGCGTAAGCGGATCGTACAAGACAGAAAAAAGGGGCTTTTCATTTTATCAAGCAGAGGGATGATCTCGTTGTCCCTGGAAGCATCGAGGATTCGGCAGATATTGCGCTGCAAATTGAAAAAGTGAGAGCAGAATCGGAAGGCGAATGAAGGAAGGAAAGGAGAACTCAGAAGCCGGACGGCTTTGCGGGAATGAGTTCCATGTTTATCCTGTGGATCAGGGCGCCGAGATCACTGTTGAATTTGCGGATGCCATCCTTCAACGGGTCATAGGGCTTTGCCGAATGAATTCTGTAGACGCCGGTTCTGACTCCATCGTCCGGTTGATCGGCAGGCCGGACCAACTCGCCGGATACATCGGTAAGGTTGTTGCTTATCGTCAAAGCAAGAGGCTCACCGCCCCACGGAGGTTGAAGTCTCAAGATCTGCGTCTCCATAAGGTTTGTGCGACCGGTAAGCGCAATGACGTTGATTCTCACAGCTCCACCCGGCCGTGGGACAGGACCGATAATACCGCTGCCTTCTCTACTCCATTGTGCCGGCAGTTGCCGGCCATTTGGAAGCTTCACCGGTATGTCCGATCGGCCCCAAGGCGGCCGGAGAGCAAGCGGTCCACCGTCGAACACTTTGTTGAGCGACGGAATGACTGCGTCGCCAATTAGCGGAACAGGCCGGAGCAGTTCGACGTCTATATGGTACGTCTCTTCCACGGCCGGCAAAGCAAAACCGTACTTGCTGCGTTCTCTCGACAAGCTGACCGATTCACGTCCGGCGCTCTTCAGTACAACGCCATCCTCTATTCCGGGGTTTGCGTAGGATGTAATCCAGATCGTCTCCTCCTGTCTGGCGCGTTCGGCAAGCCAGGCCATGACGCCAGAGACTTCGCCGTCACCGTTGGCTTCTCTCGCGCCGAGGGCTCGCAGCCCGGGCCTGACTGCGAAAGGTACGCTGAGCTGGTATGAATCGAAGAAGGCCAGCTTTTGACCGATGCGCGCCGAGATGCGGTCAACCCAGGCTTGGGCACCGGCGTCATAGCGGACTACATACGGGGTGGGCCAACGCGCGAAATTGGCAAACGCGGCCATAGCGAGCAAGATCAATCCGCACGTGCCGCTGGCCAAACGCAGAAATCTCCATTTCGCAACAAGCGCTCCGCCAGCATATACGGCAGAGGGTATCAATGTGGCCATCAATAGCACGTATGCGGGCAGGAGACGACGCTCGCTCCACAAGCCGTACGGTTCAAGTCCTTTCAAGTAAACAAAGACTGGCAGTGTCGAAAAGAATAGAAGAAGCATTATATGGCTGCGCGAATATTCCCTTGAAACAACGACAGCGACAATGCCTGCCAGCACTGCGAAACCAAAGCACATGCCCGCGCTCTCGTATAATTCGAGACAGCCGTATCGCATGACTGCCGCCTGGTGGCCGACCGCGCAGGACATCGAGAGAGCCAGAAGCAGCAACGCGCAAATAGATTCCAGGATCCAAGGTCTGGTCAGCAAGGCGACGGCACGGTCTTTGCATTCAGCCATCGTGGCGCGCGGGGCAAGCAGCATGGCAATGACGAACAGGACGCATGCCGCCGCGAAGGCGGTTACCGCCCTGTGCTCTCCGCTTACGCGGCAGTTGAAGATCAACGTCTTGATGTTCAGCAGATCTCCGTACGGCTGCGAGACATATTGGGTGACAAGTACAAGCGGCAGAACGCCAACCGTAAAGACGAGTATTCCAGCAAACATCCCTCCGCGATTCTCCCCGGTCGAGAGGACGATTATCAGCAGGGCAGGGAGCGATAACACGATCAACAGAGGATGGAAGGATACAGCCAATCCAAGCCCGAGGTACATAAGTAATCTGGTTATCCGTCCTCTGACCGTCAATGACCATGCCAGCAGCACGAGACCGATCAGTACGACGCCGGCCGCTTCGGGAAAATAGCCGCGGAAGAACCATGTGAGCACCGGAGAACCAACAAGTAAAACGATGGCAACACAGAGCCCGGCTATCCCGCCCAAAGCGCAGCCGACTGTCAGGCAGGTTGCGAAAAACAACCAGCCCAGGACCGGCAGGCCGTAGTCACGAACGTGTCCCGGTATCGCCATGTCGAACCCGATCTCATACAGAGGAAGCAACGGATAAAAATATGGTTGAGTCCTGGCGCGCTCCAGCGAAACGACCTGAAAGGATATGTCACGCGAGTTGCGCCACATCATATGAGGGAAGTAGAGGAATTGGTTTCTAATCTGCAAAGGCACGTCCAGAAGCGTCTGATCCACTCCTTTCAAAGCGTGTCCCTCGGCCAATGCGCCGGCCATGAGCCGATAGCCCGAGACGTCCAGCCCGGTAAATGTATCCTCATGCGGCCGCAACAGCAGTATGGCTGCGCCAGACAGAGAGATCAGAAGCAGGGTTCTTGCGAGCCATGAGCGGCTCCGCAGATCCGGGGTCAGTTTCCGTAATATGGAAGCCACCATGGCGATGGCCGTGACGGCAACGGTCATAAACCAGAAGACTGCCAGCATTTTCATTGGAACAGCGCTACTCCTTTTGAAGAACTTCCGCCGCCAGCGGGGTCGCAACTACGACACCAAGGTTCCTGCTCATTTTGAAACGTCTGATATTCCACACATGCGTATCGAGTCTGTTGATGCGGCCTTCGAGCGCGTCATTCAGTTGCAAAGCGGCGGAACGCTCGTCCAGGAACCGCTGCGTCAACTCATGGTTGACTCTTTGCATTACCTCGTATCCCCTTGGCGCCGATCCGTTGTCTCTGTCAATAACGACAACGTACTGGCTGCCCGGCTTGAACAATTGTTCCGCAGATTCCGCGCCGGTAAATGTGACCGACTTCAAGTTCCCTTTCACGGCACGGATCACGTCGCCCTGGCCTCCCTTAAAACCGGCAAAGCGCCTCGAAACAATGCAAACGGGTATGCCGGGACTCAAGCATGATAACACATCGGCATCCTCCGCGCCGCCTATTCCGGATGAAATCGCCGGCTTTTCCTGTCCAGATACTGTTCTTACCAGTTGCACAATCTCGTCTTCAGCGGGACTGCTGAATAAAGTGTGCTCCGGCGGATGCGCGAGGCACCATGCTGCGACGAGAAGAACAGCCAGTACACACGCCGCCCTTGCTATGAACCAGCGGGAGACCCATGAATAAACGACACTGGAAATATGCCCACCCATGCAGGCCACTGCAATGAGCAGACTCCAGCCTTCCCGTTGATAATTGGAAAACTGGAGAAATCCGGTGTGCGCCTGCACCGACGCAAAAACTCCCCACAAACCGATAGCCAGAAGATATTGGTTCCTTCGCACTATTCCAGCGACCAGATAGGCAAGAAAGAACGCAGACAGCGCGATTGCCACAAGATTCAGAGTCACTGCGCCATGGCCATAGCCGATCCTTTTTATGGAGACAAAATCGATGGTCATGGGAAGCCAAACCGGGCTTGTCTGCGCAGTGCCGACGGTCTGGTGGACCACGGGAAGATTACGATGCATGTCTGCCGCATCGGCATTCGTCAGTATCTTCATGGTCGCTGCACGATGCGCGAGGCCAGCATCGCAAGTGTGGAAGGCCAGCAATGCCACGGCAGGCAACGTCGCAAGAGCCACTTTAGCGGATGCCAACATCCACGACCTCTTGTCCACTGCAAGGGAAACAGCGCGCTCGAAAGCGAGCAGCAGCAAGACATGCAGAAGCATCATCGGGACGGCGGACGCCATCGCGAGAAGTGATACCGCCAGCATGACTGCGGCTAAGCACCACGCGAAACCGTTTGAGCGCCACTGAAAATAAAACAGGACCACAGCGGGAATCAGGCACAAGCCCATTTGGTTGGCGAACGAGCCAACACCTGTTTTGAGGAGCAGCTGGAGACCCGGAAATGCTGCGACAAAAAAGGCCCCGAACAGTGCCGCCGACTTCGATGCGAATGTGCGGCCCAAAACATAAATGCCAAGCACAAGCGCAAGTCCAAAAAATGCACCACCGTAGCGGGCAAGATAATACGCATCCACGGAAAAGATCAGTGACGGCAGCGCCATGACCCAGTGATAGCCCGGCGGATATATGTCATTCCCGATTCGTCCAGTTCGAATGACACCATCGAGGAACTGAAGATGACTGTAGGCGTCGGATTGGCCAAGCGCCCAGTGCCGCAACGGGTGAATGCTCCGCACCACAAATGCCAGTACCAGAATTCCCGCAATGGCCGACGATTCGGAGACATTCATGGCTTCTTCTTTCGCAAAGCTGTTTCCTCGCGGCTTTCGGAAGCAGACAAGTGTGGCAAGAAGCCAGAACATCATGTAAACGACTGCCTCAATATTGGGCGAGGCAGTGATTCGATGGTCCCACAACATTCCGGCCGTTCCCTGCGCGGCAAGACTCATCACCAAAGCCACAAATATCACGCCCGGCCAATTCCTGTCAGGCGCGCAGCGGCGCGCCACAACAAAAGAGGGGAAAATCAACAGCGCTATTTGCGCAGTTATAACAGTTGCGAGATGAAATACTTGATCCATTTGCAATTCCATGCCGTGCTAAGACGTCGAACTCGACTTTTCACGGTCCCTGATTCAGCGAGCTTCCAACGACACGGTGAAGAATCCATTGCGCCCACCGGAAAACAAACGGCGGCAGGACGGAAACAAGCAGTGCGGCGGCCTTGTAGACAGACGAATAATTTCCGTGTCGAATGTGACGTTCGTATACTTCCTTGTCAAGAGCGCCGCCTGACCGCGCATAGAAGAGGAATTTTAAGTTATTAAGGCCGTGCGCTTTCTCGAAGGACCCGACCGACTCCCTGCAAGGCTCGGTGCCGTAGAGCGGTATCAGCAAGTCCATCACTTTCTCCCAGCCACCGAGCACTTCAAATGTCGAATTCTTCCATGAAAAAGCTTCCGGCGTGCTGCAGCGGTTTAGAACCAGCGGCTTCGCAATCAATCGAGCGTTCCTGCCGCACAGAGACTCCATAATCACGCCGACGTGCGCGAAGTATGTGCCGACATAAGGCTCCTCGTTAACCTTTGCCCATGCGGATTTCTGAACCACGCATGCACCGATGAAACCCATGGACCACGCTTCCCGTCTTAGAAAATCTATCGCGTCGCGTTCGACATCACCGGAAAGATCGAGAGACTGTTTCTTTAGAACGCGTTTGAAGGATGCATCCACGGACGCATAATTGATATAGATAAAAGGCCATTGAGCATCGTTCCTTCCTGCGATGTCCAGCACTGTCGGGATCGCCTCCGGCTTCATACGATCATCCTCGCCCATCAGCCACGCGTAGCGGCATTGGCAGATGTCCACTGACTTCAGGATATTGCGATCTATTCCCAGGTTCCGGGCATTGCGCTCGTGAATTATGTGCGGGTATGCGTTCCTGAGCGACTCGACAGCGGCGACATTGGTGTCGTCCGCCGAGTCATCCGAAATGTATACCGGCACATGTGTTGAGCCGGCGGACTCGATTATGGATTTCACGCAGGCGAGAAGCTGGTCCGGTCTCTTGTAAGTCGGGATGCAGATGCCCAGCGTTGAATTGGCGTTCATCATTTCTCCAAGGCACCCTTTCAGGGTCGTGCATCGTCTCTTACTGGTCTGCCAACAATCCGCAAACATCGTCCGCCGAGAGCTATGGCTATTCTCCACAAGGCGATCGGCGGGGAAAAATGACGTCTCATCAAGGCGATATAATCGTTCTCGAGATTCCGATCCCGGTTGCATGTGCTGCTTCCATCAACATCATTGTACTGCACAATGGTTACCGGAATGTATTGAAAACTAAAAGCCGGATCGCTGAAACAGCGCATATTCAGTTCCCAGTCAGCTTGGAATCGGTATTTCGGATCATGCCGATACTTTGTCAGCGCGGTTCTCGGGTAGAAGATGGCCTGCTGACAAATATTGGTGCGGGCCAGTTTGGCCGCTGTGAATGGGCCGTCGTAGAGCGCATCGCGACCGGGCCAATAGGCATTGCCATAATAGATCGTGTTTCTGTCGAGGAAGCCGTGGACCAAGTCTTTTATATCGGCGAGCAGTATGTCGTCAGCGCCCAGAAAAAGAATCCAATCCCCGGTAGTCAGCCCGACTGCTTTGTTCATCGCATCGAAAATTCCGTCATCCCGTTCGCTGACCCAATAATCCAATGAACTCTCGTATGACCGCAGAATGTCAATTGTGCCGTCAGTGGAACAGCCATCCGCGACCACGTATTCAATGTTCTTATATTGCTGCCGGACAACGCTTTCAATGCACTGCGCCAGCGTCTTTGCCCCATTGCGAACCACCGTAACAATGCTTATCAACGGACGATCCGTAGCGGGAGATTTGCATATGCCTTTCAGCCTCAGACCACCTTCCTTCCGCGAAGGCAGATTTGCTTCTCCGGGGTTCGCGTGCGACGAATTTGTCATTTCAAAAGACTCTCATACAATGCTGCATAGCGCGAAGCTATTGATGGTATGTTGAAATCCGCCTCGACTCTCTTGCGGGCGGAAATGCACAGAGCCTCGTGTCTGGCTTCGTCCTCAATGACGAAACCGATGCCTTTGGCCAGATCGTGTGTCGAGAAAGGCTCGGCGATGTAGCCGTTCGAGGAATGCAAAATCAGTTCAGGCACGCCGCCGATGCGGAACCCGACGGCTGGTGTACCGCACGCGAGCGATTCCATGACCATGTTGGGAAGATTTTCCTGGCGCGAAGGTACGACTGTGACGTCCGCCGCAGAGTACGCAAGAACCATGGACACATCGTCTTTTAGAAAATCAAGGCAGGTGACGGGGATTCCAAGATCGGACGGTAGATCGGATGGCGATGCGCCAAGCACGATTATTCCGGCTTTGTCGCCCCATCCGTCACGCCCAAGTTCGCGTAAGGCTGTAAATAACAAATCGGCGCCTTTGTTCGGATCGCTTGTCGCGTGCATGGCGGCAAAGAGAATCAAGCGTTTGTCGGGCGGAAGCCGAAGAGTCTGGCGCGCCAATTGTTTGTCAATCGGGCGATAGACGGTCGTGTCAATTCCGTTGGGAATGGTCTCGATACGGCGGTCTCCAAGAATGGCGCTGCGTCTGGCACAGTCGCCCAGCCAGCGGCTGGGGGTCACGATTGTGAGATTCACATTCTGCCAGTACCTCTTTTTGCGTTCCAGCGTGCGGCTGCTCAGATCGCGGGTCCGGTTCGAAGACAGTTGTGGGCAACGACCGCAGCTATCCTGATAATTAAGGCAGTCTCCAGGCACATGACACCCACCGGTGAACGCCCACGAATCGTGAAGAGTCCAAACAACAGGCCCCGGCAATCTCGCGAGATCCGATATGGACAGGAATCCCCAGCATGTCCAGTGAAGATGCACGATATCCGGTTCTTCCGCTTTCACGCGTGCCACCGTGTCGGTTGGCCACCAGGCTGTTGACCAGTGGAATGTTTTGCGGTCGCGATAACGCAAAAGGGGGAGGGCATCAATGTAGCGGCGTAAAAATGAACTGATTCCAAACGCCGCCGTCTTTCCGACGATCACAGAGTCGTCGCCACCGGTCTTGTGCTGCACGAGTAGCTTTGATTCGGCTCCGTGCGCCTGAAGTCCTTTGTGCAGGCGATATGCCGCCTTCGCGGCGCCGCCTTCAACATCGAACGTGTTCAACATCAGAATGCGCATATTCGCTCCATCAGGCGCGTGATGGCGCCATTTCGTTCTTAACAACGGCAAGCAGGATAAGGAAAATACGCGACCAGCGTCCGGCGCCGCTTGTTGCGAAGCGGGAGCCGGAATATTTGCGCAGCACCCACCCGCCACCGCGAGCCGAATGCAAACAAATGCGAAACCAGATGTCTTCGATTGTCATTTGCAACCCTTCAGATGCGCACCAATTCGTCTGCGAATTAGCTATGGCGATCTTACACAGCCATTCCTCCGCACGCGCAATAAATTCGCGACCACCATCCGCCCTTCCTTGTGCAACGTTCCTGTGCAGCAGAAGATCTTCCGGTTTGGCGTTCAGTCCCATTTGCTTCAGCAATGCACCGCTGATTCTACAAGCCTGCTCGTCCATATTTGTCCAGTCTGAGCCTGTCATGCTTTGTGAATGCACCCTGTACTTAAGCAGTGTCTTGGGCAGGTTGTCGGCCGGAAAGACGGCCAATGCGCGTGCCCAAAGTTCATAATCTTCTGCCGGGTAGAAATTCACATCATAACGCAGCAAAGCTCGATCAAACCATTCCCTCCGCAGCATTACTGTTGGATGCGCCAAAGGTGTGTTGAACAGCGCGAATGCGCGGACGCGCTGTGCACCGACTGGATATCTCTGCGTTCCGGTGCTCGCGTCGAAAGTCCGAACCCATGTGCCGCAGAAACCGACTTCCGCATGCCCGCGCAGGAATCCAATTTGTTCCTGCAGGCGCGTTGGCGTACACAGATCGTCCGCATCCATGCGGGCGATGTATTCACCTCGAGCCTCGTCCATGCCACGGTTCAACGCACCGGCCAGCCGCAACCTTGTTTCATTGCGCAGAACTCGAATGCGTGGATCGGTGAAACTCTTCAAAATGCGAGGAGTGTCATCACTTGAACAATCGTCCACGATCAGGAATTCAAAATCAGCGAGAGTCTGTTTCAGGACGCTTGCAATGGCTTCGCCAAGATACGCAGCTCCGTTGTAGACCGGCATCAATACTGTAACGGAAGGACTCATTCTGTCATCGTGCCGGCAGCGACTTCGCACTGCTTCTCAAGATCGAACACAACCGATTTATTGATCGCACTTTTCAGGCGGTCGCCATTCGCATCGAAGGGCAGCTTGAAACCAATCGGTTCGACGCCATCCGTGAAATTCGTCGGGAGATCGCTGTCATGTGGAAGAAGCTCCGAAAGGTCTCTTATCCTGTAATAGTACCGGCCTGACGGCGGCGGGAAATAGACGCCATACCGATACTTTCCGCGCACCTTGGCCTTGCAGCCTGTTGAATCGGTGATTATATCCGCGGCGACGGGAACAAGCGGTGTAGCCCGCTGGAGAGGCAGCCGGGATTCGTAGAAACGATCCAGCATGTCGTCCTCCGCGCCAAGACTGGAATCTGTCATCTTCGTCTTCAATTCGCTCGCAGTCCGCCATGGCCCAAGAGTCCGCCATACATTGGTGCGCGTCAGGGATGGAATTCCCGAGCCGACAATTCCAGATTCAACCCATCCGAGGGTTCGGACTCTGAATCCCCGTGAAGATGATAATATTTTCGCCCGCCTCACCTTGCCGCGAAGATGGACAAATTCATCCAGAAGACGACGTTTGTTTGCCCAGAGGCTGGGGTTAAAGAAAGCCTCAATGGTCTTGCGACGGGCGTAATCCAGCCATGTGCTTCCGATCCATTTGTTCTGTGACATGATCTCGACGATATCCTTCATCCAATCGCCGCGAACCGTGAACTGTACGTCTTCAGGCCAGATCAACAAAAACTCACCCGTTGTCTTCTCGACTATTTGATTCATTGCCTGCGGATGGGACGTATGCTGAAGCTTGTGATCCACCCAATCCAGGCTGTCCAGATATTCGCGCAGACCAGGCTCCCGCGACGCGCCGTCTGAAACTATCCATTCCAGGTTCGGATATTGAATGCATTCGCGCGCCGATTCCAGCGTCGCCCGAAGGTAGTGCAGACGATTATAACTGATAAAGGAGAGCGTGACTTTTGGATATTTTGTCAAGGTCCCGGTCTGTT
Source organism: uncultured Victivallales bacterium (assembly GCA_964487695.1). Lineage (GTDB taxonomy): Bacteria > Verrucomicrobiota > Kiritimatiellia > UBA8416 > CAZASC01 > CAZASC01. The sequence goes on from CAZASC010000011.1 coordinate 43,270, forward strand.
GATCAGTGCTCATAGCCCGTGCCCCAATGGATGTTTGCAGAAAACTCTTACCGCCAGCCGTGCCCAAACTTTACTTCGGATTGCATATTCGAATAATGTCATCCGCGACATTGAAGGAATGGTATCCCGCTTTCAGAGCCCTTGCTTCAACGGTTTGAATTGTGGGATAATCTTTCCTGCCGTCGAACGTTCTGGCATCGTCGATAAGAATTACGTGCCGATCAGCGAATTCGTGAACGAAGATATGTTCGAGTTCTTCTTCTATGGGGGTGTCCGTGTTGCCTTTAACCGTAATTCCGGCTGAATAGTGCGCGTCCAACCAGAACAGACAAGGTTCGTGCAGTTTAGGCAGTAGCGCCTTAAGTATGTCCCCGCTGTTGCCGTTGTGCAGTTGGATGTGAGGATCGGCGGCAAATCTGCCCTGCGCCTGTTCGAACAACTTCCTGCTCAGTTCAATTGAATGAATCTCTCTAAACACCCGCCGCATCGCGTGAACCATATCACCCAGATAGGTTCCTGTTTCAATCAACACGTTACAGTTAAACTGCCTGGCGTACTGCCTTACAATCTTCTGTTTAATCAAGTGAGGCGGCGACCCTTTTCGTCCATTTCGAATCCATTGGCGCGATTCCTGCAGGCGATGGTGATATTCATAGAGAGCACCAATCCAGGTTCGAGCCAATCGAGCTTTTGTCTTCTCAAGCATTTTGACCATATTGCGTGATTCAGCGAAAAGGTTCAATTCGTAATGGAATCACAATCAAAGCAGGCTATTTTGTTTCTGCGCGAAGCAGTTTTGTGAAAACGCTCTGATGTCGCTCAATCCATGGACGGACATCGAAGCATGTCACTGCTCTTTCCCGCGCCGCACTGGAAAATGTCATGTAGTTGGACATGATCGCGCTGACGGCATCGGCCAGCGCTCCCGGCGCAGGGGAATGTTCATTATTCCAGTCGCATGGGGCTGGCACGCCCGCACCAGCCTTTTCGCCAACCAACTCCGGTACGCCGCCTGATGAGGAATGCACCACCGGGACGCCGCATGCCATTGCTTCAACTATCAGTCTCGGGCATGCATCATTGTATTTCACGTGCAAAAGGATATCGGCGCTGCGGAGAAGTTCCGGCGCGTCCTTCTGGCTGTAGGCGCCGAGCCATTGAACCCTCGTTGCCATGCCGCTGCCCCGAAGAGATTCTTGAAGTTCCTTCAGGGCCAGCTCCTCCGGTTCTTTCCATCTGAGTCTTCCGGCAATCAGAAGTCTGGTAAAAGGATGTGTTCGGGTCAGTTCCCTGAGCACGTCCAGGGCAATCTGCACGTGGCGGAAAGAGTGATGACTACCTGCCGTGAGCAGAACAGGATCGCCAGAGAGGGCCCTGGATGAGCCCGGGCTGAATGCCTTCGTATCCACCGGATTGTAGAGAACTTCGCATTGGCCAGACCGTTTCCCGAGAAATCGTTCCGCGCTCTGTTGACAGAACCGGCTCTGGTAAAAAATGTGGTTTGCTGCGGAATGTGCGATCGCCAGCGTTCGATTCGTTTCCTCCCAACCCGCCCCATGCCAGGCCGGATAAGCGACCCCGTTCTGGTTGAGCACGATCGGAGCGCCTGCCCGCCGCGCAGCCGCGACGAGTACAGACACGTGAGGCGGCAACGCACTGCTTATGAGGTAAAGGAGATTCGGATGCGAGCTGTCGTTCGGAAACAGCGCCTGAAGGTCCTGGCATTTGATGATTCCTCCGGATGCCTGCTCATCGGGAAGCGGAAGTCGGTCATGTCCATAATATACTCTGATGCCATTCGATTCGTCCCGTGACACTTGGCGCCAGCGCGAACGCTCGCGAAGGGACATCTTTGCAAGCCATGCCAATCGCAGGAGTCTTTGTGTAATTTGTGACACAGACATTGTCAGTCGCCCATTTCGACAAATCCATTCATGAAGTTTCGCCATAGAGAGCTTTGCTTTTCATAGGTATTCTCTTCGGCCATGAGCCTGCCGTTGACGAGAATCTTTGCAGTGTCCGACGGATGATCCGCTACCCATTGGCACCAGTGCGCCAAGCCTTCGACATCTTCGACATGGACCATGAAGCCGTTCTCGCCATGTCGCACCATATCCATTGCCTGTCCAACCCGGGTTGTGACCAGGGGAACTCCACTCGCCATGGCTTCCAGCACGGCTTTCGGGCCGCCTTCCTGCCGAGAACTGACCAGACACAAATCGAGCGCCTGGTAGAGATCGGCTATTTGAGGATAATGTTTCACAAGCACATGCCTGTATGGCACGCCGAGCCGTTCCAGCCCTTTCTTCACGTAGCCGCGGGCCGGCCCGGAAAGCAGGATAAATAATTCCGGCACGCTCGATTTCAGTCGTCCGATGGTCTTCAGGAAAATGTCCGGTCCCTTGATCAGCTTCGGTTCCAATCCTTCTTCCCAGCCGACGCCGTCCTTCAAAAACGAGCCGATCACCGTGGCCGTTGCCGGGATGCCATACTTCTGGCGGGCGCATTTCTTTGTTTCCGAAGTCTGTTTCTGAAAAAATGAAATATCGATCCCTATCGGAATCAGGAAAACCTTGTCCGGAGCTATTCCGGACCCAAGAATGCAATCGCGCATTTCCGCGTGGCTCACCTGAATGCGGGCGATTTTCTCGTGGTTGCGCCGGAGTCGGTCATAAAGAGCATCGAATTCGGCGATACCAACGCCGGGCTTGCCATGGAAATAGGCCGTTCCTATCCGATGAGGAAGCGATAGCCAATCATCGAGCAGCAGGAAAAACTGGCTGCCATAGAAGACGGCCTGCTTGTGGCTGTGCCCGACCCAAAAGGGATTTGCGGTTCGAATGCCGAGATGGTGCGCGATGGTGCTCAATTCCCGGATCTCCCTGTCAATTACCCAGCGACCGCGGTCTGGAACAAGGAGCAGACGCGAGAAATCAGGCCAACGGCCAGTGATTTCAGACAAAATCTTTTTGGCCATATATCGCAGGGCAGGGATCATAGCGGTTTCAGCAATTTGTTCGTTCTTGAGGTTCGGCAGAAACACGCATTACCGCAAGATAGCTTGCAGCTACCGATGCTATGGACGGGATCGAAATCCCTTTCTGATACAACCCGTAATTTTCCGCCATGCGCGTTAGCAGATCTGGAATTTCTTCCGGCGAAGAGAAGGCCAGCCCGGCCCTGCCGACGATCTCGGGGTGGCCGCCGCTGTCCAGATAAATTGCCGGGAGGCCGCATGCGAGCGCTTCCAGCAGCGAGTTGGAACAAGGATCGTTTTTGCTGGCCGTCACGTAGATGTCGTGAGCCCGCAGTAAATCGGAAAGTGGTGCCGATGCAACCGGTTGATGCATTGCGATGCGACGAAACACTTCCGGCGAACGTCCGACAAAAGTATATTCATACCGGTTCCAATCGAGATGTTCGTCAAGCCACTTGTAGATCCGGGCTCCCTTGTTTACGTTGTCGGACCAACTAACGGACACGAGCCTGACCTTTCGGTCCGGACTGAACGGAATCCGGCCGCGAGGTTGAAAGATCGCGGGATCGGCAGCGTTAGGGATGACCACGGGATCTACAAAATCGAACCCCAGCTCACGATGTTTTGCGAGGCTGAACTGCGACTGGAAGATTGTGGCATTCGCGAATTCGCGATTGATTTCGTGAATTTGTTTGTCCGTTCCATCGTCACATCCGCGGTAGACAGCAAGTGGGCCATCCACTCGATGCACCATGCGGCAGCCTGGTCGCCGCGAGCGCCGCAGCCGTTTGAAGTCGAAATTGAAAGAGTTGAAGAGACATGCCCTGGCCGTTCTGGAAATGCCATTATTCTCGATTTTGAGGCCCCGCCCTTCAAGTTCATTCCACAATGCCCGCATGAACTGGTGTCCGCCTCCGGTCGGCGGCGGCGCAAAAACATGAAAGATCGAAACGTCGCTTCGTCTGAACCAGCCTTGCAATAAATTAGCGAGACTCACAGGACATGTCTCCATGAGAAATGCGGACTAATTCTGTTTTGCTGCCGATGTTCATGAAATCACGGGAGCATCCGCTATAGAAAGTGAAAACAGTAATCGGAGAAACGATTATATGTGCCGTAGAAACGAGCTTTCAAAAACTGATTGTCCACTCGGCGCACGGGCGCTGCCGCCCCGGATTGCGTGAATACTTGCAGGAGAACCGAGTTACCGTCCACGATTTCAAGCGTTACCGGCATGGTTCGCACGCGTTCGCCGATGAGCTTGTTGAACGGGGAGTCGATGCCGGGGCGATATACGTAGGTCATGTTCCGGCACATGCGGTCGACTCCGTGTGCCAGGTCATCCTGTCCGAATGTATTGGCGCCCAGATAAAACCAGGCCCCTTCCAAGTCCACAGCCAAAGCGATGTTGCCGGTGTCGGGATTTCGCTCTACCGGGATCAAGTCGCTCCGCACTACAAATCCCAGCGCCTGGACGCCTGTTTCGCTGTAATGGCGTGTGCCGTAAGTGGTCCGTATCGGAGCGCCTCCGATGCCGAAGATGATATTCAACATCAATAGAACGGACATGAGGCCACTCGCCGCAAACACGGGCCGACCCCAGGAATGGGAGCGTAGCACAAGATAGGCCAGTACAAGCGAAGGAACGGCCAGATTCAGAATATGCGAAGTCCACTGCGCACGCCTTGAAAAAGCCAGCACCAGGAACTCGATTCCCCATTGGAGCGCGATGGTCCTCGTCCAAGGCTCCTTACGCCATCGATTGGCGAGGACAAGCGCAACTGGAGCGGCCAGCGCCAGGGGGCCCACCATGATTGCCAGACTGCGAAACACTTCCAAGGGAGTAAACAAGCGAGTTGACGCCACACTCACGGTGGAGTGAAAGTGATGCAGAACTCCGATCGGGAGATCCTGAAGCGCCGCATACACGCCGACACCAATCATGACCAGGCAGGGCGTCCAGCCTAGTGCGATGATCCATCCGTTCGTCCACAGGCGTGCGCGCCGGGCTTCTTCGCAAGCGGGTGTCGAGCGGATCCAGTATGCGTAAAGAAGATTAAGCAGCAGGGTCAGCAGAAAATCCGTGCCCGCACCGATGGCGAACAGGAGGGCCAAAGCGTAACCAGCCATGTTTCTCCGGGAAGGCGCGCGACACCAGGCGTCCAGCCGGGCCAGGCTAAGATAGACGCCGATCATTTTGAACAACTGGTATCCGGAATTTGCGGCGCTTATGCCGACGTGAATCGGCGTCACGGCGAGAACCGCAACAATCAGCAGCGCGTCGGCGAATTCGATGAAGCGGCGCAGGAACAAAAAGACCACAAGCAGCGAGGCGATGCCGATTCCGGAATGCACCGCCGCCAGAGTGAATTCATTGATGGGCGCGCCAAGAACGCCAAACACAACTTTATACAGCACAAACAGAACGGATATCTGGGTGTAGCCGTGGTTAAATGCGAGCACACGTTTTAAGAACCCAATTACGTCATGGTCAACAAAGAGTGACAGGTTCAAGCGCATCGGATAGGCGATATGCTCGACGATGTCGCTTCCAGGCACATGAAAGATGCAGGGTGCGCACACTCGCAAGCCCCAAGCCACGGAAACCAGCAGAAGGAGCAGTACCGCCCGCGGCCATCGGTATGTAATCGCAGTCATATGGCTCATTGGATCAAACGCGTAAAATTCCGGCTATCCGGCTGGCTGCCATGCCATCGCCGTAGGGATTGCCGGCGTGCGACATTCTTTCATAGCGCTTCGTGTTACGCAGAAGGTCACTGACGTTGGATGAAATTGCTTTCCCGGAAGTGCCTACGAGGATTGCATTGCCTGCGTCAATTCCCTCACGTCGCTCCGTTTTATCGCGCATGACTAGCACCGGTTTTCCCAGCGATGGAGCCTCTTCCTGAACCCCGCCGGAATCCGTCAGAACAAGGTAGGCACGATCCATCAGGAATACGAACGACGGGTACGCTACAGGTTCAATCAGATGAACGCGTTCTTCATCGGACAAGATGCGCATCACAGGTTCGCGGACATTCGGATTCAAATGCACTGGATAGACAATTTCAGCGTCGCCGTTGTCCCTCGCTATTTTCCGCAACGCGCGACAGATTCTCTCGAATCCGGGCCCAAAACTTTCCCGGCGATGACCTGTCACCAGTATCATTCGTTTCGAGCCGGCAAGTTTGCAGATATTGGCTGGCACTACGCCGGGCCTGGTCTTAAGAATCTTTCTTGCCCACAACAGAGCGTCTATAACAGTGTTCCCGGTGACGTGGATCGCGCCGGCCACGCCCTCCCTGCGAAGATTTTGCCGATTCTCGTCTGTTGGAGCGAAGTGCACATCCGCAAGAGTGGATGTGATTCTCCGGTTGATTTCTTCGGGGAAGGGCGAATATTTATCCTTCGTGCGCAGACCGGCCTCCACGTGGGCTATCGCAATCCGGCGATAGAAACCTGCCAGCGAGGCGGCCATCGCGGTTGTTGTGTCGCCTTGAACGATCATCGTGTCCGGCCGCGTCTTATCCAGCACTGGACTGAGACGTGTGATTATTCGCGCTGTAAGATCGGGCAGCGTCTGGTTCTTTTGCATCAGATTCAGGTCAAAATCCGGCCGGATGTCGAAGAAATCGAGGACCTGATCAAGCATCTCCCGGTGTTGGGCTGTTACACAAACCGACACACGGAAATACCTGCGTTGCTTCTTCAGTTCCCTCACCACGGGTGCGAGCTTTATCGCCTCCGGCCTGGTTCCGAACACCACAAGAATATTTTTCATATCAGTGGATCCTCGCGCGCACCTGATCGCAAATGAAATCTGAGATAAAACCGGGCGACAAAGCGGTTTCGGCATATTCTTTCGCCTTTTCCGCCATGAACCGGACCTTGTCGCGGTCCCTGATTACAAGAGCTATCCTTTCGACACCACGCTTTAATTCGTCAAGCCGCAGCGGGTTGAGAATGCGATAGCTGCGTGGATCGTCGATGTCCGCAGCTTCGTCGAAGCCGCCGAAATCGGGCAGCAGTTCGAGACAGTGTTCGCCAGGGCGAAGCCTGAATGGTTCCGGTGTTTCGACGACGGGAACTCTCTCGACAATGATGGGCCGTCCCAACATCAGGCTTTCGCTGGCTTTCCAGGGTAGCACAGCGTGGGGAAGGGTGTTGATCATCGTGAAACGACTGGAAAGCATTGCCCGCATGAATTGCCGTTCCGACAAGTTTGGGAAAATGGCCGTATTGTCTTCTATTTGTCTGTTGCCCCGACTGGTGAGGCGATAATGACCGCTGATTCCGGCTTCCTTCAGCGCCTGTTGAACGTGGTAGCGAATCCAGAAGTGATAGTTTCCTGGTTCAATTGCCTCGCCGTTCGTTTGGAAGACACTTCTTTCTCCTTTCGCGAGATAATTGTCATACACACCTACAATGTGACAGACATCCACGGTTGGTTTGACGCCGTGAAAAAGAAAGCGATTCTTCAGTGAATCCGGGCGGTAGGCATCGAGGTTTCCGGCGAACCAGATGAACGGGAGGATTTTGGAATCGTGTTGTGTCAGGCCAACTCTCTCCAAAACCTTATGAGTCACGCCGCGATGGAGATTGGCCTTGAAGTAGACATCGCACATTTTCAACGCATCGGTATCGTACAGAAACACATGATCGCTGAAGTCGAAAAAAACCAGGTGTCCGTCGAACCGTGTCCAGGCGCTCGTGTGTTCTCGAGGCCGGATGACTTTTGGCAACGGCCGGGGTTCGGAAACAAGCTTGGCCTTCTTGTGTGTCTTCAACGCCAGGTAGAGATAGCGGAAGAATCCTTTTTCGCCGAGCAGATATGGCTCGAATAATTCTATCTTCATTTCGCGCAATCCTGCAATGCTTCCATAATAATTCCCGTGAGATCATCCATGTATCGTTTCCACGTCAGGTTGTTTATCACATGCGCGCGGGCATTGGCGCCAATTCGTGCGGCCAATTCCGGATTCGCCAGCAACTCCATGATCGCCCTCTCAAATCCGGCTGAGTCACCGGGAGGCGCGAGGCGACAATTTTCGCCGTCTTTCAGTCCGTAGCCGCTCCGAATTGCCCCGACGTTGCTTACAACGACCGGTTTCCCCATCGCCATTGCCTGTAACAAAGTGGTTGTGGCTCCGGAATACTCATTCTCTTTCACGGGAAGTGCGATAACGCGCGCTGCGGCATAGTGAGCGCGAATTTCCGTTATGGGCACGTCTGATAGTATCTTCAAGTTTGAAGGAGTCTGACCAAGCGCCGACAAATGTTCGCGGTTTGTCACCAGTTTCACGGAAATGTGGGAATTCCTTCCGGCACATGAAATCAACTGCGGAAAGTCACGGTTAATATCGGCGCCGACGGACAGAACATCGGCATTCGTTTCAGCTTCGCCGCTTGCGCAAAAATAGTCTGCGTCAACGCCGTACGGCACAAAGCGTACGTTGCCTTTGAACCCCAGCCAGTTGTCAAGCCACGCCGCCTCTTCGAATCCGTAGGCAACAATGCGGCTGACACGGCGAAAAATTCTCCGGTAAAGAAACCGGGCCCATGTCGTCACCTGGCGCATGCGCATCGGCAGCCCGATGCTCACATAAACTATCGGGGGCCGGATCATACCGAGCGCGGCGAATGTCACCAGCGGAATGCCAATGGGATCGACAGTGGATAATATCACATCGGCGCGATTCGCGCGTTCCATTGTTGAGGCCACGCCTGCAAAGTCGCCGCCTCGCGCTCCGACCGCATGGAGCGTACGCGATATCGTGTCCCAGGCAGCTTGTTTTCCTGGCGGGATTGAGCGCGCCAATGCCAGGTTGTGATCCACATTCAGTCCACGTTCGCTAAATTGGTCTGGATCCAGGAAACTGTAGCGCGACGGACACGACGTCGACCTGTCGGCGAAGAGGCCCCTTCTTTGCGGCGTATCCTTGAAGTAAAGGAAAAGGGCGCGTCGCCGTTTTTCATCAGTCACTGACTTGTTACCAGGCACAGTTATCGAAGATAAAGATGTCACGGCCAATCCGTTTGCTCCAGTCATATGGTCCGCCGAACCTGCCAGCCCAACGTTCGGGCATACGACTTGCAACTGCAAATAGATAAACAGGATACCACGGGTTGTCGTTGCTGTTGATGTATAACAACTGGAGTCCGGCATCGCCCGTCAACCGTTTGAGCGACAAGGGCGTAAAGCGCCAGAAATCGCCGTAAAGCTCGTTTGTGTAGTGTTCGTCCTGAACGAACGGCACGATGAGAATCGCAAGGTCCTTAGTCATTTCGCACACGTTATTGACGGCCTTGGGAACGTCATAAATATGTTCCAATACCGTGTGGCACAAGACTGTGTCATAACGCGCATGCAGCTCGTTGGGCAGCTCGGCTTGCAGATCGAGGAAAATCGAGCCCTCGGCGCCGTCATTCGCTTCGCGCGATCCCCAGTAGTTGGTGATGGCATAACTCTTCGCCTTGGTGAAATAAGACCTGTATGAATTACCCTCCTTGTCTGCATCCCTCCAGCCGGAGACGTTGACCACATCGCCTTCCACAAAAGGTGCAACACGACGCAACTCCGCATTGGACCAGCGCCTGGGGCTCATTTCGGGGTGCCTGAGCCGGACATAATTCATCAGCCGCTGCCGCAGCATTTCGGCGATTCTGTCCCTAAGATCCTTCGTCTTCATTCTCCGCTTCCTTTCTCGCGCATATGTTGACTCTTCCCATTATTGTTTTCTACCGCGAAAGTACAATCGCGGGGAAAATGTGTAAACAATCTGGGACATGAGTTCGCGATGTTTTAACGATGCGCATGCGAACGCCAACAGATCGTATACGCGGTCTGTCAACGGTGCAGACATGGTCCTGTTATTGATGACCGATACCAGCACCTTGTTAGAGGCCTCGCGCATCGCCGCGATGGAATCGCTTTTGGAATAAAGGCTGCGATGTTTGCGGATCAGCCGTCTGGCCAACTCTATCTGCCGGTAGTTCCGGCTGGCTGTCCTCGCGACGCTCTGATCGTGAACGCGATACTTCACGAGCGGTTCATCGAGGAGAATCCCATGGTAACCATGTTCGGCAAGGGTTAGATAAAAAGCCTGATCGCCGCATCCTTTGTTGAAATCGGGGTCGAAACCGAACCTCTTGACAACATCCGCCAAAAGCAAAGTGCACATATCCAGGTAATTCTTCCGTTTCAATTCCTGCAAATCGTATTCAGGATGATGAGAAATCCCTTCTTTCGCTCCAAAGAACTCCATTTGCGTATATACAAATGCCAGCTCGGGGCTCGCATGCTCATTTATGAACGCCAATGTTTTCTCAAGGTAAGTTGCATCGAGTCGATTGTCCGCATCAAGATTCACGAAATACTTGCCGGATATTTTCGTGAGAGCGAAATTCCTGGCGCAGTAGGGTCCCTGGTTTTCTTGATGGTAGTATTTCAGCCGATCCCCAAATGACATCGCTACGGCACGGGTGTTATCGGTTGAGCCATCGTCTACAACAATAAGTTCAAGGTGGCGATACGTCTGGCTCAAGGCGCTTTCGATCGCATCTCCAAGGAACCGGCCATAGTTGAATGTTGGGATGACGATGGAAACAAGAGGGTCAGAAATCAAATGATTTTCCTTCCCAGAGAAAGCATATGATCGAATTCACGAATGGCCTGATCCTCAGGTTTCATATAATGCCTGCTCCAACCGTGCCGTTTGTTATTTTCCGACATCCGCTCCCTGCAGCCCTCTGTTTTACGTGCGATCGTTTCCCGGTCAACCAATTTGTAATGCAACAGCTTGAGGCGCGAGGAATGATATTGCTTGATCGTACCTTGCGGGTGGGACTTATGGCAACCTGGTCCAAAATTAATATCCTTCAACATGGGGTTGAAAAAAATGGTCTTTGAATAATTCTTTTCATCGGGAACGCCGGTCCTGATCAATTGGGTTATCGCGCGAACCCCGTCGAATTCCGGGAGATTCTCGCTGACCATATTGTAACCGTGCGGCTTCACCACGGTGAAAGCATGTTTCTTCAAAAGGCGCAGCAAGCTCGTCATCTCGGGATGGAACAAGAATTCATCCATGTCACACACAATGACAAAGTCGGCGAACCCCCGCGATTTCTTCCATTCGTTGTTTCTGATCTGCAAGAGCGTCGCCTCATCGAATGTGCCGCCGGTGTCAAATGGAGTAATGGTAACATTCTTGTGGCGGGCGAGGCGCTCAACAGTCGAATCCGAGGACATATTGTCGTAAATGTGAAACTCATCCACGAACTTGGAGTAATGGTCCATGAAATAGGGAACAATCCTGGCCTCATTCCAACAAGTGGCGTACAGATGAATGATGGGCTTTGATAACCTGTTCCGGATCGCAATCTTTGATGTCAGTTGAACCCTTGTTTCCCAAAATATATCGAAGCGGACATAGTTGAAACCATGTTTGACGACTGAAAGCAATAGCGCCACTTTTCCCAATGCAGAGTGGAAAAGTTTGTGCAGGGAGCCAAGCACAGGAAAACGCTGGACTAATGTTTGACGGAATCGCGGCATGAGTCGCCATTAGTTGTCGTACCACCCGGCTTTTTCAAGATATCGGTCCTGCTATACTGACTTCCCATTGGATCGACACCACGCAATGCAAGGATTTCCCAGCCGGTCAGCAGGGGCTTTGTCTCCCTGTAATAGTGCTCCCTATCTGCATTGTCCAATATCATAATACCGCCGGCTTTCAGTTTTGGAATGCTGTGCTTCATGCAGGACGGTCTGGAGCGACCGTCGATGAGGATCACGTCAAAGTAACCGTCATCAAAACTGTCTATTGAGGAGACATATGTCCGGAAGGTGCGACCGCGAAGCGAGCGCCAGTCTGTGGAGCATGCATCGGGATCAGCCGGATTCCATGGCTCATCGTATATTTCCGGATCCACAGGCACCAACCTGTAATCAACAAAGCATGTCGGATCGAAATGACTGCGCATCTTTTCATACCATGCCGGGTCATGCTCTATTGAGACGAAATCCGCGCCACGGCGTTGCCAGTACAGGGTCGAACAACCGCTGCCATATTCGAATACGCGAGCGCCCTTCAAATTCATGCGGTCCAGGTAATCGATCGCGTCAAAAGTCAGCCATGGAAGTCGCTTTTTGAAGGAGTAGTTCTTGCAGCAACGCGACGTCAGCCAGCGCATGAAATGCCGACGTTGAGAAGAATCCCCAAGCAGGTGCAATGCAAATCGTAAGGTAGCCGCAAAATCGTTCATGACTGTCATTCTTTCTCAGTCCGCCAGCGATGCCTGACCAGAATATCTCCCTGATTGCTGCTGGCCAGTTTTCCAGTCCGGTGGAAGTCACCATCCTCGATCTGAAGCGTAAAAGCCGATTGCACCCAGTCCATGACGATGCCATTGATCGAACAGTAGATATTACAGTCGTAATCGCCAGCCCGTAAGTTAAGATCGGGCCACCGACACTCGAAATATCCCTTGGATGAGATGACCATGGACGAATCGCCGGTATCCTGGCTATGAAGATTGGTTAGTAATTGACCATAGGGATTCCTGATGTTGAAGGACACCAGAACGCTGCTGCTTTCCCATTTGCGATGCGATTCGTAGTGCAGTCGGATAAGCGCATCCTGCCCCGAAATCAACCTTTCCATCGGGCGACCCTCTGCATCGTGAAATGTGATTTTCGTGAAACGCAGTTCCCCTGTTCCGCGCCGGTCAGAACGATCCCCAAGATTCACGGCTTTCGCTGCGCCCGCCAGTTTCACATAACAGGAGATTCCGCCCGGCGTATCGCCGTCGTAGCTTATTTTTCCTTCGTTGAGGACTATGGTTCTGTTCGTAAGTCCCTGTACTGCCGCCATATTGTGGCTTACAAACAATACAGTTCGACCCTCCCGCGATACGTCGCTCATCTTGCCCAGGCATTTTCGTTGAAACTGGGCATCGCCAACAGCCAGCACCTCATCCACAATAAGGATTTCAGGTTCGAGATGCGCGGCCACTGCAAACGCCAGTCTGACGAACATGCCGCTCGAATAACGCTTAACAGGTGTATCGAGAAATTGCTCTATTTCGGAGAAAGCCACAATCTCGTCGAACTTGCGGTCGATCTCTGCTGTCTTCATGCCAAGAATCGTTCCATTCATGTAAATGTTCTCACGACCTGTAAGTTCCGGATGGAAACCGGTGCCAACCTCAAGCAAAGAACCCACCCGTCCGTTAATTTCCGCTTCGCCATCCGACGGTTCGGTGATGCGACTCAGGATCTTAAGCAGCGTGGATTTCCCAGCTCCGTTCCGCCCGATGACGCCGACAATCTCACCGGGCTGGATGTCAAAAGAAACGTCTTTCAGCGCCCAGAAAGTCTTCGCCTCGTGCTCGCCCTGTTCGGCAGACAATCCCGTGCCGGTAACTTGCCCCATGTGTGCCCGCGGATCGCGGCCACACATCCGATGCCACCAGAACGATAGTTCGTCTGTCAATGTCTGGCGACTGATAACGCCCAGCCGATAGCACTTTGACAATCCACGAGCGGATATGGCGGGTTCTGGCATTGGTTTGCTGGTTCAGTGGTTTTGCTGGTTCAGTGGTTTGGGTGGTTTTTGGCTTCGACGGAGGTAGCTGATGAAAGCGCCGATCTTTACGCGGGTTAGGCGCGCATGTTCATAAATGTTCTCGAACGTAGTTTGATCAATGTATTTCTGATCCAGGGCAACGTAAAGTTCGCTTTGCACTTCGGTGCATGATCGCAGGGCATATCTAAGGAATCGGACGAACTCTGCTGTTGATCCGCCGTCAAATCCTTCTGCGATATTATGCATGCTGGAGCCTGCTGCAGCACGAATCTGATCGCGCAACGCGAAATCACGCGAGAATGCGTCATTGCAGCTTATCGCGTACACTTTTCGGGTCAATTCCAGCGCAAGTTGCCACGCCTCAATCTCTTCAAATCGTTTGATCGTCATTTATGTTAGTCCTCAACCATCAAACCAGTAAACTAGTGAACCATCAAACCACTTATATCGTGTCCACGAAAGTGCGCTGAACCTTGTTGAAAAGCACAAGACCGCTGACAAGAAGAAAAATGCTGGTCACGCCGCCACCGATCAAAACATCCAGTCTGATACTCCCGGACCCAAGAAAAGCATGCCTGTTAAATTCAATCACCCCCGCCATGGGATTGAGTACAACGAACCAGCGCCATTTTTCGGAGACCAGACTCGCAGGATAAGCTATCGGCGTGGCGTACATCCACACTTGTGTCAGAAACGGCAGGGCATAACGTAAATCGCGATATTTCACAGTCAGTGCGGACAACCACAATCCAACGCCCAGTCCGGCCGCCATACATTGCAGAACCAGCAGGGGAAACGCCACGATCCAGATGGTCGGATGAACAGCGGTATTGCCGCGAACCAGATAGTAAGCATAGAACGCCAGAAACGTTGCAAAACTCAGCCCGAGTTGAGCGAGGTTCTTTATGACCGCCGCGAGAGGTACAATCAGCCGTGGAAAATACACTTTTGCGAACATGCTCGAATTTGAACTTAGCGACTCGGCCACGTTGTTCATACATGCCTGAAAATAACTCCACAACACCATTCCAGACATGTAGAACAGGAACGGAGGCATGCCATCCGTGCTGATCTTTGCGATGTTGCCGAACACCACCGTAAAAACGAGGGTTGGCGCCAGCGGCTGAATCACGAACCACAGCGGGCCGAGAATGCTCTGTTTGTAAACCGCCGTCAGATCGCGGATGACCAGCAGGCGGAGAAGATCCCGATATTCGGCAATTTCTCGCCAGTCAATTCCAAACCATGACCTGTTGGGTTTTATATGAATTTTAGCCAATGAAGTTCCTCATAATACGTCTTCCACGGCTGGTCTGCAAATGCGCTTCAGCGCCCGGTATCCAAACGCCATGACTCGATGCCAGAAAGCGGAGAACGGATATCCGGCGCAGGTCAAAAGACCCGCGCCATGACTATGAGCAAAGCTCAGGCTGTCGTACTTGTAGCTGCGGAATGAACCGTACGTGGATGGCAACATTCCGAAGATACGTCGCGAAATAATGAATTTTTCCCGCACCCGCGCTTTTGTCAGCGTCTGGGATTTCTGTGCGGTGTGCACCCTGAAGATAATGCCAGGTTTTTCTATGTAGTAACCTGGAGTCTGAATGAGAAGTTTCAGCATGAGTTCTTCATCCATTGCACATTCGAGTGTCTCGTCAATTCCTCCGGCTGCCACCACAAGCTCGCGCAACATCAGGCCGCCGGGTTGCGAACCGGGGCAGGTGGCAATGAGACTGCGTTTGATATCCACCTTCCCGAGAGGCGGCGCATTCTTCTTCACCGTGACCTGTCCGGCGGCATCCATCAACAACCGGTATCTGCAGATATACGAAGCCTGTGGATGCGCGGAGAATCCCAGGACTGTTTCACGCAGACTGCCCGGGAGTAGAATATCGTCGGCATTATGCCAGTTGAAGTATTTTCCGGTGCATCTGGCCAAACCCTTGTTGATGGCATTGCTCTGACCGCAATCGGGCTTGCTCTCCCAATAGGTAAGCCATGTTTCGTACTTCCTGATGATATCCACACTGCCGTCTGAGCTTCCACCATCAATGATCATGTATTCAAGGTCAGGATATCCCTGTAGCAACACAGAACGAATGCTTTCCTCAAGAAATTCGCCTGAGTTGAAACATGGTGTGACAAGGCTCACACGCGGCCAGGGGGAGCCGTCAGGCATAAGCGGCGGCATGGCCGCCGATTCTTCGATCCATGGCCAGCCCCGCTTATCTGGCGATGGCGGCAAGTCTTTCAAGGATGGGCAATACATGACAATTCTCGGTAAGGTTCGATCAAGTGATGTAATCCGTACATTTGAACCAACGCTGGCCTGAAATACTCCATCGTATATTGCTCGCAGGTTGAATAAATCCCAAAGAGGGAAGAATGTTCAAAGGCCATCGGCCCGGCAGCGCTGAACGCCGGATCCATGCATCGAGCCCGCGGCAGTGACGTCCACCCACCTTGGCGAATATTCGCTCGGCCTCTTCAAAATACGCATTTCTTTGCAAAACTGAACGCTGATTGCCATGTAGCCTGAACCCTCCCAACAGCGATTGAACGCCTACCAGATGAGTCTTCATATAGAAACGGGACCACAACTCAAAGTCGCCTGCCAGCTTATACGTGGTGTCCAAATGGCTTCCCGCCGATTCCCACAGCTCGCGGGTCCAGAACGTGGATTCCTGCTGGATGGAATGACGGCAGAAATGGCGTGAATTTGACATGTAGTATCCCCGGAAAAAGAATTCACGGGCGAAGCCCGGCTTCATGTTGACATAAAATGGCACATCGCTGCCGTTCCAGTTCGACGGGAGAAGACTGGTGATCCAGGAGACGTCGGAGAACATGGTGAAGAAGTCGGCAACGATCCGGAAAGCCCATGGAAAATACATGTCGTCGGAGTTGAGCCAGGCCATGATCTGGCCGGTGGATTTGGCAAAACCCTTATTGATAGCGTAGTACTGGCCCTGATCGGGCTCGCTGCACCAATAGGTCAGCCGGTCGGCGTATCGGCGGATGATGTCCACCGAGCCATCTGTGCTGCCGCCGTCTATGACGATGTACTCAAGGTTGGGATAGTTTTGATCGAGCACGGACCTGATCGTCTTCTCAATGAATTGCCCCTGATTAAAACTTGGGGTGACGATGCTGATTTTCGGTGCCGTCGCGGCTTGTATTGTGATTCCCGCCGTTTCCGAGTCGGATGCAAAAGATGATTCCAAATTCTGCGATTTCACTTCAGATTGCCTCGCTTTGTTTCCGGAACCCGCTAAATAGCCGTACAACATCGCCAGCTTTTCGTGACCAGTGGCGCAGGCTTCGTTGAGACTTGCGCGTATTGCCGCGACTCATACGCTCAGCGTCGGGATAGCCCAGACAATCGCATGCGTTTGTGTACTCATCGTAATCAAAGACGTTGTAGTTGCAACCGCAGGCTTCGTTGGGACATTTTCTCATTCCGACCTTCTGTTGCTCCAACAAGAAATGCGAATTCAGATCCCGCAACTCCATTCTTCTCGTAGTGGAAGAATTGCACCACAAACCGCCATAGACCACTCCGTCTGCATTCAGAAAGAAATGGGAATACCCCAGACAGCATCGTCGCCCGCTGCTTGAAACGAAATTACGTTTACAAATCTTGTCTCCGTTTTGTACTTTCCCCTCGGCTGTCCATGGCGGAATGAAAGTCTGATAGTGGACCGGCAAACCTGTGTTTTTCTCTATTTCCTCAACCCTCAGCCGATCATCAAGAGAGAGATCACAGTCAACCTGGCTCAAAGATATCTGGAGGCGATCCCGGCATTCCAGGATTGCGCAGACAATTTTGTCGATCTCTTTTGTCGTGCGGAGATTGATATGAAGACTGCCGTGCACGTTTAATTTGCCGGCATGTTTCAACAGCGCTTCCTTCGCCTCTGGCAAACGGCGAAGATTTGAAATAAGCTGTATTGAAACATTATTCGCCGCAGCCAGGATATTCAGCGCTTCCTCGAATCTTTCTGCCATTAAGGGCTCGCCTCCGGTCAGGTTGACCTTGACTCGTTCGGCGAAAACGCTGAGATCGACGATCCTGTTCGCTATCTCAATCTCTTGTCCCGGTGAATACACCATCTTGTCGCGCGATTTGTGAGAAAATTCACCTTTGTTCACGCAATACGGACACAAGAGATTACAATTATCAACCATAACCCACTCGAAGAATAAAAACTCTCGTTTGACCTCGCTCATTTCCTCAACAAACTCCTGCATGATGCGCTGGTGCGGTGAATTCGGCTCTTCGCAACATATTATGGTTGTTGTCATACCAACGGTGATACCAACAGCCTCGTGAAACTACATGGCCGCCGCTTTCGTAGAGGCGGCAGGCATGTGTGTTCTCCTGCTGGGTTACAATGCGCACCCGCTTTACACCCGCCTTTATGAAAGCGCGGCACGCATGATCCAGCAGCCTTGTGGCAATGCCGCGACCGCGACAGGATTCTGCCACGCCGAGAAGGCCGATCGAGCCCTGTGTGGGATCGGCAGGATCAGTTCGTCCGGTGACAAACCCGACAATGGCATGCCCGGCCCGCATCACTTGGCATCCAGGATTGCCCGCAGCTGTATCGCGCTGCACCCAGTCCGCGTAAAGCTCCTTTACGCGCTGTCGTGGAAAGCCCGAATCACGCGAAAAGCGCGTGTAGGTGAGTACAGTGCTGGCCAGGGCGCACACCGATTCTTGTTCATCTGGCCGCATGAAGACCGTCGCGTCAAGCGGACCTTTCGCCAGAACCAATGGATCGATTTCATACTCCACCCGAATGTCGCTGGGCTTGAACGGAACGATTGTTTTTTCTGATTGTGGCTCACCCTTCACGAAAACATAAACGCATTGCAGTCCATGGTTTCTGGCCCACTCATCCACTTTCGCGACAGTGGTGGCGGTCATCTCCGGAAGATCGGCTCGCCCGATAGGGATGCCAAACCATTTGGTGTCCCATTCCAGTAATTGGTATCGAATGTCGCTCACGATGCAATCGGCCCCGAAGGTCGACGGACAAGATCGGCCAAGATAGCGTCGTAGGCGCGCGCGATGACCTGCGGGTCGTGATGACGGGAAGCGACGGCGGCAGCTCGCGGGCCGGCAGATCCGTCGTCTGCCAACATCGCCTTCAATCCGCACGCAAAGTCTTCCGCATCGCCGAGCCTGGCCAGATAACCAGTTTTTCCTGAGACGATCAGTTCAGGGGCGATGCCAGTGTCAAAGGCGACCACCGGCGTTGAGCACAGCATTGCCTGTGAAACCATCATGGGCCCCGCATCTTCCATGGATGGACTGGCGAACACGTCGGCTGCTTGATAGGCCAATGTCAGTTCAATCT
The DNA here is from genome assembly GCA_964487695.1 of uncultured Victivallales bacterium. Taxonomy (GTDB): domain Bacteria; phylum Verrucomicrobiota; class Kiritimatiellia; order UBA8416; family CAZASC01; genus CAZASC01. Next base: position 62,199 of record CAZASC010000011.1, read on the forward strand.
GGCTATGAATGTAACCCATGTCCCGTGTCGGGAATGGAAGATTGGCGGCCAACTCCATGCCATTCTCGCCAAGGAGAAGGAACAGGAGATTGTCTTTACGGAAGGGCAGATCTCCATTTAGTTTTCCCTGCTCCGCAAGGATACGCGCGGCGGCCAGAAAGCGATCCATTCCCTTGCGGGGATCTTTCAAATCATGACCGCCAACGAGAATGATTCTCTTGTCAATTGGCAATCCCAGAATATTCCTCGCGATATTCTTTTCCATCGGATGCATCAGCGCATTCATCGGCAATGGAATGCGCGTGACACGGTGTTTGCCAAAAAGTCCGCTTTCGGACAGCCGATTCGCAATCCACTGCGTTGCAGCAACAAAAGTGATGGGCAGGTCCGCGATTTGCCGGTGCTTTTCGTGCCAGATGCGCCAGGTCCAATCGTGCGGACCACTGTGCGTCAATTGTGGACACTGTCCACAATTCGAATGAAAGCGGGTGCAATCTTCTGGATAATGACATCCTCCTGTCATCGGTTCCATATCCAGCACCACCCATACCAGCGGACAGCGCAATCGCTCCCATATTCGTCGAATATCGGCTGCCGTGAGCAATCCGGTGATCCAATGCAGAAAAATTACATCAGGCCGTGGCATGGCATCCAGGGCGGATCGTAGATCGGGCGCCGGTGCGAGATTCAGATTAAAATAATGGAATGGCAGCGGCTTGACACGATATCCGCCTGCCAAACGCGCCCGCCCGCGCTCAAGCCTCTCCGCCCAAGTGCAGTCCATCAATGACAGTGCGCCCACCCGCACAACGTCGCTGTCCGCCGAATCCTTCCGCCGTACCGCCATAACCGACTTGTGTCCAGCGTTCCGCAGCAGGGTATGCAATTGATAAGTAGCCTGTGCCGCCCCGCCTCTGATGTCGGCATTGGAAAAATGAAGCAGATTCATGATGCCCGTTTCCTCCCTTCGGCACGTAACGAAGAGGGGGCATGGTGTTCACGGCCGTCGGGATCCACATCGAGATGATAGCGTGCCCAATCCTCGATTTGCGAGGTGTTCGCGCCATAAAACGCGATTGGCTCGAATCCCGCTCCCTTAAAAAGCCGTTCCAGAGTTACCGAGTCATACATGCACAGATGCACCTCACCCCGTGTCCTCAGCTGTCCTACCCGCATTGCTTCCGCCTCCTCACGATTCAGCAATCCATGTAGTAGCGTGGAGCGAACGGCTTTCCAACTCCAATGCCGGAATTGCGGGAGACGCCATCCGTACGACGTGCCGGTCTTCTTCTCAGCAGCCGGGGACATATTTGTCAATTCGAGACCAACCGTACCAAGACGAGCAACGATGTAATCTTTTTCCGCAGACCCGTGATCGAGAAAAAACGTTTTCATGAGCCCGCCGGATTCATGTCGAACGCACTGATCCATCATTTCCACTTTGATCCAGGCCAACCGGTCTGCCGACCGGAATTCTCCACTTCGACTATCATCCAACAGCGATAAATATTCCCGGCAGATGTTCTCCAGGTCGGGAACAACAACACGCAGTATCCCACATGGCTTAAGTACGCGATGACATTCCTCGATCAACCGCGCTCCATCAGTTTCCGAAAAATGCTCCAGCACATGCGAGTGATAGACCACATCGCAACTATTCGTTTCCATTGGAAGACATGTACGCGCATCCCATGAAATCACAGCGGAATCGGACGGTGCCATATCGAGGTTGATCCATGGCTCACCAGTGTAAAAATGGCGGCCACAGCCGACATTGAGATAAACTCTCTTCATTCCGCAACCGACATTCATCCAGCATTGATCCATGTGCAGGCGACGCTATCTATCTTTTCGAGGGCGCTCCGGATGTTGTGCGCAGCACGATAGTCGTCCACGGCCTTGCGACAACCATCGTATGTGCCATAGTCGTCCAGAATCACAAAACCGCCTGGCACAAGTTGTGGATATAGATGGTCCAGACAAACTTTGGTGGAAGCGTGCCAATCGCCATCGAGCCGAAGAATGGCGATTGGACCGATGGTTTCGGCGACGGCGGGCACGGTGTCCTGAAACCAGCCGATATGATAATGCAGATATTCGAGCGGATAACCGATGGTTTGCTCCAGCAAATGCCGGTTGTTCTCAAGCGTGCCCGTTCCTGTGGCGAATTTTTCGTAATAACCTTCAACGGTTTTCAATTGTCCGGTCGGATGGCACCCCACGGCTTCCACTTCTTCCATGGCTTTGGCTCCATCCACGGCTGGGTCTGGTTCTGGAATGCCCTGGAAGGAATCGAACAGATGAAGCGTCCGTCGTGTTGCCCCGTGCCTCAGGTTTGCCAGGGCCATCAAGCCTACCGCGCCGCCTTTCCATGTTCCACATTCGACAAAGGCCCCGCGAAGATTCCGCTTTTCACACGACTGCACCTGCCGATGCAGGCTAACCAGCCTTGAATGAGGCAGCATGGTGTTAGCGCGGACACGTCCAATATCCTCCTCTATTTCAGGCGAGCTCATGACCGCTTGACGATCGTTGCATTTTGTTTTCTTGCGTCGTCGAAGTAGTGCCAGGATGTTCTTTAGCAGCGTGTCCATTCGCCCTCTTGTCTAATCAAACGCGGACCACACCTTGATCCCGGTGCGATCGATCGTTCTAATCACCCGCGCCGGTACGCCGGCTACAACACATCCGGAAGGAATCTCTCCTGTTACCAGGCTTCCTGCGCCGATCGCCACGTCGGATCCAATCCTGGCGCCACCCAGCACGGTCACGCGAATGCCGCACCACACGCGGTCACCTATGGTAATGGGCCCTTTCCTGGGCTGGAGCGTCAACGGATCATGCAACCCTGAATTCAGAACCAGATCGCTGGCCCCGAGAAAATCTTCGCCAATGGTGATGGGGAAATGATTGCAGATTTGCACATTGCTCCCCAAGGCGCAGCGATTTCCCAGTGTCACGCCGCCGTGCAGCAGAATAAACAGGTTTTGGCCTACGAAAACTTCCTTTCCAAACGAGACGCCCATGTATCGTAACTCGCGTTTGCGCCAGGTGAAGGTGTTCAAGCGTGGCTTTATTGGGTGCATAAACATGGCTTCCAATTCCGACATGTAATGCAAAAAGTTACGGGTAAATGTGTAGCGCATAATATCTCACTTATTATCGTCTTGAAGATGTGTCCATGTCACCATGCCTGGGCCGGCTGCACCTTTCCATAAATGCGCTGGAAATTGCATCATCCTCGGACAATCGCCGATCACGTTCCAGCGTAGAACTTCCGGCAAACTGTCCCACACCGATTCCTGGGGATGCCCCAGGCTGCAGCTCAAAGTATATTCGCCCGGAGCTAAAGCATGTGGAGGAATCACGGCTTCCCGATTTCCAGTGGACAATGTCTTCTCGGAAGTGGGATCGTAAATATCAAGCGAATGATGCACGATGACTCCTTCAGAGTTGGTAATCATCAAGCCAACCAGGCAGGGCTGTTGTCTTGCGGTGTCGCTAAGGACGAAGCTAAAGGTAATTGGTTCGGATATGAGGGTTTCACGAGCCACGTTTCCGTGCTGGGAAATTTCAATTTTTTCAATAGTGCGTCGTCCCGGCTCGTGTGCCATCGGGTTGATCCACTGTCCAGTCTCTTTTAAAGCACCTCTAAGATACTTGCGCATTGCCTCTGTTGTTTCCAGGGGACCTGTCGTTCGACCGTCAACAACAAGGATCGTCTTCTGGCAGAGGTTCCGGATGGCAGCCATGTTATGACTGACAAAGAGAACGGTGCGCCCCTTGCGGGCCACTTCCCCCATTTTTCCCAGGCATTTTTTCTGAAATGACGTATCGCCCACCGCCAACACTTCGTCCACCAGAAGAATTTCCGACTCGAGATGCGCGGCGACTGCAAAGGCGAGCCGGACATACATGCCGCTGGAGTAGCGTTTGACCGGCGTATCCAGAAATTGCTCAATCTCGGCGAACGCCACGATTTCGTCGAATCTGCGGTCAATCTCTCTCTTCTTCATGCCGAGAATCGTACCGTTCATATAAATGTTCTCGCGTCCCGTGAATTCAGGGTGGAAACCAGTGCCGACTTCCAGCAAAGAGCCGACCCTTCCGTTGATGTCAGCCTCGCCGGACGTGGGTTGAGTGATGCGGGTCAGAATTTTCAAGAGCGTGGATTTTCCCGCTCCGTTGCGGCCGACGATGCCGATCACTTCGCCATGTTGTATTTCAAAAGAAACGTCTCTGATTGCCCAGAATGAATTAGGATCGTCTTCAGCTGCAGTCGCAGCAACAGGAACCGGTTTTCTAGTCGTGACCTTGCCCATGTGTTGCGCCGGGTCTCGTCCCAACACCTTGTGCCACCGGTAGATCATCTCGTCTCGCAATGTGTTGCGTCCAATGACGCCAAGACGATATCGCTTGGAGAGATTGCGAACTATTATGGCTGGCTCGGACATGTTTCAGGCTGGTGCAATATCTGGGGGGCTGCTGCGCCAAATCGTGCTATACCGTATCGACAAAGTTCCTCTGCACTCTGTTGAACACCAGCACTCCGGTCACAAGAAGAAATATTCCCGAAGCGACTCCGCAAAGAAACTCCGACTTGGTCAGGCTTGCCACACCAAAAAAGGCAAAACGATTGAACTCCACGACCGAAGCCATGGGATTCAAGGAAATCCACCATCTCCAGCGCTCAGGGATCTTACTCGCAGGATAGATGATGGGAGTCGCATACATCCAAAGCTGGGTCAGGAATGCCATCATGAATCGCAAGTCCCTGTACTTGACGGTCAGGGCAGACAGCCAGAGTCCTACGCCGGTCCCAACGATGGCCGACTGAGCGACTAGCAATGGAAGAGCAAGAATCCACCATGACGGATGAATCCTGGCGTCCGTAAGAAAGAGGTAATAAAAATAGAAACTCAGGAAGACTGCCATGTTGAAAAGAAAGTACAGCAGTTGACTGAAAACCTGGGAGATTGAAATTATCAAACGGGGGAAGTAAACTTTTTGAAACAAACTGGCGTTTCCAATGAGGCTATTGGACGCCCCATTCATGCAACCCGCAAAATAATTCCATAATACTGTCCCGCTCATGTAAAAAACAAATGGCGGAATGCCATCAGTACCAATCTGTGCAATTCGTCCGAAAACGACCGTGAAAACCACCGTTGTGGCAAGCGGCTGAACGACGAACCACAGCGGTCCAAGTACAGTTTGCTTGTATACCGATGCGAAGTCGCGTTGAACGAGAAGCCATATCAGGTCGCGATATTCCAGGATTTCGTGCCAGTCAATTTTCCACCAAGGCTGGTCGGCGCGGATTCTAGTGCGATAAACCTGTGCCTCGCTTCCGCTCATTGCGCCGAACAACCCTTGTATATCTCGCGCAGGATCGCCGGCACATCGCAGGTCAGTTTCCATCCGGGATAATGGGATTGAAACTTGCGCACATCGCTTATCCACCAGATGTGATCGCCAATCCGGTTTTGGTCCACATATTGAGTTTTCATCCTTCTGCCCGTGATTTCCTCACAAACGCGGATTGCCTCCAGGACCGAGCAATTGCTGAAACGTCCGCCACCCATGTTGTATACCTCGCCCGGGCGCGGAGCTTCATGAAATGCGTCGAATGCGCGGATAAGATCCCGGCTGTGAATATTGTCCCTGACCTGTTTTCCTTTGTATCCGAAAATCCGGTATTCTGTTCCGGACACGGCGCATTTCATCAGATAAGAAAGGAATCCGTGCAGCTCAACTCCGGAGTGGCCCGGTCCAGTGAGACAGCCGCCTCGAAATACAGCTGTATTCATGCCAAAGTATCGCCCGTATTCCTGTGCCAGTACATCTGCGGCAGCCTTTGAGGCTCCGAAGAGACTGTGCTTTGTCTGGTCAATGGACATCGTCTCGTCAATTCCATGCTCCGCGTAAGGATGCGACGGGTCGAGTTCCCAGCGCGTCTCTTTCTCGACAAGGGGCAGGCGATTGGGCGTGTCTCCGTAGACCTTGTTGGTGGACGTGTATATGAATGTCGCCCGCGGGGCAAACTTGCGCGTCGCTTCCAGAAGGGTCAGCGTGCCGTTTGCGTTTACGGTAAAGTCCGTCGTCGGATCAGATGCGGCCCAGTCGTGGGAAGGTTGGGCCGCCGTATGGACGATCAGGCAGATGTCCGAGCTATACTTGGCGAAGACTTTCTCCACGCCCGCGGCGTCGCGGATATCCGTCTCGTGGTGTTCATAGCCGGCATATTTATCTTTCAGCGCCTGTGTCTGCCATTTCGTAGAGCCGCCGACTCCGAAGAACTTCGACCTCATGTCGTTGTCGATTCCGGCCACGCGATATCCCTTTTCTGCATACCACCGCGCCGTCTCGGCCCCGACAAGACCTCCCGATCCGGTCACAATCGCCACTTTCATCGTTGCACCTCATCAGCCATTGATGTTCTCTTCATGAATAATAGCCAGGGACACTCCGTGCGCGTCAATTATGCGGCAGCTCTTACGCAATGTTGGCTACCAACGAATTAAGTGGTGGCTGCTTGACTCAAGGCGCGCAACATGCGCGCCCTCCCAATCTGTAAATGCTTTGGGAGGGACGGCATGTCGCCGTCCATTTGTTAAGTATTTGCCTTTCAACTTGAGTCAATCAACCACCCCAGTATGAATCACGACCGGATAAAGAATTTTATCAACGGGCTGCCAAGCAGGTTCGCCGCCTTGTCGTGCAGCTGCTTGGCCCTTTTCACCCTGTTGTACACGAATTCGGTCTCTGCGTCAGAGGGTTTATCCCCAATTTCCTTCTCGAGCGTTTCGTTCACGTAATCAAGCTCCGCCGCAACTGCCTGGATCTTCTGCCCGACAAATGCCAGCAGGCCCTGCTGCAATGCGGCGACAATGTTGTCAGCTGTCCTGTAATAGGCCTTGCGGTCGCCTTTCTTCCATGAGCGGCGCAGTACCCCGAGATTCTCCAGCTGCCGCGCGGCAACGCTCACTGCCGCTTTGCTTAGTCCGAGGTCCGCGCCAATCTCGTCCAGCGAGCGGCCGCCGTCCCTGAGGTAGAGATAGACAACGATTTGCCCGACAATCCGGCCCAAACCGAGGTCCTGGGAAGTTCGTCCGCCGATTTCGATCAGCCGGGTTCTGACATCAGCAACGGTATTATTTCTTGTCATTTGCAACTTTTATAATTTACTGAACGTTCAATAAGCTACCATATAGCAGTGCCGCGTCAATCCTCTTTTATCCTAGAAAGAGCAGTTCAATCGCGCTGCGCGCGCTAGAACTGTTTTTTTGTATAGTATTTACAAACCTCTGAGCCCTTGCGTGTCGTTGAAGTTATGTGCCCATTTGATGCAGTCAGCCAATTGCTTTATCTTTGGCGCAGCATACATGCTGTCAATGTGTTAACAAAGAGCAGGGCGACTGCGAAGCAGTTGAACTGCTCTCTTTAGGTTCATTACAAATCAGCTCTGGACATGCTGACGCCGCCATCGCCGTCGCCTTGAGATGATCAGGTTGCGTCAACGTAACCCTTCAGTTACGGAGTGCGGCGTCCACCTTTCGATACGTTAGAGGATTTATGAAACAGAGGACTTAGCAGAAACAATTCAATTGAGGTTTGGAGTCGGGACGCCCTCCATGTCAGCCTTGCGAAGGCGGATTAGCACTGTCCTTCTCTCAATGTGGGAGTGGCCTTAGCGCCGCGACCATCTTTCTCCTTAAAGAAACGTTGCGAAAAAGAAATCCTGCCACAGATTTACACAGATAAACACGGATTGCCTTCAAACATCTTCTGATCCCTACTTATCCGTGAAGATCCCTGGCTATTTCTCTTCTTGCGACAACGCCGCAGATAAGGCAATCCAGCGTGAAAGTCTTGTGCCGAAATGCGCAAACTATCTTCATCTGCGATACGGGCACCAAAGCTTGCAAGCCTTGAAAAAAGGCAAATAGAGCTGCAACGACTTAGCTCGAATTTCTCACGGCTTTACATGGCCGGTGAGAAATCCGGGTTAGCTTGACGCATATGCGATACGAGGTGGCTTTGTGAAATAGTGCAGCCAGCTCGTAGCGTTGGCTGTACCAGCTTATAGACAAAACGTCTCTTACAACCCAGTGACTGAAGGTATACGTGTCACCGCAGGCTTCGCTTGAAATATGACCGGATTACCCCTAACTTCACTTGCAGTTGACAGGCTTGTTTGAATGCCTGCGCGAAAACCATGGCAACAGACTTGAAAAAATACTGCGTTATTGTGCCGGCCTACCGCGAGCAGGGCCGAATCGGCACGGTCGTTGAGGGAATACGACGGCACTGCGAAAACGTTGTGGTGATTGACGACGGCTCACCGGATGACACGGCGAAGGAGGCTGGGGCCGCTGGCGCGGTTGTAGTCAAACATGCAGTCAATATGGGGAAAGGCGTGGCGCTTAATACCGGCTTCAAGTATGCGCTGGAGAATCGCTATGAATTCCTGATCACCATGGATGGCGATGGTCAACACGATCCATCGGACATCCAGGGCTTTGTCGCAGAATACACAAAAACTGGAACCCCGGTCCTGATCGGCAACCGGATGGACGATCCGCGCGCAATGCCCATTGTGCGACGACTTACGAACCGATTCATGAGCTGGCTGCTCAGCCGGAAGATGCGCCAGGTCGTTCCGGATACGCAATCGGGGTTTCGGCTCTTTAAGTGCGATGTGCTGTCTGGCCTGGCTGTGCAAGCCGAGCGCTTCGCCGCAGAATCGGAAATCCTGCTTTTGCTTTCCCGCCGGGGAATCAAAATCGGGTCGGTTCCGATCAAAACCATCTATCGCGGCGAGAAGAGCAAGATCAATCCTATCAAGGATACAATCGGCTTCTTCAAAATGTTGCTGCATCACATCCGGCGCTGACGATCAATTTTGCCTTTCAACTTCCACAGGACTATTCACAAAGCGAAGTTGTATCTGGCCTTCATATGAACTTTGGATGGTTGCCGATACCTTATCGCTACTGTTCATCGTGTTTTCAAGTGGTGGTAGAATGCCCTGTCTCACAAGTTCAGCATCCTGTTCTGGTGTCAATGCGGTTGGCTCCCCATTACATGTTAATTTAGTAGGACGACCAGCAAAATTCGTGCTCCAGCCTGTTGTGCCGGGAAGATAGTAGATGGTTGCGTTGGTGGTGCCATAAGCAAATGCATTCGTGCAAACACTGGGAGGATTGCCTTTGAAATAGACACTGGTGAGGTTGGGGCACGTTCGAAAACCATCGTCTCCGATGCGAATAACGCTTGCGGGGATTTTGATGTTGGTCAAGCTGATACACTGTTCGAACAGCCCGCACTCTATGTTGGTTACACCGTTGCCGATTGTAACGTTGGTCAGGTGGGAACAGTTGCAGAAAACACCACCGCCAAACGTTATAACGCTGTCAGGAATCGTTACTCTGGTCAGTTTACGGCAGTTATAGAACGCTAAGCCCCCGATTGACGTTACACCATTGCCTATCATTACGTTAGTAAGACTGATACAGTCACTGAACGAATAGCTCCCAATGCGTGTGACAGTATCTGGTATCTTGACGCTGGCTAATCTATAGCAAAATCTGAACGCAAAGTCCCCGATGCGTGTAACGGTAGTTGGTATCGTAACGCTGGTCAGGTTTGTGCACTCATAGAACGCCCCTCCATTGATCAAGCAATCCTGCCCTATTTCAGTAATCGTCAATCCATCAATCGTGCTCGGAATGACAACAGCACCACCCGGCCCCGTATACCCCGTGATGGTAATCGTGTTAGTATTATCACCATTTACCGTATATTCGTATTGCCCTTGGACTGCCGTTATGCTCGCCATCACCATCACCGCAGCAAGCAATCCCAAGCAGCTTCCCCGGTTCAATCGTAGCAATCGTGTAATCAAGCAGGTTTTCATCTTGCTCCCCGTAAATTCACAATATCTTC